>CAXMPY010000010.1:0-26919 GCA_964195275.1 uncultured Paracoccaceae bacterium
TGAAATCGAGTTTGAAAGTTTCTCGGCGGATGCGGCAGAGATCAAAATAACCGGTGTTTCCATTCATCCTGGGCTGGCGAAGGACAAGATGGTTAATGCGATCCACATTGCGACCAAAATTATCGCAACTCTGCCCCAAGCGACGATGACGCCCGAAGTCACTGATGATCGGACGGGTTTCATCCATGCCACTGACATGAATGGTGGCGCGGCGGAAATGACCATCAAGTTGATTCTGCGCGATTTTGAACGTGACGCGCTTGCGGCCAAGGGTGAACTGGTGAAGCAGGTCTGTGCCACGGTGCAAGCTACCGAGCCACGGGCAAAGATCACCTGTTCGATCCGACCGCAATACCGCAATATGCGCTATTGGCTGGAAACAGACATGACGCCCGTTGAGTTGGCGCGCGAGGCCGCTGAAAGTTTGGGGATCAAAACGGTTTCTGAACCAATCCGTGGCGGTACCGATGGTTCGCGACTGACTGAAATGGGGGTGCCAACGCCTAACATTTTTACCGGTATGCAGAACATCCACGGGCCACTTGAATGGATATCTGTGCAGGACATGGCGATTGCCACGGAACTTTGCTTGAAAATGGTCGAACTTTCAGCACGAAAAACCGATTAAATAACTTCACGATTAGCCAGACATTCCACCAACCCTTTCGGGCACAATGATTGGCTGGCTTTACCTTGGTGAAAACCCAAAGGCATTGTTACCAGTAGCCGCCTGAGGACGAACCAAACTGATGCGGCAGTCTCAAAAACCACGAAATCAGCGAATCAGCTGTGCACCGCGCCGATCTGCCCCGACGGCCCCAAAATGGTGCGGCATCGCGCCTCTGGCTGGCAAAAATCAGCTGATTCAGCAGTATTGCCATCGGACTCTGAACCAGAAAATGTAGCTTGTCAGGCACCCAGCTTCGGGCTGCAACTGCTAAAATCGGCGTCCGTGGGTTCTACTGATTGCGCGGTTATAAATGTTCGCGGCCATCGCCCACTGGCAGCATAATATCAAGTAAAATCAAATCGTAAGGCGCATTGCATCTAATCGTCCGCGTCGTGTCAATGCTTCGGACAAACCGGTCCGGTGCCCATCTTGCGGTCGCCGCGGTTTTACATCACCGCTGGAAATTGTATTGTTTTCAACCCGCAGAAAACCCTTCGGAAGATAGATCCTTAGACATTCTTTGTCCCATGACAGGTTCGTGTCAGCTTAAATAGGCATACTGTCGCCAAGGGGCTGGATCCAAGTTCGGTCAGTCCTGTTTGTTCAGGGAGAGACATATGACAATATTCAACATAACACGTCGCGTCGTGATAGCCGCGACGGCAGCAAGCGCACTATTTGCGGGTTCTGCGGCAGTTGCCCAAGAAATGGTCGACAGCATTCACTTTTTGATACCAGGCGGCGCTGGCGGCGGCTGGGACGGAACTGCCCGCGGTACAGGTGCCGCGCTTACGGCTGCTGGCCTGGTCGGGTCGGCGTCATTTGAGAACATGTCAGGCGGCGGCGGCGGTAAGGCGATCGCTTATATGATCGAAAACGCCGACAGCAATGAAGGCACATTAATGGTGAATTCAACGCCAATTGTGATCCGCTCGTTAACCGGTGTGTTCCCGCAAAGTTTCCGCGACCTAACAATGGTTGCTGGTACAATCGGTGACTATGCTGCCGTGGTTGTGGGCAAAGACAGCCCGCACAACACGATGGCTGATTTAATGTCTGCTTATAATGCCGATCCGAATGCGGTTGCCATTGGCGGCGGTTCGGTTCCTGGCGGTATGGATCATATCGTTGCAGCGATGGTGATGGAAGCCGCGGGCGCAGATGCCACCGCGGTGAAATACATCCCCTACGATGCTGGTGGCAAGGCTATGGCAGCGCTGCTGTCAGGCGAGATCTCGGCCCTATCGACCGGGTTTTCCGAGGCTGTGGCACTATCGCAAGCTGGCGAAGTAAAAATCATCGGTGTGACGTCGGATGACCGAGTGTCCGCATCACCAGACGCCATGACGATGATGGAGCAGGGCATTGACATGACATTTGTCAACTGGCGTGGGTTCTTTGGTACGCCAGGTCTGTCGGCAGAAAAGTTGGCGGCCTACCAGTCGGCGATTGAAGCGATGTACGACACCCCCGAGTGGGAAGAAGTGCGCGCGGCCAATGGCTGGGTTAACATCCACAACAGCGGCGATGATTTCACCAGTTTCCTGGAAGCCCAGGAAACAGTTATCGGTGATCTGATGCGCAAGCTTGGGTTCCTGTAAAACAAATCCGGGCCCCATCCCGCAGCCGGGGTGGGGCCACTTAGACGCTTCATTAAATGGGGGCAATCATGGCACTAGATCGCTGGATCGCCGTCATTTTTTTGCTTATCTGCCTAATCTACGGATACACCGCATTTTTCACAATGGATGACGGTCTGCCGCCGTTCATGCAGCGCAATCCGATCTGGCCAAGCACACTGCCAAAATTGCTAGCAATCTTGGGCATCGGCACAGCGTTGCTCGTGTTATTCACAAAATCCAACAAAGATGGCCCCGGTGAAGACGACATAGATTACCGCAATCTGGGAAAATACAAACTGGGTCATGCAATATTTTTAATGAGCCTGATGGTGGTCTATGCCCTGGCGCTTAGACCGGTCGGTTTCTTGATCTCGACAACCGGATTTTTGTTTTTGGGTGGCTACGTTCTAGGGGAACGAAAACTGTATATCCTGATCCCGGTGGCATTAATTGCATCGGGTTCGATCTGGTATCTGGTGCAAGAGGTTTTGGGCATTTTTCTGCGTCCATTTCCGTGGTTCATGGGGATATAAGCAATGCTTGAAGGTATCCTGGCAGGTCTTTACACTGTTCTAAGTTTCAAAATGATCGCGATCGTTGTGGCCGGCTGTCTGATCGGCACCTTTATCGGCATGTTGCCAGGTCTTGGCCCTATGTCGCTCATCGCCATCATGATCCCGATTGCTATAAAAATGGGTGATCCGTCGGCGGCATTGATCCTGTTGGCCGGGGTCTATTACGGTGCAATTTTTGGCGGTTCCACATCGTCAATCTTGATCAACGCGCCCGGTGTGGCCTCGACCGTTGCCTCGTCATTTGACGGTTTCCCAATGGCCCGATCTGGCAAAGCCGGCAAGGCGCTGACGATTGCTGCTATTTCTTCCTTCATGGGCGGTACTGTTGGCGCCATTCTGCTGATGATATTTGCACCGATGCTGGCCAGCGTCGCGTTGCTGTTCCACTCGGCTGAATATTTCGCAATGATGGTACTGGGTCTTTCTGCGATTGCCGCATTCGCCGGAACCGGGCAGGTTGGCAAAGCGCTGATGATGACCCTACTTGGTCTAATTTTGGCGACAGTCGGCGAAAGTACGCTATTTAATGGCGCGCGTTTTACCGGCGGTATTCTGGATCTTCAGTCAGGCATCGGCTTTATCACCTTGGCGATGGCGATGTTTGCCTTGCCCGAAGCGATGTACCTTGTGCTTGACCCCAATCGATCCAAAACTGACGGATCTGGCGACGACATCAAGGACCTTCGGATAACCCGTGACGAAGCCAAACAAATTGCGCCAGTCATTGCACGGCAATCGGTCCAGGGTTTTCTGATCGGGGTTTTGCCCGGCGCCGGGGCCACGATTGCGTCATTTCTGGGCTATGCGGTTGAACGAAACCTGGCCACCAAGGAAGAACAGAAAGAATTCGGCAAAGGTTCGGTCAAGGGGCTGGCGGCGCCTGAGACTGCGAATAATGCTGCCTGTACCGGTTCATTCGTGCCTTTGCTAACCCTGGGCATACCGGGTTCGGGCACGACCGCTATCCTGTTGGGCGCGCTGATCGCGCTAAACGTAACCCCTGGTCCGCGGCTAATGATCGACCAGCCCGAAATATTTTGGGGCGTCATCATTTCCATGTATATCGGAAATCTGGTCCTGCTGGTGCTGAACCTGCCTTTGATCCCCTATATCGCAAAAATACTGGCCGTCCCGCGTTCTTACCTGATCCCATTCATTTTGTTTTTCACGTTGATGGGCGCCTATATCGGGCAGAACAACGCGACCGAGCTGTTGCTCCTGGTCGCCATGGGGCTGGTCGCCACCATCCTGCGGTTCGCCGACTACCCGCTGGCGCCCTTGCTGATTGGTTTTATCCTTGGCCCGATGCTGGAAGACAACTTTGCCCGCTCGATGCAATTATACGATGGCGTTGGGTTTATCCTGCAACGTCCGATGACGATGGGGCTGTTGGTCGTCGCGCTTGGATTGGTGCTGTTGCCAAGTTACCGGGCCAGACGGGCCGCTATTCGCGCAGGTGGCACGGCCGATGGCGATTGATACTGGCGAGCTTTTGTAGATGGTTGATCTGGGCTGCGCCGGTATACTCTTTTGACACTGGATGACTGTCTCTACGCACCAATGACAGACCGACAACTACATATATGACCCACATGTTTGACTTGCGCTGTCAGGTAACTGGGATTGAACACCGACCAACAATATACAGGCACCCTGGAGGAATGAACAGGTCGAGCGGATGAACCGACCCATCAAATCCTAGGACTAAAAATCTAGTTACTTTCAATGTCGATCGTTTGTCGCAGTTCGTTTGTTGCAGCGTCGAAAATCAATATTTCGCCCCCATCGGTCACAACTGCATACCAATCTGGCCCCTGGGTAAACGCCGTTGCCTGTACTCCGGTCGGCAGGGTGATTGTGTCGGGCACCTGAACGATTGCAGTATCTGCCCCCAAACGGATGACAAGCAAGACAACGATGGTTAGAAGGCCGATGATCATGGTGGCCGTTAGAACCGTTACCAACAATCGCAGGAACCGCAGGTTCTTGGCATCAGACGCAGTTAAGGGAATTTGGTTCATGCCCGACCTAAAGGTTGTGATCACCATCGGGGCAAACCCGCCCCGGCGCCTTGATAAGGCACTGGCGCGCGACGTGCCAGAGGCGGCGGAACTTTCGCGCTCTCGGTTGGTTCGTCTGATTAGTGACGGGGCTGTTTGGTTGGATGGCCAACCGGTGACCGATCAAAAGTCCAAAGTGGCGCCAGCACAGGAATACACCGTACATGTACCGACCCCGGTGCAAACCCACATGGTGGCCGAGGACATTCCGTTAAGCATCCTGCACGAGGATGCTGATCTAATCGTCATCAACAAGCCAGCAGGCATGGTGGTACATCCCGCGCCGGGAACACCGGGCGGCACCCTGGTAAATGCGCTGCTGCATCATTTTGATGGCCACCTGTCGGGAGTTGGTGGCGAACTTCGCCCCGGTATCGTTCACCGAATTGACAAAGATACCAGTGGTTTACTGGTCGTTGCTAAATCTGATGCAGCCCATCACGGTCTGGCGGCCCAGTTCGAAAAACACAGTGTCGAACGTAAATACTCGGCCTTGGTCTACGGCGTGCCGGACGGTGCAGATCCGCGTCTGCGCGGGGTACGCGGGGTGAATTTTGAACCCGGTAATGTGATGAAGATCACCACCCAACTGGCGCGCCACAAAAACGACAGGCAAAAACAAGCCGTACTGTTTCAGGGTGCGCGCCACGCTGTTACACGGGTGCGGACGGTGGGTCAGTTCGGTCAACCCGGCGTGCTAGCGCAGGTGGAATGTTGGCTGGAAACCGGGCGCACGCACCAGATACGGGTACATATGGCCCATGTCGGCCACGGGTTGATCGGTGATCAAAACTATGGCGGGCGTCGTAAAGTTGCGCAAAAGGCGCTGAATCCGCTGGCTTTACAAGCGGTTGCCGATTTTCCCAGGCAAGCGTTACACGCTCAGGTGTTGGGCTTTTTGCATCCGGTCAGCGGGGACGCGATGCGGTTTGAAGCACCACTGCCCCAAGATATGGCGGCCTTGATTGAAATACTGGCGATTTGATACAATTCGCACGGCTGCGTGAGGGCGTGCAACTTAACTGGCGCGGCACCTGCACGGTGTTCATATACTTTTAACGAATTGCCGATACCGGCACACTTGAACAGGTTGAAGAACCTTCCTATGTAATGTTAAGCCTCGAAACATTGGGGCAGAAGGGGCAATAAAATATGAGCAATCTTAAAAATCTACCGGCACCATCCCCCGAACAGGGGTTGAACCGTTACATGCAGGACATCCGCAAGTTTCCGATGCTGGAACCTGAACAGGAATACATGCTGGCCAAGCGATGGGTGGACCATCAAGACAGCGGCGCTGCGCATCAGATGGTTACGTCGCATCTGCGTTTGGCCGCCAAAATCGCTATGGGCTATCGCGGCTATGGCTTGCCCCAGGCCGAGGTGATTTCAGAAGCAAATGTGGGCCTGATGCAGGCCGTCAAGAAATTTGACCCTGAAAAGGGGTTTCGCTTAGCGACCTATGCAATGTGGTGGATCCGGGCCAGCATTCAGGAATATGTGCTGCGCAGTTGGTCACTGGTGAAACTGGGCACGACAAGTGCGCAGAAAAAGCTGTTTTTCAACCTGCGCAAAGCCAAGGCGCGCATTGGCGCGTTCGAAGACGGCGATCTGCGCCCGGAAAATGTAAAGCGTATCGCCACCGATCTGGGGGTGACCGAAAAAGAAGTCATCTCGATGAATGGCCGTCTGTCGGGTGGTGATGCTTCGCTGAATGTGACCGTCGGTTCAGATGGTGAAAGCAGCACCCAGTGGCAAGATTGGTTGGAAGACGAAACTGCGAACCAGGCCGCGGATTACGAGAAGAAGGATGAAATGGACATCCGCCATGACATGTTGACCCAGGCAATGGATGTTCTGAACGACCGCGAAAAAGACATTCTGATGCAGCGCCGGCTTGAAGAAGAACCGGTAACATTGGAAACTTTGTCGGGACAGTATAGCGTTAGCCGCGAACGCATCCGCCAGATCGAAGTACGCGCGTTTGAGAAGCTGCAAAAAAGAATGCAGGAACTGGCGGGCGAAAAGGGTATATTGGAACAGGTATAAAACCTGTGCAGTGAACGGCCAGAGGGGACAACAATGGCAAACGATGTGAATGAATTTGACGAAGTTCTGGAACCGCATGACGGTGACGAAGATATGAATCCGCAGGCGCCCAGTGGCATCTGGATGCGCGGTTTAATGATGCTGATTTTTGCCCTGTTGTTCGGTCTGGCCGAAACCGTTTTGGCCGTTGTTGCTGTTGTTCAGTTTCTGTGGATGCTGTTTACGAAGGAAAAAAACGCATTGCTGATGGGCTTTGGCGACGACCTGGCCGATTGGCTGGCCGACGTTGCGCGTTTTCAAACCGGTGCCACCGAAGACAAGCCGTTTCCCTGGTCTAAATGGCGCTAGGTTAGCCCAAGGCTCGTTCCGGGACAGAAACAGGCGCGTCTCCGGCCGAATAGTTCGCTAAAATTGGCGGGAATCATTTGGGGACAACAATGGCGGGTGCTGTGCGTTGGGGCGTCATGGGCGCGGCTTTAATTGCCAAGACCCAGCTGTGCCCGGCCATTCATTTGGCGGCTGGCGGAACGTTGGCCGCGATGGCGTCGCGTACGCCCGACAAGGCGCAACCATTCACCCACCAATATCCAGACCTAAAAATCTATGATGGCTACGACGCCCTGCTGGCTGATCCGGATATCGACGCAATCTACATCCCGTTGCCCCATGATATGCATATCGAGATGTCCAAGCGGTGCTTTGCCGCCGGCAAGCATGTTTTGTGCGAAAAACCGATTTCGTTGCGCGCCGAAGATATTGACGGGTTGATCGCCCTGCGCGACCAGACCGGTTTGGTCGCCGCCGAGGCATTTATGGTGGTGCACCATCCGCAATGGTCGCGGGTGCGCGACGTACTGGCCAGTGGTGAGATTGGTAAATTGATGCACGTAAGCGGCGTGTTCACCTACAATAACGCGGGCGATCCCGACAATATTCGCAACACTCAAACCCACGGCGGCGGCGGACTGCCTGATATTGGCGTTTACCCGGTGGTGACCACTCGTTTTGCAACGGGCGCCGAACCGATCCGCGTAACATCAAAAATTGACTGGCAAGACGGCGTTGACCTCAGCGCAAACATCATGGCCGAATTCCCCGATTTTACCATGGATTTCTATTGTTCCATGCGCATGGGGCTGCGTCAGGAAATGGTGTTACATGGTTCTGACGGGTGGCTGCGGGTGCTGGCACCGTTCAATCCGGATGGCTACGGTGACGGACAACTTGAAATTCGCCTGGCTGACGGTACATCCCGGTTTGAACGGTTTGGCGAGGTCAACCAATACAAGCTGATGGTCGAAGCCTTTAACCGCTCGGTCACAGATGGCGCGCCATTCGCGTGCACTTTGGAATTTTCGCGTGGCAATCAGGTGATGATCGATATGATCAAGGCGGCAGATAGGGCCATCTGACGTTGGCTGTTCACCCCTCCATCGCCTCAAGCTCATCAATCATCCCCGATATCATGCTCAGGCCCTTATCCCAAAATTTCGGATCAGATGCGTCCAAACCAAACGGCGCCAGCAATTCACTGTGATGCTTAGAACCACCGGCCTTTAGCATGTCAAAATACTTATCCTGAAAATCTGCGTCGCCCTCTTCGTAGACGGCATATAGCGCGTTCACCAAACCATCGCCAAACGCGTAGGAGTAGACGTAAAACGGGGAATGCACAAAATGCGGAATATAGGCCCAGAAGGTTTCGTAACCATCCATAAACTGAAACGCTGGCCCCAGGCTTTCACCTTGTACCGACATCCACAGCGCGTTGATATCATCTGGTGTCAATTCGCCCTCGGCGCGGGCGGCGTGCAATTTGCATTCAAAATCATAAAACGCGATCTGGCGCACAACGGTGTTGATCATGTCTTCGACCTTGTTGGCCAGTAAAACTTTGCGCTGATCCGGGGTTTTGGCACCACTTAATAGTTTTCGAAAGGTTAACATCTCACCAAATACCGACGCTGTTTCTGCCAGCGTTAACGGGGTCGACGCCAAAAGTTCACCCTGATCGGCCGCCAACACCTGATGCACACCGTGCCCAAGTTCGTGCGCCAAAGTCATTACATCGCGTGGTTTTCCAAGGTAATTCAGCATGACGTAAGGATGCACATCGGTGACGGTTGGGTGGGCGAAAGCACCGGGCGCTTTGCCGGGCTTTACGCCAGCATCAATCCAGCCTTTGTCAAAAAACGGTTTGGCAATTTCGGCCATATCCGGCGAAAATTCAGCGTAGGCTTCGATCACCAGATCCTGCGCCGCCTGCCAAGTTACAGCTGTGGTATCTTCCATCGGCAAGGGCGCATTTCTGTCCCAAACCTCCATAACATCCAAACCCAGCCATTTTCGTTTTAGTTCGTAATAACGATGGCTTAGCTGAGGGTAGGCGGCAACGACGGCGTTGCGCAATGCCTCAACGACTTCGGGTTCCACATGGTTGGACAGGTGTCGCCCGGTTTGCGGTGTCGGCATCTTTCGCCACATATCTTCGACAGATTTTTCTTTGGCCAATGTGTTGTGGACGCGGGTAAACAGTTTGGCATTATCGGCAAAAACCCGGGCCAGTTCGCGCGATGCTGCCTCGCGTTTATCACGGTCATGTTCGGTCAGATAGTTCAGGATACTTTCAAGGTTCATAGATTCGCCGTCCATATCAAACGTCAGAGCGGCGATGGTTTCGTCAAACAATCTATTCCAGGCGCTGGCCCCAACAACCGATTGGTCGTGCAGGAATTTTTCAAGTTCGTCCGACAGCTGGTAAGGGCGCATTGCCCGCATGCGATCAAATACTGGTTTGTACCGGGCCAAATCGGCATTTTCATCCAACAGGGCGTTTAATTTGTCGTCATCCATACGGTTAATTTCAAGCGAAAAGAAAACCAGCGGCGTTGAATATTGGGTGATTTGATCCTGACAATCGGACATGAATTTTCCGCGGTCTGCGTCAGTTGTGTTTTGATAATACCGCAGGCCCGCAAAGGACATTATGCGCCCGGCAATACCCGAAATTTTTTCATCGCGTAACAAACATTCCAGCATCTCTGCGGCGCTCAGTCCGGCTAGTTTGCCTTCATAATCAGCCGCAAATTTGGCGCAAGCACTGTCCAGCCATTTCAGATCGCGTTTCAGTTCGGGCGCGTCTGTTGCTGTGTAAAGATCGTCAAAATTCCAGTCTGGCAAAGGACCAAGTTCGTTGGCACCTTTTGGGTTGGCATCAAATACCGGTGTTGGCAGCTTAAGCGACATGAAAAACCTCATCCTTTTATGCCCATGACATAGGCGTTGGGGTTGCATCTCTTCAACCCTGCACTTTGCAATAGGTCGCGGTAAAGTTAGGGTGCCGGACAAAATCAGGGGGATCGGCATGAAAACCAAAACTTTTCGCAGTAGATTGTTGGCGCATGATCAACTGGTGGGCACTTTTTTAAGAACACCCGCGCCTGAAATTGTTGAAATTCTGGCCGCTAGTGGTTTGGACTTTGTGTGTTTTGACGCCGAACATGGGCCGTTTGATCAGGCCCGCCTGGACGGCTGCATGGCGGTCGCCCGCGCGCTTGATTTTCCGGCGGTGGTGCGTGTTGTATCGGATGCGCCCGCAAACATATCCCAAGCGCTGGACGCTGGCGCCGTCGGCATCGTGGCACCCCACGTAACCGATGTTGAAAAGGCGCGACGGATTGTCAAAGCAGCGCATTTTGGGCATGGCGGCCGCGGCATGCATGGCGGCACCCGTTGGGCCGGATACCGCGGCAAAAATCTGGCAGATTTGCTGGCCCAGTCAAAACGCGAGACCGTTGTACTGGCCCAAATAGAAGAACCCGAGGGCGTAGATGCCGCCAACGATATAGCGGCTGTTCAGGGGATTGATGCACTGTTTGTGGGCCCGGCAGACCTGTCTGTTGGCTATGGTAAAACGGACATGGAATCCGCAGAATTAATGACGGCCTTCAAAACTGTCGGGGCGGCAACTCAACATCACGGTAAGGGATTTGTCACCTATGTTTCCAACGTTGAAAAGGCGCGCCAGTGGCAACATTTTGGGGTGAATGTCTGGTTTGTGGCATCAGAACAAGACTGGATCGCCTCAAGCGCTGCTGTCGTCAACCAATTAAAGGCCGCGCCAAAATAATGGCTATATTTGCGATCGCCAAGAAAATCGTCGCAACCTTCAATTACATCTGGCCGCGATTTCGCGTTTTCAGCAATTTGTGATATAGTTAGCTTAGAAAGTTTGTCTGATGCGCTTCATGTTCAGGAAATCCTTGGAAAACGTGCCATCAAGATGCTTTCCAAGGCCGTCGCGTACCCGCGGCGGCCCTTGATTGTCTAGCGTGAATTGTTGAAGAACAACGCATCCGCCGCGGCAAAAAAGGCCGCGCGGATTTTTGGAATTTCCATAATCACCTCGTGTTCGGCGCCATCAACTACTTTCAGGATGCCGCGTTTCCAACGGCCCATAATCGCGCGCGTGACAGCTGAATCCACTATCCGTTCATTGCTGCCAATAAATGTCAGCACCGGGTAATTCGGCGGTGTCATTTTCTTCATCGCGCTGGTTTCCTGAAACGCCTGTTGAACCCAGTTTACCGTCGGCCCGCTATTGGTCATTTCCGGGTGGGTTTTGGCTTGGTGCTGCATATAGGCGTACATGGCCGGATCAGAAGTCAATGTATTTCCCTCAAACGGCGCGATCGACACGTAGGTTTGGGCATCGGTACCCGGTGCACGCATTTTGCCCTTGCCGAACTTTGTCATTGCTTGGGTCAGTGGGGCGGCAAACGGGCGAATGGCGGGGGCCACCAACATTCCCCACATCGGCGCGCTGAAAGCAACGGCTTTGACCGGCATTCCTTCGTGCAGGGCGCGCAAACCAATGCAGCCCCCCATCGAATGGGCCATCAGAAACCGTGGTCGCGGGCAGCCTAGTTCGTCAGCTGCGTTAACCATTGCCGCAACATCCAGCTGATAATCAGAGAATTTTTCGACATGGCCCAACAGCGGGTCATCGATTTGCCGATCAGACATGCCCTGGCCGCGCCAGTCAATCACCAGAACATGGTACCCCAGGGCCGTCATATCAGACACAGCACGGCCATATTTTTCGATAAATTCAGTACGCCCAGGGAAAAGAAATATTGTGCCTTTATCGCCACCGGGCCAATAGGCCACGCGCAGCCGCACACCATCAGCGGCTTTTATCCAATAGGCAGCACCATTTATAGGACCTTGGGCGATATCATTAAATAACGGGGCTTTTTGCATGGATCAGGTCAGCGCACTGCCCAGTTGCATGGCCTTACCCATATCGCCGTCAACGGTCAGTTTCCCGGTCATAAAGGCGGATGTCGCATTCAGTTCACCTGAAAGGATCGCCTGAAAGGTATCAGCATCGGCACTAAGCGTCACTTCTGCCTCACCGTCACCGGCACGTGCGCCCTCAGCGTCGATAATAATATCGCCTTCGTCCTGGATGGTAAACTTGGCCACGCCATCAAAACCACCGTCAATTTTTTCGTTCAGCGCCTTTACAGCGCCGTCAATAATGCCACTCATGTTTCTAGTTCCCTAAATTGTGACCACGTGCCGGTCGATTTTTTCGCCAATGGCGTTAGAATTGATTCTGTTATGACCGTATTATTCCGCATTCTCAAATCTACTGTAGCGGCATTTTGCCTATCTGTTTTGCTTTTGGCGCCTGCTGCTGCCCAAACCGAACGTTTGGACCAACTTTTCGTCGAATTGGCCGACACTGACAACCCCGATTGGGAACGTGTTGTGCAAGATATTTGGCGCGAATGGTCCCATTCGGGGTCGGCAGCAATGGATTTGTTGCTTGAGCGGGGTCGCGACGCGATGGCGGCTGGCGCAAATGATGTGGCGATAGAACATCTGACCGCCTTGACCGACCATGCACCGGATTTCGCAGAAGGCTGGAATGCCCGCGCCACTGCCTATTTTCAGGCCGGGTTATATGGCCCGTCGGTGGAAGATATTCAGCGTGTTCTGGTGCTTAACCCACGCCATTTTGGGGCTTTGTCGGGGTTGGGCATGATCCTTGAACAGCTAGAACTTGATGAAGATGCGCTAAAAGCCTACCGCGAATTGCAAGCTATACATCCCCGTAGCCAAGGCATAGAAGATAGAATTCTTCGTCTGGAAGAAAAGGTTGGCGGTACCAGCCTTTAGGGGCTGAACATGCGCGAAAACGCCACCATAACGGCCGTGTTGGGGCCAACCAATACTGGCAAAACCCATTACGCAATCGAAAGAATGTTGGGGCACAAGGCCGGGGTTATCGGCCTGCCATTGCGCCTGTTGGCCCGCGAAGTTTATGACAAAATCGTTGGCCTGCGTGGCCCGTCCGTTGTGGCGCTGGTAACGGGTGAAGAACGCATCGTGCCGCCCCGCGCGCAATACTGGGTTTCAACGGTCGAAGCGATGCCTGTCGGTATCGGCGCAGATTTTCTGGCGGTGGATGAAATTCAACTTTGTGCTGATCCCGAACGTGGGCATGTTTTCACAGACCGCTTGTTGCATGCCCGTGGCTTGCACGAAACGCTGTTCTTGGGCTCTGATACGATGAAAAAATCCATTGGCGAACTTGTCCCGGATGCCGGATTTATGTTCCGCGACCGGTATTCAGAACTGACCTATACAGGTTCGAAAAAGACAAGTCGGATCCCTGCGCGCAGTGCTATTGTCGGTTTTTCGGTTGAAAATGTATATGCCATTGGCGAATTACTGCGCCGTCAAAAGGGCGGTGTGGCGGTGGTGATGGGCGCACTAAGCCCACGCACCCGCAATGCGCAGGTTGAATTATATCAGAACGGTGATGTTGATTATCTGGTGGCCACGGATGCCATTGGGATGGGGTTGAACCTTGATATCAGCCATGTCGCTTTTTCAGCGCTGACTAAATTTGATGGCCGTCGCATGCGGCCACTTGCCCCCAATGAACTGGCACAAATTGCTGGGCGTGCCGGGCGCTATCTGCAACCGGGCACATTTGGCACCACTGGCGAGGCCGGGAAACTGGACGAAGAAGTAGCGCAGGCAATCACCGACCATCGGTTCAGGCCGATCCAGAAATTACAATGGCGCAACGCATCACTTGATTTTGGATCAGTCCCAAAACTTGTCGCTTCATTGGAAGCCACGCCGAACGACGCCTGGTTAACCCGAACCCGCGATGCAGACGATTTGCTTGCCCTGAAAGCATTGGCCGAATTCCCAGAAGTGGCAGCGCGGATTTCTGGTGCCCAAGATGTACAGCAATTGTGGGATATTTGCCGAATTCCTGACTTTCGCGGGATCTCGCGGGGTGAACACGCGGGATTGTTGGCAAAACTCCACGGGTTTTTGCATGAATTTGGCCGTGTGCCGGATGACTGGCTGGCGGCCCAGCTTACGCGCATTGATCGCCCGGATGGCGACATTGATGCCATATCCAAGAGATTGGCCTATATTCGCACCTGGACCTATGTTGCGCAGCGTAAAGGTTGGCTGGATGACGAAAATCATTGGCGCGGGGCGACTCGCGCTGTAGAAGATCGCCTGTCTGATGCGCTGCATGGCGCGCTGACACTAAAATTTGTCGATCGGCGGACATCTGTTCTGCTTCGCCGGTTGAAACAAAAGGAGAGCCTGGTGGCTGACGTAAGTGATAGTGGTGATGTAACAGTAGAAGGCCAGTTTGTTGGTCGCCTTGAAGGATTTCGGTTTACCCAGGATCCCGGTGCCACCCCCGCAGAGGCGAAAACGCTGCGCGCTGCTAGTCTTGCATCGTTAAAACCTGAATTTCATCTTCGTGCCGATCGGTTTTACAACGCACCTGATTCCGAAATTGACTACACCGAACAAGGTGGCCTGATGTGGGGCGAAAACGCCGTTGGTAAACTTGTTGCCGGCGCCGATGCGCTAAAACCTGTTGTCCAAGCGTTTGTCGACGAAGAAGCCGGGGCAGATGTTGCCGCCAAAGTGCAGCGCCGATTGCAGCATTTCATTGATCGCAAGGTGGCAATGCTGTTTGAACCCATGTTTGACATGAACCGCGATGAAACACTGACTGGGCTTGCCAAGGGTTTTGCGTTTCAAATGTCCGAAGCATTGGGGGTGATCCCGCGCGATGCTGTGGCGGCCGACGTTAAGGAACTTGACCAGGACGCGCGCGCAACCCTGCGCAAACATGGCATTCGGTTTGGGCAGTTCACAATTTTTATGCCTGCATTGCTGAAACCCGCACCGACACGGTTGCGGCTGATTTTATGGGCCCTGGCCAATGGCCTATCAGAATTTCCGGAAAGTCCACCGCCCGGTCTGGTGACAATTCCATCCGCTAAAGGCGCCCCAAAAGGGTTTCACACCAAATCTGGATATCGACAGGCTGGCGAACGGGCGATCCGCATTGATATGCTGGAACGTCTGGCCGACATGTTGCGCGTACAAGACAGCCGGGCGGGTTTTGAATGCAACCCGGATATGTTGTCGATCACTGGCATGACGCTGGAACAGTTTGCCGACTTGATGACAGGCTTGGGGTATAAGGGCGAAAAAGGCGAACGTGAAAAAGTCAAAGCCGTCGTCGTTGACGATAAACCCGGTGAAATCCTTGCCAAAGTAGCTGCCGAATATTCAGACGAAATTACCAAAGAAAAATCTGACGAGACTGAAAAATCAGAAAACGCGCCGGATACAACAGGCGGCGCTGATACGGCCAAGCCTGAAACTGCCGAAGCCACCAAGCCTGAAACAGGACCCGAACCCGAGGTTTTCTATACGTTCCGATGGGGTGGCCAGCGCCCGGAACGGCCCGCACCACAAAACCGCCCGAAACCACAGGGTAAACGCCAGAAACCAAACCCTAAGGGGAAGCGCCCACCTCGGGATGATAAACCGAAATCCTTTGCCGCACGACCGGCAAAAAAGGACGTAATAGACCCCGACAATCCGTTTGCGGCGGCCCTGATGGGGCTAAAGGACAAAATCTGATTGGGCGATATTCCTGGCAGCATCCGGGTTGACCGTTGGTTATGGTTCGCGCGCTTTTTCAAAACCCGCGGATTGGCGACGAAACTGGTTGCCGCCGGGCGGGTACGGGTAAATTCCGAAAAAATTTTAAAATCTGCGGCATTGGTCAAAATCGGCGACACACTGACCTTCCCGCAATCTGACACCATTCGTGTTGCCCGAATTGTCGCATTGGGCACACGACGTGGTCCTGCGACCGAGGCGCAGATGCTGTACCATGACCTGACGCCAGTACCAGAAACAACCCCACCCAAACCCAAACGCATCGCAAATCGCCGCCCAACCAAAAAAGAACGCCGGGCGCCGGATTTTCCGCGCCGTGAGATGCTTGATTGATCGCAACGCCTGCACTAGGTAGCGCTGAAGCTTTAATTCGGAACGACCCATGACCTATATTGTCAACGATGCCTGCATTGCCTGCAAATACACCGATTGTGTAGAAGTCTGCCCAGTGGACTGTTTTTACGAAGGTGAAAACATGTTGGTGATCCACCCGGATGAATGCATTGATTGTGGCGTTTGCGAACCGGAATGCCCGGTCGATGCAATCCGGCCCGATACCGAACCAGAAACCGATAAATGGGTCGAATTTAACCGCAAATATTCCGAAATGTGGCCCGTGATCATCACTAAGAAAGACCCGCCGCCAGACGCCGATGAACGGGATGGCGAAGCCGGAAAACTTGAGAATTATTTTTCTGAGAAACCGGGCGAGGGTGGTTAAACAACCCAACGCACGCCAGTGCTTTTCCGGTCAGAAAGCCGGCCATAATCACCCGCCTTTAAATGGGCCTGATTTTATGATATATTACCCGTGAACAAAATATCGGAGAATTCGCCAAATTCGGGCAAATCTTTGCCCAGCAACATAAAAATCGCGTCAATCAATATGCACCCGGGGGTGGATAAAGCCCCTTGCGGTGATTTTTTCGCGAAAAATCCAGAATTCCAGATAAGGATACATGCTGAATGAGCAAGTCAAAGACATATGATTTTCACCCGAACGAGTTTGTGGTTTACCCGTCCCACGGTGTTGGCAAAGTGGTCAATATTGAAGAACAGGAAGTCGCCGGGCATAAGCTGGAACTTTTTGTAATTTCGTTTGAAAAAGACAAAATGACCTTGCGGGTGCCAACCGATAAAGCGATCGAAGTGGGCATGCGCAGCCTGTCGTCGCCTGATGTTGTCAGCCACGCCATGCGCACGTTGCGCGGTAAAGCCAAGGTCAAGCGCGCAATGTGGTCACGTCGTGCCCAGGAATACGAACAGAAAATTAACTCGGGTGATCTGATTTCGATTGCCGAAGTGGTGCGCGATTTGCATCGTACAGATGAACAGCGCGAACAAAGCTATTCCGAACGTCAACTTTATGAGGCCGCCCTAGAACGCCTAACACGTGAAGTGGCGGCTGTGGCCGGTTCAGAAGAGATTGACGCGCAGCGTGATATCGACGGTGTGCTGATGTCTCGGGTTGCTGCTTGACGCAAATGGCGGCGCGCTCTGTGCGATGACTTGATCGGCCTAGGTGACCAATATCACCAGCGCTGCCAACACGCCAATTTCGGCGATTTGTTGGCTGGCACCTAAAACATCGCCGGTTTGCCCACCTATTTTTGCCCGGGCCACCCACATGATGCCCCAGCAAATACCGGCAGCAGCCAGTGCGGCGGGTACTGCGGCAAATCCAACGAACAATAGCGCGATCAACAGCGCCGCGGCACCAGACAGAATTAAGGTATCTTGGGTTGGGCGGCCGACACGGGCCGACAACCCACTTTCGCGTGCTGGTGGTAGCCATTGCATTAGCACCACCATCGGTACGCGGGATAGCGCCGCGGCCACAATCAGGGGGCCAAACAAATAGCCTGCGGTGAAAACCGCATCGATCAATGACCAACGCAACATCAGCGACAGGATCAGCGCGATCATGCCATAGGTCCCGATGCGACTGTCCGCCATGATATTCAGACGGGTTTCGGGGTCGTACGCACCCCAAAAACCATCGGCGCAGTCGGCCAGACCATCTTCGTGCATGGCACCGGTCAGGATGATCAACACTGCCAACGCCACACCGGACGCGATCCATTCTGAGAACCCCAGCAGCAGCACGATACCGGCGCCCGCTGCCGCCAAAAACCCGACCAGGGCCCCGACAACTGGCCAGGCCCAGGCCGCCTTAGCGCCCCGCGCGCCATCGCTGGTAATCGGCATTCGGGTTAGCAGCCCAATCGCTTCGCCCAGATCCGCAACTTGCATGCCTGCTCGGTCGTTTTTGCGCATTTTTTGGGCCCATTCGTTCTTGCAGATCGTCTGACTTGGATACAGAGATGTCCAAACACATTCAACGGGACGACTGAAAATGACCAGCATCGCCAATCTTTCCGATTTTCGCCGTAAACTTGTTGGGTTTTCTGGCCCAGACACAGGCGCGATCAGCGCGGCGTGCGACCGAAACGCACAACTGACCAAGCCACCCGGTGCGTTAGGACGACTTGAAGATTTGGCGATCTGGTATGCGGGATGGCGAGGCGAGGCGCGCCCGGTTCTGCAAAATCCGCAGATCGTTGTATTTGCTGGCAATCACGGCGTCACAGCCCGTGGTATTTCAGCGTTTCCTGCCGAGGTTACAGCCCAGATGGTGGCGAATTTTGACGATGGTGGCGCTGCGATAAACCAGCTTGCCAAAGCATTTGGTGCCACATTGCACGTGCACGCCTTAAACCTTGACCAACCGACCGCCGACTTTAGCCAGGGTCCGGCGATGTCAGAGGCTGAATTTGTCACCGCGCTAAATACAGGCTGGCAAGCAGTAGACGAAGACGCCGACCTTTTGGTCACCGGTGAAATGGGCATCGGCAACACCACGTCAGCGGCGGCAATCTCGGCAGCACTATTTGGTGGTGCTGCGGGTGATTGGACCGGGCGGGGAACCGGCATTGATGACGCCGGGTTGGCCCTGAAAACACAGGTTGTAGCGCAGGCTTTGGCGGCGAACCCAAGCCGCGACCCGCTGCAAATCTTACGCTGTTTGGGCGGGCGTGAACTGGTGGCGATGGCAGGGGCGATAGCGCGGGCGCGGGACTTGAACATTCCCGTAATATTAGATGGTTTTATCTGCACCGCTGCGGCGGTCACGCTGGAAATGGCCCAATCCGGTGCCTTAGATCACGCTGTGGCCGGGCATGTATCGGCAGAAGGTGCCCACGCCGCCCTGTTACAAAAAATCGGTAAAGAACCCCTGTTAAACCTGGGCATGCGGTTGGGCGAAGGTACGGGCGCGGCCTTGGCGATTGGCGTGCTAAAAGGCGCAATTGCCTGCCATTCCGGCATGTCCACCTTTGCCGAAGCCGGCGTCGCTGCCGGTTAGGCCTTGCTTTTAACCTCGGCCTCTTCGGCGTGGCGTTTTTCAATCATCGTCGACATCTGGAGCATAAAATCAGAACTTAGTTCTTTTGCTTTGGCAACCAGTGCTTCATTTTCGTGGTTGGGAACGTCGGGGTCCCAGACATCTGCCATATCGCGCAGCAACGTTCGATCAAGGTCATAATAGGCGCGTTCCAACATATGGGCATCGTACTCGCTTAGGCCTAGCGCCTCTAGCGTGTAACGACCGGCGCGCAACGAGCTGTCAAACATTTCACGCACGATGTCATTAGCACCGGCACGATACAGCTTGTATACATCGTCCCGACCCTTAGCGCGGGCGACGATATGTAAATCGGGGCGCTCGCGACGGGCCAATTTGACAAGCGCGATCGCGGCATCTGGTTCATCCACAGCAACGACCAGCACGTCCGCCTCCATCAGGCCGGCAGAATGCAACAGATCAGGGCGGGTTGGATCGCCGAAAAACACCGTAAACCCGAATTTACGCAGGATGTTGATAATCTCTAGATCGTGGTCAAGAACGGTCGATGAAAATCCACTGCCTTGCAACATCCGGGCAATCACCTGCCCGAACCGGCCGACACCGGCAATGATGACTTTACCTTGTGATTCTATGTCATCGGCTTCTTGAAAGACGCCCTCTTCGGTAAAGCGTTTTGACATTTGATCATAGGCGATAAACAATAGCGGCGTCAGTAACATCGACAGCGCAACAACCAGCAGCAACGTTTCCGATAGTTCGCGCGGAATTACGTCTTGCTGCACCGTGAATGACAGCATCACAAAGCCGAATTCACCGGCCTGGGCCAACCCAAGGGTAAACAACCAACGATCCCGCCCGCGAATTTTGAAAACCTGGGCCAAGCATAACAAAACCAGTCCCTTGGTGGCCATAACCGCAACCGTTAAACCAACGATATTTACGAAATCACCGAACAGCAGCGCGAAATTTATGCCCGCGCCAACTGTTATAAAGAACAGACCAAGCAGCAGCCCCTTGAAGGGTTCGATATCGGCCTCAAGCTCGTGGCGAAATTCAGAGTTCGCCAGCACAACACCTGCCAGAAATGTCCCCAAAGCCGGTGAAAGCCCGACAAGGATCATCAAGCTGGCGATGCCCACCACGATCAAAAGTGCTACGGCTGTATACAGCTCTCGCAGGCGGGCCGAATGGATAAACCTGAACAGCGGTCGGGTCAGATAAATACCACCCAAGATCACGGCAGCGACGGCACCGATGGTCACCAGCGTTACACCCCAACCTGGCAAACCTTCGACCAGCGACATCGTGGTTTCAGCGGCATGTTCAGCGTCTGCGCCATGGGATCCGCTGTTCATACCCGAAATTGCCAGCAGCGGAACAAGGGCCAACATAGGGATTACGCCAATGTCTTGGCTCAGCAACACAGAAAACGCCGACCGGCCGCCATTTGTACCCATCAATCCCTTTTCGTTTAATGTTTGCAATACGATAGCTGTCGAACTTAATGAAAAAGTCAATCCAACGGCAAGCGCGATGTTCAGGGGCAAGCCCAAAAACATACCCCCTGCCATGATCGCGCCGGTCGTCAAACCGATCTGCAATCCACCCAGCCCGATCAATCGGTGCCGCATGCCCCACAGGGCAGCCGGTTCCAGTTCCAGCCCCACCAGAAACAGCATCATCACCACACCAAATTCCGCGAAATGCTGTAGATCTTGGGTTTCTGAACCCACCAACCCTGTTATTGGCCCGATGATTATACCGGCCATCAAATAGCCCAACACTGAACCCAACCCCAGTTGTTTGGCCACCGGAACAGCCACCACCGCGGCCACCAAATAGATCGACGCCTGAAACAGAAAATTTTCCATTTGCTTAGTACCTTATGTTGGCAAAGGCGCGTCGGCCTTTAGTTGGTCCATTACAATCTGACTTTGCACACGCGCGACCGACGGTATTGGCAGCAGAATCTCGTGGATCAGCCGGTTTAGTTCGGTCAGGTTCTCACAATATACCCGCAGCAGATAGTCGGAATCGCCCGTTAGCGTCCAGGCGCTGATGATATTGGGTAATGTTTCGACTTTGCGCGCGAAAATTGCCACATCATCCGGGTCGTGGCTGGCCATTTGCACCTGCACAAAAGCCTGCACATTTAGCCCCAGATGTTCCGGGCACAGCTGGGCGCTGTATCTTGAAATATAGCCATCCGCCTCAAGCCGCTGCCGCCGTCGTCCGGCCTGGCTGGGCGACAGGTTCAACAGTTCACCAAGCTGCTGACTGGTCAGGTGAGCATCTTTTTGCAGCGCCTCCAGCAATCGACAATCTGTTTGATCCAGTTTCATGACGCGGCCTTTTTACAGTAAATTAAACCTATCTGCATAATTTACGCAAATCAAACGCGATTATTGCTGAAATTTGCGCAAAATGGGTGCCGCACTTGCTGTAATAATGCATGAACCAACCATATCAGGAGATTTCCAATGGGTCCGTTTCCACATGATGCCCCAAAATCCAAAGTTACCGCAGAAAACCCGGCGGGCACGGATGGTTTTGAATTTGTAGAGTTTGCCCATGAAAACCCGCAGGACTTGCGTGAATTATTCACGCGTATGGGGTATGTGCACACGGCCAACCATAAATCGAAAAACATCGAAATTTGGCAGCAGGGCGATATTACCTACATTTTGAATGCCGAGCCTGCGTCATTTGCCGCGCGCTTCGTCACAGAACACGGGCCCTGCGCCCCTTCGATGGGGTGGCGGGTGTTTGATGCCAATCAGGCCTTTGAACATGCGGTGGCCAAAGGCGCCGAACCCTATACCGGTGATGACAAATGCATGAATGTTCCAGCAATTGTCGGCATTGGGGGCTCGCTGATCTATTTCATAGACAAGTATTACGAGGCGAACCCCTATAACGAAGAATTTAACTGGATTGCCAAAACCCACCCCACAGGTGTCGGGTTCTATTATCTCGATCACCTGACCCACAATGTCCACAAAGGTAATATGGACCTTTGGTTCGCGTTCTATACTGATCTGTTCAACTTCAAAGAAATCCGGTTTTTTGATATCGAAGGCAAATTCACCGGTTTGCTTAGCCGTGCGCTGACGTCGCCCTGCGGTCGTATTCGCATTCCGATCAACGAGGATCGGGGTGAAAAGGGGCAGATTGTAGAATACCTAAAACGCTATAAAGGCGAAGGCATTCAACATATCGCGGTGGGCAGCCATGATCTGTATGCCGCCACAGATGCCATCGCAGCGCAGGGCATTAAATTTATGCCACCACCGCCCAAGGCCTATTATGAATTGTCCAAAACCCGGGTTGTTGACCATACTGAACCGCTGGACAAAATGATGAAACATGGTGTTCTAATCGACGGCGAAGGTGTTGTTGACGGCGGCGAAACCCGCATTCTGTTGCAAATTTTTTCAAAAACGGTTGTTGGTCCGATATTCTTTGAGTTTATTCAGCGCAAAGGTGACGATGGATTTGGCGAAGGCAATTTTCGCGCCTTGTTTGAAAGCATTGAACGGGATCAAATTGAACGCGGCGTTCTGAATGTAGGGTAACTGTCTAGGGCGTCGAAATGGCCCGGGTTCAATGCTAAGAAGCGATGTCCAATGTTAGCATCCGGCCACCCTTGATATATTGCAGTTTATCGCCTTCGATTGCCGCAACTTTGCCGCCATCTAGCCGATCGCCGATTTGAACTTTTACATAACGACCGTTCTTAAGCCGAACCAGCGCACGGCGGGTGCCAGACGATCCGTAAACACCGATCAGATTTACCTGGCTTAGGTTGATGGCATTGACGATTGTTGCTTCACGCGCCACCGACGCCGTTGTCGGAATTGTTGGCACTTTGGGGACAGCGACAACGGCCGCCGTTTCAACCACTGCGGCAGCGGTCTGGGCTGCACGCGCATTAGCCACCACGCTTGCAAAATTTCCAGAGCGCATGGTTGGGCGAACAGAACTGACAACCGCCAGATCGGTTGGCGTCAGGTCAATATTTGGACTCGCATCCTGTGGCGACGGCGGCCGCGTGATGGGCCGGATCGCGCTAAGTTCCAATCTGGTTAGCCCACCCAATTGCGCGCGTTCGTTTGTTTCTTTCAAGTTTGCAGGCCGCAGGGTGGGTCGAATTTTGGTCGGCAATTTCGCCGCGTCGGCCACTATTTCGGTTGTTACCGTACTGAACTGCCTTAAAATCGGCCGAACCGCAGGCGAACCTAGAAACACCCGCACACCATCCGGCGATATCGCGCCATCACGGGTCGCGCGAACAAATCCTCGTTCGTCTAGATCAAAAACAGTGCCTGCCGGGGCAGGGGAATGAAATTCACTAAGGCGAAAATCGATACGCGCGCCGGAATGATCTGGCAACACCACCGGGTCATGGCCAACAACAACGGGATCTATCGACGCCACATAAAAGTCATCCAGCTGTTCTGGGTCCAGTTCCACGGGCGGCACCGGTGCCAACACCCAAACACCGGTCGAAGCCTCAATCACAATCGCTTCCTGTCTGGTAATTTCTCCAAGCAAAGGTTGTAGTGGTTCACTTTCGGCCAGTTCGCTTTCCCCCAGCGTCTGCCTGTCTTCGGCGGATAGATGATCAGACACCAATGCGGCAGTCTGTTGCCCAATTGGCGACACCGCCACAGCGGCTTCAGTTGCTTGGCCCGCCCCGTCAGTTTGCGATTGATCAGGGCGTGCCAAGGGTTCAATCGTCGTGGCCACAATCTGTGGCGCGGTCAGGGATTCTGGTGCAAGCCGAACGTCCGAACCACTGAACCCGCTCCACAATCTTGAAGAGGAAAATGGCCGGTCAAAAAATACGCTGGCCATCACGACCGCCAGCAAAACGGCTGCGGCCAGTCCAAACCCAAACGACAGCCCAACCAGCAATTTTTTGGGCGATCCGGTGTCGCGTGTTGCTTTGTCAAATGCAGACAGGGTGCCAGTAGGTTTACGATTTGGCGGTCTGGCGACCAGCCTGTCCGATTTGGCTGGCCGGGGTGCTGATGTTGATTGCGCTTCGGCGGCTACTGGTGGTTCAGGCTGCTCGGTTTTGGCAAGCTCGTCTGTATCGGGCGGAACCTGTGCATCTTCACTTACCACGTCGGGCGATGTAACCGGCATAGGTGTGATCTGGGGCGGCGCGGTTTTGTCAGCGGGCGGATGGGCATCCGCTGGCGTTTCATGTTTGTCAGGATATAGCGCAAAACGCGGTTTTACGTGGTGTAGATCCGGCGATGTTTCGTCCGTATCAGCCAAATCGTCGCGATTGGTGCTGAATTCCCCAAAACCATCATGTTGGCCCGCTTGCGCGGCCTGGTCTGACATTTCATTGGTTGGGCTGTCTTGCCCAAGCTCGGACAAGGCAAGCACTGCATCGGCAATATCTTCAACGCTGGCTTCTGTCAGGTCCAGATCGGGTGGTTGCGGGCCGGTATCAGGGTCGTGGTCGCCAACGATGACAATCGGGCCCGGATCGTTTTCTATGGATTCACCATTGGGCAGGATTGATGCGCTTAGACCGGTCAGGCCAAAATCCGGCTCGCCAACGAAATCACCCTCGTCGGGGATGGCAACAAAAGATACCGGGTTAAACCGATGTTCTACCGCGAAACTTTCAGCTTCATCCAAGGTGTCACGCGCCACAGCCGCGACAAGGGCCATCCCGTCGCCTGCATCTGCCCAATCAAATACCAGATCGTCGACCGCGTAAGGCGTGCAGCCTTCCAATGCCCGCGCCACCGCCTTTTCACGATCCGCATCGTTTTCGCCCAAAGCCTGTATCGTGTGATACAATATTTCAGAGTTTGGGATCACCAGCTTTGAAGCCAACTGCCCGCCCGCCAATTCAGCAGCCGTTTTACGCAAGTACCCCAGTTTGGTGGACATTTCAGCATCATCTAGCGCGACGCGGCCGATAACCTGCCACCCTGCTTTGGCTCGCCGCAAAAGACTTAGGCCGTCATGGCTGAGATTTAGGGCGAAATTTGGCTTCATCAGACGGGTCTATCACAATCACAGCATCAACAGGCGTATAGCGCCCACCAGCCAAGACTATAGCAGGAAATTGCCGAGGAAAAGAGGCTCACGCGCCTTACCGCTTGCTAAATACTGACAGATCTCGTCACCTTGCGGTGACGCATCAGGAAAGATCATCATGAAAATTTACGGGATTATCGTTTTGTCTATTTGGTTTGCGGCGGCGCCGGCATTTTCACAGGATGGCGGGCGCATAACTGTAACCGGGCAGGGCAGCGTAAACAGCGTGCCAGATATGGCTACGATCAGCATGGGGGTAACCACCCAAGCGAAAACTGCGGCGGCGGCCTTGAATGGCAATTCCGTCGATACGTCAGCGATGCTGGCAGTACTCGCACAGGAAGGCCTGGCCGCAAAAGACATTCAAACCAGCGGCTTGTCGCTTTCCCCGATTTGGAATAACCGCAATTCGGGCAATGCTACTAACCCGACGATCGTTGGCTATTCTGCCAGCAATCAGGTCACGATCAGGGTGCGCGATCTAGCCCGTTTGGGCGCCATACTGGACACTGTTGTCCAGGCCGGTGCCACCCAGTTTCACGGCCTTAGCTTTGGGTTGCAAGACCCTGTTCCGGCTCTAAATACCGCCCGTATCGATGCGGTAAAAGATGCCGGGCGTAAGGCCGCGCTGTATGCTGATGCTGCCGGCATTTCGCTTGGGTCGATCTTGGAAATCAACGAAAGTTCAAACTCACCTGGCAGACCAGTAATGGCGCGCGAAATGGCGATGTCATCGCCGGTGCCGATTGCCCAAGGCGAAATATCGATCAGCGCCTCAATCGTTATCGTTTACCAAATCGATCCATAGTGCGCACGCCCCTCTAATCATTTTTCACAAAAAACCCCCGCTCCAGGCACCGATATTTCGCCGAAAAATCAGCTACCGCATCCAAACCCGGCTTTTCTGATCTGGTTCCGGATCTTCTGTTCGCGCAGCGGCAGGTTTTCGCGGTCAAACATGTCGCGCACTTTCTGACCGCGACCCTGATACTGACCGCGACCCTGATAGACATACCGCTTGATCGGCTCATAGGCCTTTAGAACCATTTTCAATTTATTGGGGGCGGTTACCTCTTGCATTATCGATACCGTGGCATCGTCTTCGCGTGCATAAAGCAGTGGAAATGCTCGATAGTGACAACTTGATTGCCTGTCCAAATGGCCCGTGGGCAGCGCATTTCGGCCACCGCCCAACGAATGGATGACCAACGGCAAAGCCACCTGATCCAGCCACGGATCCAGCGTTTGGGCCGCCAGCTCGTTTCCGGGTTCACGCCTGATTTCAAGCGCATATTCCAAATACCGTTCACCAAATTCATGGGGACACCGAAAACAGAACCACCGGGCGTTAAAATACAAATAGCGGCGCCAATATTCTTTTGGCTGTGCGGTGTCGATAGAACTTTCGAAGTCCAACCCAAAACGGTCGTAAATCGACCGCCAGATCGCATCATATCCCGGTCCGTAAAGTTCCGTTGTC
>CAXMPY010000011.1:0-24822 GCA_964195275.1 uncultured Paracoccaceae bacterium
CGCCGGCGAAACCGCAAGTTCCATCGCGGAAATTCCCGCCGACCCTGCCGAACGGTCCAAACATTTGAAATCTGCCGGGTATTTCCTGGACGCGTCGCTGGTTGGAATATCGCAATTATCTGCCGAGCATCTTTTGGAACAGCCCCATGTTCATCCAATGCTTGATGACCTCTCATTTGAGACCTCAGAAGAAAAACTTCGGCTTCGGTTCAACCCGCACGCTGTGATCAAACAAATTGAGCAGGCCAAGCACCTCGCAAGCCAACCAGTCAGCCATCATACCCATATGATTGTCATCGCGAACGGCTATTCACGTGAAGCCACGGTTGCAGAACCCGGGTGTGACTGGATCCACGGCTTGCAGCCCTGGAAGGCCGCCGTCCGGTCTGCTGAATCTGCGGTCGCATTGGCAAGTTATCTACGAATATTGGGCTTTGATGCGCGCAGCCATTCGGCAACCACCAGCAACATTAATCTGCACCGCGCCGCGGTATCATCGGGTCTGGCAACCACCGGCGACGATGGCATATCAAACCCGTTCATTGGCGACGGTTTCGAACTGGCCGTGGTCACCACATCGCTAGAATTGGCACCAGACCAACCGTTACGAATGCAAACTGGCCTAGACATACTGCGCGCAAAAGGCCCCGGCTGGTGGGTTGGTTGGTCATCGCAAAAAAACCCACGCAATTTGGTCGACATGACCGGTCGCCCCTACAGATACAGCCGTTATCCGACTGAACGGCTAAAACGGGTCGAAAAACCCACCAGTTTTATTGATGAAGATCGGGTGCCCCGCGTTCCAAAATCCAGCGAAATGTTTCTAAGGGCAGCGTTCGGGGATTTGGGAAAGCCAGCGATGGAGGCATCAAAAGACGGGTTTTCCGTCACCAAGGCCCCCTTGGCCGGTGCACTGCGCTCAGCGCTGAATGTTTATTCGCTACTGCAGCGGGGCGAGCCTGCGAAAGACCAGGTAACCGGCCTTGATGACCCAGCTGCGAACGCCGACACCATCAAGGCATGCATGCATTTTTTGGGTGCCGATATCGCGGGCGTTTCAAGGGCACCGCCCTGGGTTTGGTATTCCCACCGCCAAGATGGCAGCGAAATGGAGGTCGCGCATCCAAACGCCGTGGCCGTCATGATCGATCAGGGTTTTGAAACGATGGCGGGGGCCAGCGGCGATGATTGGATTTCGTCGGCTCAGTCCATGCGCACCTATATGCGGGCCGCCCTTGTGTGCGGTGTTGTCGGTCAGCACCTTAGAAACTTGGGCTTTAGTGCTACCTGCCACAGTGCGGCTGACAGTGACGTGATCCAAACGCCTTTGGTATTATTGGCAGGTCTTGGTGAAATCAGCCGTATCGGGGATACAATTTTGAACCCGTTTTTAGGCCCACGGCTGAAAACCGGTATCCTGACCACCGATTTCCCGATGACGCCGGACATGCCAATCGATTTCGGGCTGCAAAACTTTTGCAACTCTTGCAACAAATGCGCCCGCGAATGTCCGTCCGGTTCAATTACGGCGGGCGATAAGGTCATGTTCAACGGCTATGAAATTTGGAAGGCCGACTCGGGTAAATGCACGTAGTATCGCACCACAAATCTGGGTGGTGCGATGTGCGGTCGTTGCATGAAAACCTGTCCCTGGAACCTGGAAGGTCTGGTCATCGAAGAACCGTTCCGCTGGGTCGCCATGCGCATGCCCAGGGCCGCAAAATGGATCGCAAAGCTGGACGACATTTTCAACCGTGGCACCATTAACCCCGTTAAGAAATGGTGGTGGGACGTCGCGCGGAACAAGTCCGGCAAGATCGTGGGCGCTGAAAAAACCCACAGCCGGGGACTGAACACACACATCAAATTGAAACGCGAAGATCAGACTTTGGCGATGTATCCGATCGACCAAGCACCGCCACCCTTGCCAATGCCCAGCCCGCTTGACCGAGAGGCCGGGATAAAAGCCTATGAAGACGCGATGTCGCCCAGCCAGTATCATGCAAAACTTGCGTCGGGACAGACCGAAGGCCTGGTTGCTGCGCCTAAACCACTGTCAGAAACCCCGCCTGTCATTGTCGCCAAAATTGCGCGGCGATCGCAAAGTTCGGCCGATGGTAAAATTGATTTGTTTGAAATAGTCGCCCAAGACGGATCCGATCTACCGGCATTTAGCGCGGGCGCACATGTAGATGTTACCGTGTCACCGCAGTACATTCGGCATTTTTCATTGGCCGGCGACCCGACAGATCGCGCAAGTTTCCTGATTGGCGTTTTGCGCGAAGAACCCGGGCGCGGTGGGTCGCGCAAAATTCATCAGCTGCTTGAACCCGGCGCAGCAGTGGTGGTGTCACAACCTAGAAACCATTTTCCAATCGCCGAAACATCCGGAAAACACCTGCTGCTAGCGGGCGGCATTGGGATCACGCCACTGATTGCTATGGGCAACAGTTTGGCGCGCGCCGATGCCGATTTTTAACTGTATTACAAAGCCCGTACACGGGCGCAGGCTGCATTTATAACCGAATTGGAAACTGTGCCTTGGCGCGACCGCGTTCATTTTCATTTCAGCGATGAAAACCGGTTAGACATCGCAACCGTTCTAAATGCCTACGAAACTAGCGACCATGTATATACCTGTGGTCCTGCCGGATTTATGGACGCGGTTTTTGACGCGGCGCAAAAATTTGGCTGGCCAACTGACGCGATGCACCGTGAATATTTTTCCGTTCCCGAAGATGACGATTGGGTAAATCATCGGTTTGAGGTTGAACTGGCCTCGTCAGGTAAAATCATACCAATATCCACCGACAAATCGATTACCGAAGCGTTGGCTGATGTTGGTGTGGCCATCGACACAAAATGTTCTGATGGACTGTGCGGCGCGTGTTCTACCCGGTATTTGAAAGGCGATATTGAACACCGCGATTACGTGCTTAGCACGGCGCAAAAAGCCGATCAGATTATTCTATGTTGTTCGCGCGGCGCAAAAAGATGGCCGTATTGTGCTGGATTTGTAAACCACGTCACGTGTTCACCGACCCACCATCAACCACCAAAGTTTGCCCGGTGACAAAGTCACTTTCGGACGATGCCAGAAAAATCAAAGCGCCTAACAAGTCCTGTGGATGGGCAGCGCGCGGGATCGCGCGCGAGGCAACAACTTTTGCCTGGGCCTGATCTAACCGCCCCTGATTTTCCAATACACTGCTGCTTAGTGTCAGCCCGGGGGCCAATGAATTCACGCAAATTCCCTGCGGTCCCAGTTCGCGAGACAGCGCGCGAGTCATCGCCGTCAGCGCGCCTTTGGAAGCAATGTAATGCAGCATATTTGGCATGCCTTTATAGACCGTGCCCGACGTTACATTGATAATTTTTCCCCGCCCTACGGCTTCCATCTGTGGGGCTGCGGCCTGGACCATATTAAACGCACCCTTGACGTTCACGGCCATAACCTGGTCCCACAGGTCCGGCGATATTTGGTCGTATCTTTGCATGTCCAACTGGGCATAAATTGCTGCGTTATTTACCAAAATATTGGGTGGTCCGAATTTTTTGCGGCATCGTTCAACAACGGATCGCGCGGATTGCGGGTCGGAAATGTCAGCGGAAATGAACGCGCCGCCAATTTCCGTGGCAAAACCCTGATCGTCCGCGATATCAGCGATCACCACCTTTGCACCCTCGCCTGCCAGAGCCCCCGAAAATTCGCGGCCCAAGCCTTTGGCACCACCGGTTACGATCGCAATTCCATCCTTAAGGCGCTGCATTAGGGCGCGACCGGGGTGCGGCCAAATTCGGCGTAGATATGTTTGGTTTCCATGAAATCTGACAATCCTTCTAGCCCGTGCAATCGGCCCAATCCGCTTTCGCGGAAACCACCCGTTTCAGCCTCGGCAAACAGTCGGTTATGGCAATTGATCCAAACTGTTCCGGATTTTAGTGAACGTGCTACCCGGCGCGCGCGCGAATGGTCTTGGGTAAACACACTGGCGGCCAAGCCATAGCGCGTGGCGTTAGCGTTTTGCACAGCTTCTTGTTCGGACGAAAACCTTTCCAGCATGCCGATCGGTGAAAATAACTCGGTTTGGACAAGCCGGTGATCGCGGTCCTCAATCTCGTACAGCGCTGGTTTTACGACGTTTTCTAGCGGATGCCCGGTCACGACTTCGCCATCTAGGATGGGATCGCCAACCAATGCTGCATCCTTTTGGTCGCTTAAATACCGTTGCGCCCCAATGGTATCAAACAATGGACCCATTCGGGTTTCGATAGAATGCGGGTCGCCTACGGTTATTCCTTTTAGCGCCTCTACAAGTTGCGGAACAAACGTTTGCCAAATCTCATCTGCCACCAAAATTCTGGCAATTGCCGTGCACATTTGGCCCGCATGTGGGATCAAACCGTTCGTCACTTCACGCACCGCCAAATCAACGTCGGCGTCTGAAAATACAATTGCCGGTGCTTTGCCGCCAAGTTCCAGCGACAGGCGTTTCAATGTCTTGGCACCTGTCGCCATGATCTTTTTGCCGGTCGCGCTAGACCCTGTGAAACTGACAACATCCACATCGACATGGCTGGTCAGCACCTGGGCGACTTCTATATCGCCGTGGATAATATTGACAACACCGGCGGGTAGCGACGGGCACGCGGCCAGGCATTCTGCAAAAATTCTGTTTACACTGCTGGTCTGTGGCGCGCCTTTAATGACCACCGTACAACCAGCGGCCAGTGCGGGGCCAAGTGATCGAATAAGCAATGTAGATGGCGCATTCCAAGGCACAATAATTGCCGCAACACCAATGGGTTCCTGCGCCAAAATTGATTGTTTGCCCTCGTCAATTTCTGTCACCCGCCCAAATATCGCGCGCGCAAGCCCGCCGTAATATCGTGCTTCACTAACAGCAGCGTTGGTTTCGTGAAAACTATGCGCCAGTATTTTCCCGTTCTCGACCGTTATGCAGTTGGCAATTTCATCTTTGCGGGCATCGATCGTGGTTGCTAATTCCAGCAATACTTGGGCCCGCAATCGGGGTGAATGCGCCCAAACGGTTTGTTCGAACGCGCGTCGGGCCGCAGAAATGGCCTGGTTGGCAAGCGCGCCGTCGCCTTTGTGAAACTGACCATAATCCAGCCCAGTATATACTGCGCGAGTTTGATGAAGCTCGCCCTGCGCCAGCCAGCGCCCGTCAATCCAATGTTTAGCGATATTGTTCATTTGCACGCCTTGCCAGATTTCCCAGTCCACAAATTCAAGAGTCGCAGTCGTTTAGCCCTGTTTCGCCTAGTGTTGCGATACAGGTCATATTCGGCGCAATTCACAAATCAATTAATACTGTCATCAATCGGATATGCACAGTATATTCCAATAAATGGACCATTGGTCCAGTTTATTACGATTCGTCGCAATAAGGGGCAACGCGTCACTTATTGGGCGAAGTTGATGAATATTGGGAGAAGGCACCAGATATGGAATACGCTGATCGCCCGATCACGACTGACTTGTTTATCAACGGAGAAAGTCGCGCGGCGGCGGCGAACCGAACCTACGAAATTAACAACCCGGCGCGGCCATCTGAATTGGTCGGTCATGCGGCTGCGGCAAATGCCGATGACATCGACAGCGCCGTAAAGGCGGCCCATGCCGCATTTCCGGATTGGTCCGCGCGTAGCTATCAGGAACGCGCCGAGTATCTGGTAAAAATTGCTGACCATCTTGTCGCGGATGAAGTGGACGTTGCGTATCGTTCCAGATTATTTTGCCGTGAACACGGAAAAATATTGAAGGAAACCCATCTAGAGCTGTCGCGCCTTGGCGATCGGTTTCGTCTAAGCGCGTCATATGCCGACCGATTGGCGCAGGACGAGCGTATACCGGGACCACCCTTTGATACCATTATCACGCGCCAGCCGCGGGGGGTTGCTGCCCTGATCGTGCCGTGGAATTGGCCGCTGTCAATTCTGGGGGCGAAACTGCCACAGGCGCTGGTGGCCGGTAACACAGTGGTCGTAAAGCCTAGTCATAATTCGGCGTTAGCACCCAGCCTGACGCTGATGAAAATAGCCGAATTGCTGCCGCCTGGCGTTGTCAACGTCGTGACCGGTTCGGCCTCTGAAATCGGGGACGCGCTGGTCACCCATCCGCTTGTCCGGTTCGTAAATTTTACGGGATCCATTGATGTCGGTCGTCATGTGATGAGAATGGCAGCCCGCAATCTGACCACGACCACACTTGAATTGGGCGGCAACGACGCCGCCATTATCTGCCAGGACGCTGATCTGGATCAGGCGGCATTCATGCGGATGTATATGGGCACATTCATGTCATCGGGACAGATTTGTATGGCCCTGAAACGACTGTATGTGCATCGGTCAAGATATGACGAAGTTGTTGATGGCCTGACGGCCATGTGTGAGAAAATGAACATTGGCGATGGGTTGCTGGAAACCACCAACATGGGTCCGGTTAACAACGCAAAGCAGTTGAAAAAAGTTCGTGGCATGATCGAACAGGCCCGCGCTGCTGGGGCTGATGTCAAAGAATGTGGTCAGGTCCCGGACGAAAAATTGTATCAGGATGGGTATTTTCAGAAACCAACTTTGGTTTTTGACCCTGATGAGACACTGGATATCGTGCAGCAGGAACAATTTGCCCCTGCCCTGCCGATCATGCCGTTTGATACAGAAGCCGACGCCGTGCGAAAAGCGAACAACAGCGAATTTGGTCTTTGCTCGTCAGTTTGGACGACAGACCTAGACCGCGCGGTGGTTTTGGCGAAACAACTTGAAGCAGGCTATACCTACCTAAACGCGCACGGGCCAACCGCGCAGGATAGTCGAGGACCATTTGGCGGTTTCAAAAATTCAGGGATTGGACGAAACTTGGGATATGAAGGCGTAATCCAATTTCAAGAATATCACACAATTAGCGGTAGTGCGGGATCGCTGCGCTAACGAATAACAAAATTGGGAGGAACTAAACAAATGAAACGATTTTTATCAATTGCGGCCATAGCGGCATTTACACTGGCGGGGGCCGCGTCTGCAAAGGAACTTAGCCTGGCTTATTTCATGAGTCCAAAACACCCGATGAACAATGCGGTATTTACGCCCTTTGCCGAAAAATTGGCAGAACTATCCGGCGGCACGATGACGGTGCAACAATTTCCGGGCGGTGCGCTAAATTCTGTGCCACCAAAACAGTATGCGATTTTGCTAGACGGGGTTGCGGATATCGTTTTCACGCTGCCCGGTTACACCGGCGACGTATTTCCGATGACACAAGTTGTTGGTTTGCCAGGTGTGTGCGAGAGCGCATCAGCCTGCACCGAAGCGTTGCTGAACGCCCGGGAAACGCTCGCGACTGAATACAACGCCAAGCTGCTGGCAATCTGGGCAAATGCGCCACCCGTGTTGATCACCAAAGACAAACCAATTCGCACGCTCGAAGATTTGGCAGGTCTTAAGATCCGGGTGACGAATAAATCGGATTTGCCAATTGTCGAGGCCCTGGGCGCATCTGCGGTGGCACAACCTGTAACGGTAATTAACCAGAACCTGACAAATGGGGTGATTGACGTCATTGCTATTGGTCCGTCAGCCATCAGATCTTTCAAGTTACAGGAACCGGCAAACTACATCACAACTTGGTTCCCAGGATCAGGTTCGGCGTTCGTGCTGCTGATGAACCTGGACGTATATAACGGCTTTAGTGAAGAAGAACGTGGTTGGATTGATGCGGCATCTGATGACGCCCTGTCACGTGCTGGTGGCACGTTCTACGACAAGGCTGCCGGTGGCGGCATGAAACTGGCCGCCGAAGCAGGTGTGGAAATCATCGACCTGTCTGATGACGAAAAAGCCCGATGGCTTGCCGCGGTTGCCGGGGCGCTTGAAACCGCAAAAGGCAGCGCTGCGGGTTCGTCCACAGTTGGTGACATCATGATGATGATGGCAGGCCAGTAGTCTGTGAAAAACCACACGCCCAGGGTTTTGACCTTGGCAGACAATTGGCTCGGTCGGATGGCCGGGCTGTTTGCCGTGATTGGGGCACTGGGTATGTGCGGTCTATTGCTTATTGTCGTCGTGGCCGTTACCTGGCGATACGGCTTAAATAATCCGATTTTTGGGATCGAGGATTTATCCGTTGTTACACTGGTTGTGGTCGCTGGCGCATCTGTGGCTTACGGGGCCAGGCATGGCAGTCACGTTAGCGTCAACATAATCGGATATTTCTTTGGCCGAAATGTCACCCGGTATACCGACGCGCTGATGCGACTGCTGACCGTGGGGGTGTCCGCATTGGCGGTCTATGCGCTGATCACCCGCGCATGTGGGATAGAAAAAGCCTGCATTACCAATAATTTTGGTATTGAACATCGCCCGTTTTACTATTTGTTGGCAGCCGCGATGACCATCTATTCGCTGAATATGCTGGTACAGTTTTTGGTCGGCATTATTCATTTTAACGGCGAAGACCCGAATAAGATCGAGGATTGATGGACGGTTCAACAGTCGCGATATTGGGTTTTGCAACGTTATTCGTGCTGTTGTTCATTCGGATGCCAATTGGCATTACGATGATGATGGTTGGTACAATCGGCATCTACCTGATCCGGCCGCAAGCCGCATTGCCGATACTGGCCGGCGAAATCTACAACGAGGCCTCAAATTTTCCATTAACGATCATCCCGCTGTTCGTGCTGATGGGAAATCTGGCAGGTGTATCCGGCATGAGCCGCGATCTTTATGACGCGGCGAACGCCTGGTTGGGCCATATGAAGGGTGGGCTTGCCTCGGCCACCGTTGTCGGATGCGCCGGGTTTTCGGCGCTTTCCGGATCATCCCTAGCGGCTGCAGTAACGATGGGGCGCGTGGCGCTGCCCGAAATGCAGCGATATAAATATGACAATGGCCTTGCAACCGGTGCTATCGCTGCAGGCGGTACATTGGGCATTCTAATTCCGCCTTCAGCTGGCTTTGTTATCTATGCCATTCTGACAGAGGAAAGCATCGGCCGTTTGTTCATGGCCGGTGTATTCCCAGGTCTATTGCTAACAATACTGTTTATCATCGCGATTTGGATCGTTGTAACCCGCGACCCGTCCAAAGCACCTCGACTAGCCCAGCCCGAAACATTAAGCGCCCGATTTCGGGCAGCGCGACGCGCTGGTGCGATAACCGGCATAATCGGCCTGACAATTGGTGGCATATATGCAGGCGTGTTTTCGGCTGTTGAAGCGGCGGGTGTCGGTGCTTTTCTTGCCGTTTTAGTCACAGCGTTGCGGCGCAAACTGACTTGGAAAAACCTGGTGGATGTATTCACAAATACTTTGAAATCCAGCGGCACCGTTTTCATGATCCTGTTTGGTGCTTTTGTATTCAAAACGTTCATTGGATTTACCGGCATAACGTTTACTTTTTCCCTGTGGATCGAAGCCCAGGGGTATAGCGGCACCCAAGTTGTTATCGCCTTTTTGGCGTTGTTTATCGTGCTTGGGATGTTCATGGACGGCTTTGCCATACTGGTGTTGACGGTGCCGCTTATTCAGCCGGTGATAGAACCGCTTGGCGTCGATATGATCTGGTTTGGTGTGTTGATGGTAATCGTGCTTGAAATGGGCTTGATCTCGCCGCCCGTCGGCATCAATGTTTTCGTGGTCAAAGGTATTGCGCCGGGCGTGCCATTAAATACAATATTCCGTGGCATCTGGCCGTTCTGGTTTGCCATGCTGGTCTGCGTTATTTTGGTGTTTTTCATTCCACAGTTGGCCTTGTTATTGCCAAATACAATGTTTGGATAACAGCGCGGTTTCCGACATTCTAATTCCATTGATTATTGCGCGGGGATTGATGAATGAAGAAAACATATGATGTCATCATATCGGGCGGCGGGCCGGTTGGGCTGGGTCTGGCAATAGATCTTGGTCAGCGCGGTATTTCCGTTGGCTTGTTTGAGAAATACCAAAAGCCGCTGCCTATACCCAAAGGTCAAAACCTGACCCAGCGAACGATGGAGCACATGATTGCATGGGGTGTCGAACCAGAAATTCGGGCGGCAAAAACCATTCCAAAAGGCGTCGCCATTGGCGGGCTTACGGCCTACGGTTCCCTCTTCAGCGGGTACCATTATGACTGGTTCAACCGTGCTTCGGTGGCCCCATATTACCACGCGGCAAACGAACGACTACCACAATATTTGACCGAATCCGTTTTGCGCCAAAGAATTCAACATTTGGAGACTGTCGAGCTTTGGCTCGGTTGGGAAACCACTGAATTTGAGCAAGACGATACCAAGGTATCAGTATCAGTTTTAAATGGTCAGGATACCGGACAAATCACGGCCAAATATATGGTGGGCTGCGACGGCCCCCGATCAAATACCCGCACGCGCAGCGCCATCACCGAAACAACACAAGATCATGACCGGTCGATGGTATTGATTGTATTTGAATCACCCGCATTTTTTGAACTGATCAAAGAATTCGGCGACAAACAGTTTTACAACGTTTTGCACCCCGACCTGAATGGATACTGGATGTTTTTCGGTATGGTCGAATGGGGAAAGTCATTCTTTTTCCACGCGCCTATTCCCAACGATACAGATCGCGACACCTTTGATTTCGAAGCATTCATATGTCGCGCGATTGGCAAATCTATTGCGCTGAAACTTTCATATGTCGGGTATTGGGACCTTCGGATTTCGGTTGTCGATTGCTTTCGTGAAGGACGGGTTTTCCTGGCGGGCGACGCGGCGCACAGCCATCCACCCTACGGCGGATATGGCATTAACACAGGCTTTGAAGATGCCCGTAACCTTGGCTGGAAATTGGCCGCAACACTGGATGGCTGGGCCGGGGACACTCTATTGGACAGCTACACAGCCGAACGGGCAGCGGTATTCGCCTCAACCGCCAAGGACTTTATCGACAAGTTCATTGAAGATGATCGAAAATTCTTGGCGCACTACAATCCTGACGAGGATTTAGACGCCTTCAGAACGGCTTGGGAAATAAGGGCCGATGCAGGAGCCACCCAAGGAATTGCAACCTATTCGCCGCATTACAGCGGCTCGCCATTAGTTGTTGGCGGTGACCGCAGTCAGTCTTCGGCCAGCGCCCAACATGACATTACAGCCCGGCCCGGCCACCATTTTTCACCACAGCCGATGGAAGATGGATCAAACACGTGCAATCACCTGCACTGTGGGTTCACGTTGTTTCATTTAGGATTTGACACCGAACTTGTCCAATCATTCCAGCATGCGGCGCGGCAGCAAAGGCTGCCATTAGGGACTGTGCAGGCCGCCAAAAACCTTGCAATCAGCTATGGCCATGAAAGTGTGTTGGTTCGCCCAGATGGATTTGTCGCTTGGGTGGGCGACGATTGTACTGAACCTGCGCAAGTGCTGCGTCAAGCTACGGGGTGCTTACCCCTGAACTAATGCACTTGGGGCGCTAAATACGCCGCGCAATAACAACCTAGGCGTCGGTCAAATCTGGTGTGTGATAGGGCTCTTCTTGTCTCTATTCTAGGCGGTAAGTCGTCCAGAAAGCTAAGGGATATTCATGAGCGCTGTACATTTAGAGCAGCTGACTCCAACCCGTTGCCTAGGCCGGACGCGTAGATTTAACCATTTGACTACCGGTTCCGATTGCCCGTCTGCGATTACCTGAAATGTCCTTGGTGCATCGGACGGGTTACCAACAATACATTCATCAGCACATCCGCCCGCCAACTGGCACGTCGGAATCTGGGCGCAGCAAAACAATCTCACCACCTGCATCCGCCAATCCCAGCACCAATACTTCGGACATGAATTTACCAATTTGCCGTGGCGGAAAATTCAAGACGGCCATCACCTGCTTGCCAACCAGATCGGCGGGTTTGTAGTGCGCGGTAATCTGGGCCGATGTTTTCTTTTCGCCAATCTCATCACCAAAATCGATCCACATCTTGATCGCGGGTACCCTTGCCTCGGGATAGGGCTCGGCGGCAGAAACCCGGCCCACACGAATGTCTACTTTCAAGAAATCATCAAAGGATATGTCGTTCATTTTCCCAACTCTCGGCTGCGCTGCGCGGCCGCCGCCACAGCACGGCGCAATAGTGGTTCAAATCCAGTATCCGCATCCATCAAAACTGTAAGTGCGGCGGCGGTTGTCCCGGCAGGGCTGGTGACGTTGGTGCGCAGTTGCGCCGGGTCTTCATGTGCAGTCTGGGCCAGCGCGCCTGCCCCCGCGACAGTCGCCTTGGCCAAATGCATCGCCATATCTTCTGGCAGCCCTTCGGTCACACCCGCGGCGGCCAGCGTTTCGATCAAATGAAATACGTAGGCGGGCCCGGAACCAGACACGGCAGTCACTGCGTCCATTTGATCTTCATCGGTCAAACGCAAAGTTTGCCCAACTGCTGTCAGCAGCGCTTCGGCCAAAACCATATCAGCATCATCCGAATTTCGGTTGCCGATCAATGCTGTTATCCCTTTACCCACGGCGGCAGGTGTATTGGGCATGGCCCGGATGATTGGCGTTTGCTGTCCCAAGATGTCTTCGTAGGCAGACATAGGTGTACCAGCAGCCACAGACAAAAACAGCGTTCCACCGTTGCCCAGCATGCGCAATACCGGCAAAGCGGCACCCATCATCTGGGGTTTTACCGCGACCAAAACAATTGCCGGGTTATCTGGCAATTCAACATTTAAATTGATGCCGGACAAGGCCGTCAACCAGTCCGAGGGATAGGGGTCCAAGACCCAAACCGAGCTGGCGGCCAGCCCCTGACCCAGCCAGCCCTGCAACATGGCAGACCCCATCTTGCCACACCCAAGCAATACCAGGCCACGCGCCGTTATCGTGCTGAAATCCATGTTCATCTTTTCCCCCAAGGCACGCGTGAAACTAGCCCGTGCACAGGCTAAACGAAACCCAAATATTCGGCTAATATTTCAGAGATTCAACAGTCAAATCGTTTGGAAGTCAGGCGCGCCCGTAAGCCTCGGCCATCGCAATCTGCATGACTTCGGCGGGCGTTTGATCGCCCCAGGCCGCCAATTGGAAAGCCGGGTAAAACCGTTCCGCAGACGCCACGGCCACGTTGATCATCGTATCGATCTGTTCTGATCCGGCAATTTGCCCGCCGGCCAGAACCAGACCATATCGGTAAACCATCAACCGCTGCGCTTCCCAATAGGTAAACGCGCCGGTCCAGCAAATATCATTGGCCCGGTTCAAAACATCGTAAACCTTTGGCAATTTGTCCTCAGGTGGTTCCATCTCAAAGGTACACAGCAGGCGCAGCGTTTCATCCATTTCAGACCATGCCAGTGTGATCGAATAGGTCCGCCATAAACCTTCGACCGACATTGCAATCTGATCATCGGCCAACCGGTCAAAATCCCAGTCGTGAACCTGTGCCAAATGTTCGACGATATCTATCGGATGTAGATCTTCGCCCTGAATATCCCACGCTGTAAGCGACATGCCTGGCCTCGTTTGCTGTTAGCTTTGTGAATACTTCGATCCACTAAAACTAGTTGCCTGCTCAAGGTTCGGCATATTTAGTCACGAACCTTACCAGATATGGTGTTCTGAAACGCCGCACCTGTAAAGCTCTATTTTTGCATTTTGGTATCAAAGAATGATTGACGACATGCAATCGACGGTGCAGCGAACCGAGTCCTCCACAGGTAATCGTCTTCATATCAGGGTTTTAGGCGCCTTAACGTAAATCAGGCACTGGAATTTTCGCCTAGGATTTCTTGGCCCGACTTGCCGGTTTTTTCTTGGCAGGTTTTTTTTCCATCGCGTCCAGCCGCGCTTTTAGCGCATCATTTTCTTCGCGCGCCTTTTTCGCCATTGTCCGGACTGCGTCAAATTCTTCGCGGGTTACAAAATCGCGTTCGGCCATCCAGCGTTCTATCCAGTTGTTCATCGCCGTTTCGGCCTCGGACTTGGCACCTTGCGCAACACCCATTGCGTTGGTCATCAGTTGCGATATTTCATCGAAAACTTTGTTGCGGGACTGCATCTGTTCCTCCGTTGGCTACATTGTGAACATATGGGTGCGCGTGCATCAAATCTCAAGGTTGACTTCGCTTGGTCGGGCGACCATCCATTTCCCATGCTAAGTGCGGTTATCCCTTTCCCTAACATCGGCCCCGACATATTTTCGGTAGATATTGCTGGTTTTACTCTGGCCCTGCGCTGGTATGCGGTTGCCTATATTCTGGGTATAATTGTCGGCTGGCGGATCATTGTCGCCGCCTTGAAATCCCCCAAAGTTTGGCCAAATGACACCAGTCCGATGACACCGGCGCAGATGGAAGACCTGCTGACTTGGATTATCATCGGCATAATCGCAGGCGGGCGCCTGGGCTTTGTTACATTCTACCAACCGGCGCATTTTTTGGCCAACCCGGCGCAAATACCCCAAGTCTGGCTTGGCGGCATGTCGTTTCACGGCGGTTTCATTGGGGTGATACTGGCGGTCTGGCTGTATAGTCGGCGGCACCGGCTGCCGACCGCATCTATCGCGGATGCGCTGGCCTTTGGCACTCCGGTCGGGCTTTTGCTGGGGCGGTTTGCCAATTTCATCAACGCCGAACTGTGGGGGCGACCGACTAATTTGCCATGGGCCGTCGCTTTTCCAGGCATTCAGGCACAATATTGCCCCGACATCGCCGGTATATGCGGCCGTCATCCGTCGCAGTTGTACGAGGCCGCCTTAGAAGGTTTATTGCTGGGCGCGCTGTTGCTATTTTTGGTTTGGCGGCGCGGCTGGTTGAAGCTACCCGGTCAAATTACCGGGGTGTTTTTTCTGGGTTACGGCGTGTCGCGCTTTGTTGTTGAATTTGTGCGCCAAGCAGATGAACAATTTATCAGTGCCGAGAATCCACTGGGCTATGTCGTCGGATCTGCCGACCTTGGGCTATCGATCGGTCAACTGCTTTCGGTGCCAATGATCCTTATCGGCATTGGCGCGATCATCTGGTCGCGACGCCGGGAATGAACGCACTGACCAAACTGCTGATACGCCGCATCAATGCCACCGGACCAATGACCATCGCTGACTATATGGCAGAATGCCTGCTGCATCCTGAACACGGCTATTATTCAACGCGTGATCCATTTGGTGCACCCGGTGATTTCACCACCGCCCCGGAAATCAGCCAGATGTTTGGCGAACTGTTGGGTCTGTGTCTGGCGCAATCCTGGCTGGATAATGGGCAGCCAAATCCGTTCACATTGGCCGAACTTGGCCCCGGGCGCGGCACGCTGATGGCCGATATCCTGCGTGTAGCCGCCAAGGTGCCCGGGTTTGTGGCTGCCGCCGATATTGTAATGCTTGAGGCATCGCCGACCCTGCAACTTGCGCAACGCAAGGCGCTGGACGGATACAAGGCCACTTGGATAGAAGCCATCGACGCGCTACCCAAAGCGCCGCTTTATCTGGTCGCAAATGAATTTTTCGATGCCTTGCCAATCCGCCAGTTCAGGCGTGACGACGCCGGCTGGCGCGAAATTCAAATTGTCGCAGATGACGACGCCCTATCGACGGCGCTATCGGCACCAGCCCATTTCGCGATAGTTGAACATCGTTTGGCCGATACAAAGCCCGGTGACATTGTGGAAATTTGCCCAAATGTGGGGCCAATCATGCAAACGATATCTGCCCGCATCGCCAGCCGTGGAGGTGCAGCCATTATTGTGGATTACGGCAACTGGCGGTCGCGCGGTGATACATTTCAGGCAGTACAGAAACACATTTCCGTCAACCCGCTGGATGACCCTGGTCAGGTCGATCTGACAGCCCATGTCGATTTTGAGGCGCTGGCCGCTAGCGCACCGGATGTTTCGGTAACCGCGTTGGCCACGCAAGGTGATTTGCTCAACAGATTGGGTATCCAAACCCGCAGCCAGCAACTGGCGCAGAACTTAACGGGCGACGCCTTGATAAACCAGCAAACTGCACACACACGCCTGACAGACCCAAAAAAGATGGGTACACTTTTCAAAGCAATCGCGCTTTATCAGAATGCGTGCACCCCGCCACCCGGATTTGACCCATGACGCTTGGCATCATCACCGCAGACAGTCTTGCACCATTTCAGCATGGTTTTTTCACCCGCAGCGGTGGCGCGTCATCGGGTGTATTTTCAGGCCTGAACTGCGGGCCCGGTTCGTCAGATCAGGCCGAAGCGGTTGCGATCAACCGCGCGCGTGTAGCCAAGGCGATGCTTGTTCCTGATGAAAACATTTTGACGCTGCATCAGGTGCATTCAAATGACGTGCACATCGTCACAAAGACGTTTCAGTCCGGCACCATCAAAGGAGATGCGCAGGTCACTGCCACGCCCGGTATCGCAATAGGTACGCTAAGTGCCGACTGCCAGCCGGTACTGTTTGCAGATGCGCAGGCCGGTGTAGTTGGGGCGGCCCATGCCGGTTGGAAGGGTGCGCTGAACGGCGTTCTGCAAGCAACGGTATCGGCGATGGAAAAGCTGGGCGCCAGTCGCCCGAATATCGTCGCTGTTATCGGACCAACGATTAGCCAAAAAGCCTATGAAGTTGGCCCAGAGTTTCGGGAAAGTTTCCTGTCTACCGACCCAGAGTATGCAATGTTTTTTGTAAACGGGATCGACGACCGGTTTCAGTTCGATCTGCCGGCGTTTGGCCTGCATCGGCTGTGCCAGTCCGGCATCGGCAACGCTGCATGGACCGGCCACTGCACCTATAGCGATGAAGAACAGTTTTTTTCTTATCGGCGCGGCCTTCACGCAGGCCACGCCGATTATGGGCGGCTAATCTCGACCATTCGAATTTAGGCCGAACAGTACAAATTTTGCGCCTGCTGGCGGCAACGATTCGGCGCGGTCGGGTAGCGCGGCGTTTGTTTCCAAATTCAGAACAATAATGGCGGTCACGTGGCAATCCCCAATCGATTGGCGTCAAAGTTCCGGTAAGTCGAATAGGTTTCTTGCTAAGGAACACACATAACCTTTTGTTTATAATCAAATTAATTTGCTAACAGTATAGATATCTGGACCGCCAAAGCAATTAACCACAATTTTCCTAAGTACGGTGTAACCACCCGATCCACGCCCAACTTTTATGTCAAAAACCTTGCAGCGCAATGACGGGTCAATAAAAACAACGCCCGCAAATATTGAGGAACAGGTAATGAAAACCAAACACCATTGGCTAAAAGCCACAATTACATTCGCGAGAACAACCGATATTCCCATGCCTTGGGTAACCGTTAGTTCGCGCCAAAACTGGTGCGCACGCTGCGCAAAACGGGCGAAATCGACAGCCTGACCCAAGTTTTGAAAGCCATTGATTTCAGATTGGCACCAATTTTGGCGATTTTTCCTAAAACTCGAGTAAAACGTGATTTGAAAACCACAGATGACCCAAAGCTGTTCTAAAACGTTAAATTATTTTGACTAATCTTCTTTAAATATGATTAGTGATCCTAATACGTCCCTCTGCACTTGGGTGGGGGCCGTAAAGCAGTAGTGGACAGTTTGTTAAGGACTGTTTTTATGAGTTACATAGTTCGCACTAAGATTAACCCAGCCCAGACTCCTGCCTGGACGGTAAACCGTCAAGCGTTGTCAGCACTCAAACCCAAAGAACTTGATGTCGTAACCCGGCGTTATGAACTTGAATGGCTAAATCGCGAAGGCGAGACTGAAAGCAAAATTTGCGTTGCCCCAGCCCTGGAAAGCTTTGAAAATGCGTTCGGCGCATTTGCACAAGGCGCCCTTATACAAACCGAAAATGGCTATGTTGCAGTCGAAGATCTTCAACCCGGTGACATGATTGCCACCGCTGATGGCGGCCCCCAGAAACTGATGTGGATTGGATCAATGATGATCTTTCCGCAAAATTTAGACCTTGGTGTTCCAGCCGCATCACTATTCCGGATCACTGAAGGTGGATTTGGCCACGATCCAAGCGCACCAGACCTGATGATGGGTCCCGCGGCGCGCATTTTGTCAGGTGTCATGGCGGTTAATTCGACTTCTCCATTGGCAGCGTTGGAAAATCTGGCTGATGGCGGTTCGGTCATCAGCATCAATCCGGTGTCACCGATCAAGGTTTTTCACATTGGTCTGCCCGGTCACTACCTGGTCCGCGCAAATGGTGTTTTGGCCGAAAGCTATCACCCCGGCGAGCATCCGTTTTTGCAGATGCCAGCGGAATTGTACCCTCACTTTTTGGGCCTATTTCCGCATATTAGTTCGATCGAAGAATTTGGTCCACTAAACCACAAGCGTTAAAACGATATAGCCTGCGTCAAGCACTTTGGCGCAGTCGATCTTCCAAAACATCAAACGGCACACCCGGGTCGTCCTTTGCGCACCGGATGACCAAAGACGTTTTCACACTGGCAACATTAACCGCTGCTGTCAGTTGTTCGGTCAGAAAACTTTGAAAACTGGACAGGTCCGGCGCCACGCATTTCAAAATGAAATCCACCTCGCCATTCAGCATGTGGCATTCCCGAACCAATGGCCAGTTTCGGCACAGCGTTTCAAACGCCGACAAATCGGTTTCGGCCTGACTTTGAAGCCCGACCAATGCGAACACCTGCACTTCAAAACCCAAAGCGCGGGCATCAACGTCGCCGTGATAGCCTTTTAGATACCCATATTCCTCAAGCGTACGGACGCGGCGCAAACAGGGCGGTGCAGATATTCCAACACGTTGTGCCAGCTCGACATTGGTCATCCGCCCATCAGCCTGAAGCTCTGCCAGAATTTGGCGATCAATCGAATCTAGTTTGCTGGCGGGCATATATGTTCCTGCATTTTCGCCAACTTGTATGGTTGCCCGTCAAATTGCGCAATAAAATTACGCACAGACCGGGATTTCAGCACAATAAATTTTGAATTTCCATCTGATCACAGGTTCGAAACCGGGGTTTCATCACGTTGCCTGCATCTCTATATCCACTGCAAACATCCAACCCAAGGAAACGATATGGCCGATAGCAAACACAGCAAAGTTCTGATCGTCGGCTCTGGTCCGGCGGGTTATACTGCGGCGGTTTACGCAAGCCGCGCCATGCTTGATCCTGTACTGGTGCAGGGTATCCAACCCGGTGGCCAGTTAACGATCACCACCGAGGTTGAAAACTGGCCCGGCGACACCGAAGTACAAGGCCCAGAGCTGATGGTGCGGATGGAGGCGCACGCTGCAGCCGTGGGCACGGAAATAATTTCCGACATCATCACCAATGTTGATCTGAGTAGCCGACCTTTTGTTGCGACCGGCGACAGCGGCACGACTTACACCGCCGATGCGCTGATCCTGGCAACAGGTGCACAGGCCCGCTGGTTGGGTTTGGACAGCGAAGAAAAATTCAAGGGCTTTGGAGTTTCTGCCTGTGCAACTTGCGACGGCTTCTTTTACCGCGGCAAAGACGTGGTGGTGATCGGCGGCGGCAATACAGCCGTTGAAGAAGCACTGTTCCTGACCAAATTTGCCTCAAAAGTCACGGTCATCCACCGGCGCGACGAATTGCGCGCCGAAAAGATTTTGCAGCACCGGCTTTTGAACAATGAAAAGATCGAAATGCTGTGGGACCATCAACTTGAAGAAGTCGTTGGTGGTGAAAACCCGCTTGGCGTTGAAGGTGTGCGGGCTAAGAATGTTAAAACTGGTGAAGTCAGCGAAATATCCTGCGCCGGTGTTTTCATCGCCATCGGCCATTCGCCAGCATCCGAACTGGTGGTGGATAAGTTGGAAACCCACAATGGCGGCTATGTTGTAACGGCGCCCGACAGCACAGCGACGTCAATACCGGGCGTATTTGCGGCGGGCGATTTGACCGACCACATCTATCGCCAAGCCGTAACTAGCGCTGGAATGGGGTGTATGGCCGCCCTGGAAGCGGAAAAATACCTGACAGAAATGGAAGCCGAAAACACAGAACTGAAAGCGGCTGAATGACGCCATAGCCTGGGCGATTTTATTGAATAATATTTAAGGAACATCTTGCACAGGTTCTTGAAGGCGTCAGCAGCCCAAAAGGGCGGTTTCACCACGATAGCGAGCCGACAATTTACATGTCCCCATCGCCCGAAGCCGCGGCCGTTGCTGTCAATATATACCTGAAACCCGATGATCCGCCCCGACTAGTCGTGCCACTAATGGTCTCGGACGCGAATATTCTGGATTTCCGAACGCCAGAAACTGAAGAAATGCTGGGGCTTAAATGGCGCGAAACCGCTGTACCTTGGGCAGAACAACGCACCGCTGGGTCGCCGGCCACAAGTTGGCGCGCGAGTGATGCTGCAAGAGCGGCAGGCGCAGACGGGATGATTTACCCGCCCAACGCCCCGACATTGTCCCGCGATGGACCGGCATCGGCGTTTAATCCGGATCAGTAGGGTCTCGGCGAGTGTATTGACGCTTGCAAAGCACCAATTGGCGTATTTTCCTTGCCCGGCTTGCGTTTGGCCTAGCCCCTGCGCTATTGCCGCCTTGTATTTATCAATATTGTGCAGACTAGTTCAACAAAGGCCCGCTACACACATGCAAATCTCTAACCTCGCGCCGATCCCTGAATTGTTCGTATCTTACGATTCAGCCGTGAAACTAAAACTTGAAGCAGCGCAACTGCCCAGCTGGGATCTGACTCCGCGCCAAATATGCGATCTTGAACTGTTGATGAACGGCGGGTTCTTCCCGCTAAAGGGTTTCATGAACCAGGCAGATTACGACGGTGTGGTCAAAGACATGCGCCTAACCGACGGCGCGTTATGGCCAATGCCGATTACGTTGGATATCGACGAAAAATTCGCTGAAACCGTCGACCCGGGCCAGGATATTGCACTGCGGGATCAAGAAGGCGTCATCCATGCGGTCATGTCGATCAATGACAAATGGACACCAAACAAAGCTGTCGAGGCCAAGAACGTGTTCGGCGCAGATGACATTGCCCATCCGGCAGTCAACTACCTGCACAACACCGCCGGCCCGGTCTATCTGGGTGGCCCAATCACCGGCATTCAGCAGCCAGTGCACTATGATTTCCGCGCGCGTCGCGACACGCCAAATGAACTACGCGCCTATTTCCGCAAAGTCGGCTGGCGCCGTGTGGTGGCCTTTCAAACCCGCAACCCGCTGCACCGCGCCCACCAGGAACTGACATTTCGGGCGGCAAAAGAAGCCCAGGCGAACCTGCTTATTCACCCCGTTGTTGGTATGACAAAACCCGGTGATGTTGATCATTTTACCCGTGTGCGGTGTTACGAGGCTGTGTTGGGTAAATACCCGGCCTCGACCACATCAATGTCGTTGCTTAACTTGGCCATGCGCATCGCGGGCCCGCGCGAAGCCGTCTGGCACGGCCTGATCCGGGCCAATCATGGCTGCACCCATTTCATTGTTGGGCGCGATCATGCCGGACCGGGAAAAAATTCAGCCGGTGACGATTTTTATGGGCCTTACGACGCACAGGACCTGTACCGCGAACATCAGGGCGAAATCGGCGCGGAAATGGTCGATTTCAAACACATGGTCTACGTGCAGGAACGCGCACAATACGAACCCGCAGACGAGATCAAAGGCGACGTTACCGTTCTTAACATTTCAGGTACCGAACTGCGGCGACGCCTGGCCGAGGGTCTGGAAATTCCGGATTGGTTTTCATATCCCGAAGTTGTCACAGAATTACGCCGCACCCGCCCAGCCCGTTCAAAACAGGGCTTTACGGTGTTTTTCACCGGTCTATCAGGATCGGGCAAATCAACCATTGCCAATGCGTTGATGGTAAAGCTTATGGAAATGGGTGGACGACCGGTGACATTGCTGGACGGCGATATTGTACGAAAAAACCTGTCCAGCGAACTTGGATTTTCGAAGGAACACCGCGATCTGAATATCCGCCGTATCGGCTATGTGGCGTCCGAGATTACCAAGAACGGCGGCATCGCCATCTGCGCCCCGATCGCGCCCTACACAGCAACCCGGCGCGCCGTTCGCGAAGATATTGAAGCGTTTGGTGCGTTCCTTGAAATTCACGTCGCAACGTCATTGGAAGAATGCGAACGCCGGGATCGCAAAGGCCTATATGCGTTGGCGCGTGCCGGAAAAATCAAGAAATTTACTGGAATTTCTGACCCTTATGAAGATCCCGTGAAACCCGAATTGCGCGTCGAAACCGAAAACGTCGATGTAGACAATTGTGCCCACCAAGTCGTTCTAAAGCTCGAAAGCATGGGGCTGATCGCGGTTTAGGGTAATTTTTTTGGTGTGGGCCGCCATCGATAGCGGCCCTGCCAATCTCAATGCACGTGCACCGGTGTAAAATCGTTTTGACGGGCCAGCGTAAACGCTAGGTTTCGGCCATTCACCAACGCCAGCCGTTCGCCGTTTTCGCCGTGCACCGCGTATAGTTTTTCAACGCCTTCCACCTGTTCCTGCAACTCGTCAGGCAAATCCGAGACGGAGATGGGGCGGACATAGGCGATCCGGGTCTGCCCGTCTGAAATAAAATCTACTTTCTGATCCATAATGCTCACCTCGATTATTTTACTTGATTTATGTTGATGGTCTGAACAACGGCATTTGGCTGCGATCGTTTTAGATCAACATGCAGCAAGCCATTTTCCATGGCAGCGCTTGCCACTTCTACACCGTCTGCCAATACAAAACTGCGTTGAAATTGGCGCGCCGCGATGCCCTGATGCAGAAATACGCGACCCTCTGTGGTGTCCGATTGCTTGCCTTTGATGAGCAGTTGGCGATCTTCGACCGTTATCGAAAGATTGGTCTCTGCAAACCCTGCCACAGCCAACGTGATCTGATAGCTTTCATCGCTGGTCTGTTCAATATTAAAAGGCGGATAGCCACCGGAGTCAGATTTGTTGGTGCGTTCCAACAGTGCTTCCAGCTGTTCAAATCCCAGAAAAAACGGGTGCGTTGACAATGTAAGCTTTGACATTAGTGCGTCCTTTGAAAAGCGACAGCAGTGGCAGGCCCCGTGACGGCGACCTGTTATCGAATATGGGACTATATTCGCGCGCTACAAGTCCAATTCTAAGGCAATTCCTTGGCACGATGATGATTTTCAGCTAGATTATGGCGAATTCTTTGATCATGGGATGACCCAATCCAAAATGCCCAATTCCGGAAAAATGAACCACAATGAGGTTTTGCGCGTCCGTTTGGCCGTTTTGCGGCGTGAACATGGTGATCTGGATGACGCTATTCATGCGCTTCAAGAAAGCCGACGTGCTGATCAACTGCGGTTGGGCCGGCTTAAGAAACAAAAATTGCTGCTGAAAGATCAGATTGCCGTAATCAACGACGAGCTAACGCCAGATATCATTGCGTGACCCGCCCACACCTCTATAGTGCAGCCTCAATTTTAGCGGAGTAAGCGATTGACCCCTGTCAAAATAGGCATCGTCATGGGCAGCCAGTCAGACTGGTCTACCATGAAACAAGCAGCGCTGATCCTGAATGAGCTGGGCCTTCACTATGAAACCAAAATCATCTCGGCGCACCGCACGCCTGACCGGCTGTGGGAATATGGCAAATCTGCCGTTGATCGGGGCATTCAGATCATCATTGCTGGTGCGGGCGGCGCGGCGCATCTGCCTGGAATGATGGCGTCAAAAACCCGCATTCCGGTTATCGGTGTGCCGGTGCAAACCACTGCATTGTCGGGTGTTGATAGTCTCTATTCGATCGTTCAAATGCCCAAAGGTTATCCGGTGGCAACAATGGCGATTGGTGCGGCTGGTGCCGTGAATGCAGCGCTGCTGGCGGCCCAGATACTGGCCCTGAACGACGCAGAACTGGCCGACCGTCTTGATGCCTGGCGCGCCGCACTTTCAGCGTCCATTCCGGATGCACCTCAGGATGACTAACCCCTTACAACCTGGCGCAACTATTGGAGTATTGGGCGGCGGCCAACTGGGCCGGATGCTTAGTGTTGCTGCCGCCAGATTGGGATTGAACTGCCATATATTTGAACCCGCCGCTGAACCACCCGCCGCACAGGTCGCTGCCGCTTTGACCACGGCCCCCTATGATGACGTTCAGGCGCTTACGCATTTTGCCAAATCCGTGGACGTTATTACCTATGAATTCGAGAACATCCCGACCCAGACGCTGGATATCCTTGAGGCGATCACGCCCGTGCGTCCGGGGCGCAATGCGCTGCGTATCAGCCAGGATCGGCTAACCGAAAAAATGTTTCTGCGTGATTTGGGCCTAACCACAGCGCCTCATGCAGCGATTGACGATATCGACGGCCTGACATTCGCTTTGTCCGAAATTGGCGTGCCCGCAATCCTGAAAACCCGGCGCATGGGCTATGATGGCAAGGGCCAGGTGCGTCTGAATGACATTACAGATGCTGCCAAATCGTTGGACCAAATGAAGGGTGCGCCTGCCATACTTGAGGGGTTTATCGATTTCAGTCACGAGATCTCAGTGATTGGCGCCCGGGGTGCAGACGGTCAGATTACCTGTTATGATCCGGGGCAAAATGTACATCAGAATGGCATTTTGCACAGTACAACCCTGCCCGCTAACTTATCAATATTGCAATCCACCGATGCTGTTCTGATCGCCGCCAAAATCATGAACGCGTTGGACTATGTTGGCGTTATGGGAATTGAACTGTTCGTCACCAAGTCCGGTTTGATCATAAACGAGATTGCGCCAAGAGTGCATAATTCTGGCCATTGGACCCAACAAGGTTGCGTCATTGACCATTTCGAACAGCACATTCGTGCGGTTGCCGGATGGCCTTTGGGGGATGGCAAGCGCCATTCAAACGTGAAAATGCTCAACC
>CAXMPY010000011.1:24832-26205 GCA_964195275.1 uncultured Paracoccaceae bacterium
CTGATCGGCCCTGATATCAATCGCATCGCCCAGCTATCCAACGATGGCAATCTGGCGATCCATCTATATGGGAAATCAGACGCCAAACCGGGCCGTAAAATGGGCCACACCAATCAGATATTGGGCCCGGCCTAAAACTGGTGCCTAGTCAAATAAAGACTGTTTTACCAAGCTGCCAAATGTCAGTTCGTGGTCGAACGCACCAGTTTGCAAAAATTTTCCGACTTCTACAATCACTACCGGGTTCATCATCATGAAGGTATGGGTTACGGGTAAAACGATGTGATCATCCATGCCCACAATGCGTGTGCTTTCAACCGAAACTTTACCGTCGTCCTGACCCTCAATAAAACTGGAAAATAGTGGGTTCAGGGATTGGCTGCCGGCAATTATGCCCAGTTCGAACCGGGCAAACCCCAACCGGTTTGGCACCGCCTTGGATCCGGTGCCCAGTTGCAGTCCAGCCGGACCATTGATCCACTTGAACGGCCCCAAATCGCCAAAGGCATCCACCAGACCAGAACCTTTGTTGGGCGGCCCCATCATCACCACCCGGCCCATATGCGCCGGTCGGTTATTTTCTAGCCAAGCCCGTACCAGAATGCCCCCCAACGAATGGGTGACAAAATGCACAGTTTGATCGCCACAGGCGGCGACCGCGGGCGGAATGCTGGTGGTGACCAGTGTTTCGATCGTCGCCTCGGTCGAAGCATAGTCGACGTTAACGACGAAATAGCCATGATCTTCAAGCGACGCCTGAATAACGCGCATGGAAAATGCTGACCGTGCCAGCCCGTGTAACAACACCACGCAATCTGCCCGCGCGGTGCTTGGCAGAACGACCAATGCCAATGTCAGTAAAAACTTCATACCCAATAGATAGCGGTCCGATATGGCCAAATCGAGGCCCAGAATTCAAAACGCCACGTCACCCATTGTTTTGCAGCGTAATCACTTAAGATCGGCGGCTTAGCGAAATCGCGATGCCGCCCAGGACCAACAACGTAGAGACGGCGAACCGAACTGTCACTGGCTCACCCAGGAACAACAACCCCCCAGCCACGGCCAAAACCGGCACCGTCAGCTGTGCGACTGCGGCGACCGTGACACCCAACCGGGGTAAAATTGAATACCACAGCGCATACCCAGCCCCTGACGTCACCGCGCCGCTAAGGATGGCCAGCGCCGCACCGCGCAAAGTCACGCTGTCGGGTATTATCGCAAAAACCAACAAACCTGCTGGCAAAGCCAACGTGAAATTTGCCGCCGTCGCCCCCAGCGGGTTTTCGGCGCCACGCCCCAGCAACGAATAAATTCCCCAGCCCACCGCCGCTGCCGACATCAACAATATGCCGCTTATTTCGGGGTTAATC
>CAXMPY010000012.1:0-26079 GCA_964195275.1 uncultured Paracoccaceae bacterium
TGCAGAAATGCGCCGCCGTCCACGCCTCGGTCCACAACCATTTCAACCAGGAAAGACATCTCTACTCACGCGCCAATTTCAAGCTTAACCGCACCGCCGCTCTTGCTGAGTGGCGTCAGTTGGGCATGGCCTGAATTAAACCCGACTGGAAAACTGAGACGAGTTCGCATTCGTCTGACAGCACCCATGTTGCCTTGCAATCGGGCCGATCCGTCTTCGATCGTCAAACGTTGTCCGTGTTATTGCCAAAAGTGGGAACCGCCATCGATCAATTGAGAACAGGCTGAAACGATGGATTAAAGTTCAAATATCTCCGATATTGCCGCGACCAAGGCGTCTGCGTCTTCCTGGGTGTTGTATCCCTGAATAGACACTCGCACGAGGCAAAGATCCGCCCACAAAATCACCGGGATTTCAATGTTATAGTCGCTTAGCAACCGCCGATGTAGATCAGTTACATCGCAGTCCGGAATCGGAACGGAAATCATCTGGGATGTCAGAAGTTCTGAGGCGGCCAGCAGTGGCAGTTTGGTGCGCTCTGAGAGTTCCGACGCCGTCGCCATGGCTAGCTCTGCGCAGCGTTTTCCGACCTCGTGCCAATTATTGGATTTGGCAAATTCGATTGCCGCGGGAACAGTCAACCAAGCCGCGGGGTCGCGTGTTCCCTGTACTTCAAAGTTATCGATAAACCGACTGTTGCCGAAAAAGCCAAGCTGATCGGGGTCACCGTTTCGTGCTACCCAGCCATGGCTGACAACCGATGGTTCCAAAAGATGCTGCACATCACGGCGCGCCCACAAAAATGCCGAGCCCTTTGGGGCCATCATCCATTTGTGGCAATTGCCTGAATAATAATCGGCATCCAGATCGTTAAGATTAAGATCAATCAGGCCGGGCGCATGGGCGCCGTCAATGATCGTTGTAATTCCCCGATTACGGGATTCTTTAACGACATTTTCGATTGGAAATACCAGCGCGGTGGGCGAGCTGATATGGCTGAGGAAGAGAACTTTAGTTTTGTCAGTCATCGCCGCAATAATCGAGGAAGTGAACTGTTCTTCTGATAAAAGAGGAACTGGAATATTCGAGACAACTATTTTGGCGCCAGTGCGATCAGCCACAAATTTCCATGTGTTTTCAAGGGCATTGTATTCGTGACTGCTGGTCAGGATTTCGTCGCCCGGGGCCAATTCGAGTGACCGCGCAATAGCGTTCAGGCCCGCGGTTGCGTTTTCAACGCCCACCAGATCGCCCGGATCGGCGCCCATCACCTGGGCGACTGCTGTACGTGGGGCCAGCATTCTTTCAAAAAAGCCACTTTGTTGATCCAAAAACGCAACTGGTTGCTTTTCCAGTTCCAGTTGCCAATCCTGGTACGCCTTGAATACGGGTTTTGGGCAAGCCCCAAACGATCCATGATTCAAGAAAACCAACCCTTCTTCCAGGTGGAACAACCCGCGCAGATTTGTAGTCACCCTGGTTACCCTTTCAACGTTGGGTCGAGAGCGTCGCGCAGACCGTCGCCGAACAATGTTGTCGCCAATACCGTTATCGCCAATGCCAATGTCGGAAACACGGCAAGGTGCCAATAAAAGAACATGAAACTGATGCCAATATTAATCATCTGGCCCCAGCTGGGCGTCGGCGGTTCGATCCCGACGCCAAGAAAGCTTAGCCCGGCTTCCAGCATCATGGCCATAGGGATTGCTTGAACAAAACCCACAATCACGGGTGAAATGGAATTTGGTATCAAATGTCGAAAAATGATAAATAGCGGTGGTGCGCCAAGCGCCTGTGATGCTCGAATAAATTCACGGTTTCGAAAGGCCATGACTTGGCCACGAACAAGTAGACATACCTGAACCCAGCCAAACAGTGCTGCAATCAATACGATGCTGCCGAATCCACCGCCGGCGAGTGCCGCCAACAACAAGGCTGCCAAAAGCGGAGGTACGACGCTAAAGATTTCGATCACCCGCATGATGAACCAATCCGTCGCGCCGCCATAAAAGCCAGCCAACGCCCCCAACGGCAGACCTATCACGACGCTAAATGCCGCCGCAACAAAGCCAATGCTAAGGGAAATGCGCGCGCCATAGACGATGCGTGTATAAAAATCGCGCCCCAGCTCATCGACGCCGAACCAATGGCTCGCTGATGGGAAAGCCAGATTATCTGTTAGAAACTTTTGTTCCTCATAGCTTGTTGGCGTAATCAAGGGTGCTAGAATTGCCATCAGAACGATGATTGCAAGGATTGCACCCGACGTGACAGCGGCCTTGTTGGCGCCAAACCGGCGCCAAGCATAATACATCGGGTTTCGGGGTGCTGGTAGATCGCCGACAGTTTCCAGCGGCGCGGATGCCTGGATTACTGAGGTATCCTGGGTCATTTGGATGGCCTCCCGCCAAGCCGGATACGTGGATTGAGCAGCGCGTAGGCGATATCCGCCAGAAAGTATGCCAAGCAAAACATGACCGTGATCATGAGCACGAGCGCCATTTCCAGTGGGTAATCACGGGTCTCGATGCTGGAGACAAAATACGCACCCAGTCCCGGAACCCGAAACATGGCTTCGACAAAAATACTGCCGGTTGCCGTGCCGATGAACATTGGCAAAAAGACAGTCACCATTGGAATGGCTGAGTTCCGTAGGACATGTTGAAAAATTATTTTTCGCTCGGAAAGACCCTTGGCGCGCAGCACTGTGACGAACGGTTTGTTAAGTGTGTCCAACATTGCTGAGCGCGTGTATCGCGCGTAGGTCGCCAATGGGATGGCAGCATAGGCGATGATTGGCAAAATCCATTTCTTGGGTTCCCCCCAGCCACTCGCCGGCAGCCAATTTAGCCATACAGCAAACACCATAATGAGCAGCATACTTGTGACAAAGACGGGTATTGTCAGGCCCAGGGTCGAGATGGCGGAAGCCAGATAGTCAACCCAGCTATTGCGCCGCAGCGCAGCAACGAGGCCCAGAGCAATTCCAAGGGGGGCACCGATGAGAACGCCGAGTCCACCGAGTACAAGACTCGGAACCCAAGCGCGACCCAGCAACTCAAGCACAGTTTCACCAGGGCTTTGATAGGGAATACCAAAGTCAAAATGCAAAACGCCCCACATGTACTTCAAATATTGTACGTAAAGCGGTTGCTCTAGACCGTACTGGGCCATAATTTTGGCAACGATCGCCGGGTCCAGTGGCATTTCAACGGCGTCAAATGGGCCGCCGGGTATCGCGTGCATCATCACAAAAAGCAGGACCGACACAACAAAAAATGTCACGCAGATCGACAGTAGTCTTCGAACAACATATCCAATCATTTTTCTCTCCTAGCCTTGCACGATGGCTTCGACTTTGTGGTCCTCAGAGACATTCACCAACTGAGGATCTGTTGTCGGCACGTTTTCGGCTATTACAACGTCGCCACGCGAAACGGTTGGTATTTTTGCGAATATATCTTCAGCGCTCATGAATGTTCGCCTGGAACGCTTGCGGGGGTCCAGTGACGGAATGGCGTTCAAAAGGGACTGGGTATAGGGGTGCTGCGCGTTCTGGAAAATTGTTTCCGTTGGCGCTTGTTCTACGATCCGGCCGCGATGCATGACGGCAATTTCATCCGCCAAGGAACGGATCACGCTCAATTCGTGACTAATAAACAGAATAGACAGTCCCATTTCCTCTTGCAGGTCATGCAACAGATTGATGACCTGTGCTTTCACCGAGACATCCAACGCAGATGTCGGTTCGTCTGCCACAAGGATCTTGGGCTTCAGCGCCAGTGCCCGCGCAATTGAAATGCGCTGACGCTGTCCGCCCGAAAGTTCGTGGGGATATCGGCTGCGATAACTGCGATCCAGTCCAACCTTTTCAAATAAGTCACCGACAATTTCGCTGCGTTCCTGGTGTGTGTACATGTCGTGAATGACGAACGGTTCCGCGACAATTTGCGATAGCGTCATCATGGGATCCAGCGACGAATAACTATCTTGAAAAACGATCTGCATTTGTTTGCGCAGCGGTTTTAATTGTGCGGGTTCCATGCGGGTGATATCGGTGCCGTTTACGAAAATTTCACCCGATGTCACATCGAGCAATCGCATCGCCATTAACCCGCATGTTGATTTTCCGGAACCGGATTCACCAACCAGCCCCAACACTTTGCGTGGCAGGACGCTTAGGCTAACGCCATCAACGGCGACAACCGGTGGTGGTGCGGCGCGAAATAGGCTGCCAAAACCACGGCCAAGTTCGAACGACTTGCGGATATTTCTAAGTTCCAGAACCGGGCTCATAGTGCCACCTTCCAACATGCCGCTGATCTATCGCCATCATAAGTCGATAGTTCGGGCGCGTCTGATGCGCATTTGTCATCTGCCAGTTTGCACCTGGGGTGAAATGGGCAACCGGAGGGCGGCGACAGCGCATTTGGCGAAGACCCGCGAATTTCGGTCAGTTTGCGTTTTCCAGGCTCGCGTCCTGGTATGCTTTCGATCAACGCCTTGGTGTAAGGGTGCAGAGGGTTTTCAAAGATCCTGACAGTGTCGCCGATTTCCATGACTTGGCCACCATACATAACCACGACGCGGTCCACTGTTTCAGCAATAACACCAAGGTCGTGGGTAATCATGATGAGGCTCATACCGGTTTCATCCTGAAGGTCGGTTATGAGCTGTAAAATTTGCGCCTGCACCGTCACATCAAGGGCGGTCGTCGGCTCATCTGCTATCAATATCCGGGGTTCGCACGACAACGCCATTGCGATCATCGCACGTTGCAGCATTCCGCCTGACAGTTGGTGCGGGTATTGTTTCAAAACATGGTCTGGTTTTTTGATTTCCACCTTAGCAAGCAAGTCGCTTGCCTGGGCCCACGCGGCTTTTTTGCCGGGATTTCTATGGGCCTGAATAGTCTCGGCGATCTGATGACCAACGGTGAAAAGAGGATCAAACGATGTCATCGGGTCCTGAAAAATCATGGAAATCAGGCTTCCGCGAATTCCGGATAACATCTTGGCGTCGGCATTCAGCAGATCATTGCCGTCCAGTTGCAGTGTTTCGGCTTGGATCGTAGCCGCGGGGGCTTGCAGCAGGCGCATCAGCGCCATGAAAGTCACCGATTTGCCTGATCCAGACTCGCCGACCACACCTAGGCTTTCGCCCGCGGACAGTCCCATTGTGACACCGCGCACCGCGCTGACGACACCATCGTGGTGCCGAAAACTAACGTGAAGATCTTTGATGTCTACAAGCGGCATCTTGGTGGCGATCCCTACATTATTCGCAATAAATTATCTCACCGCCCCTGCATGGTGACAAAGGCGGTGAGACGTGGCGATCTACTTCTCGATGTGAGTGTAAAAGTAGTGGCCGCGGTTCTCTAGCGGAGCAAAACCAAGGCTGTTTGTTGTTGTTCCGTCACCTTTTAAATCATTACTGACCAGCGATGTGGTGATCGGGTGCATCAAAGGAATGATTGATACGTTATTGATCAGCTCCATCTCGGCGGCTTCGTAAAGCTCTAGGCGTTTATCCCAGCTTGAATTGGAATCAGCCTGACTAACTATTTCATCATATGACGCTAGGTGATGGCCATGTCGGCCGCCATTGTAGAAGATGCCATAGAAGTTGCTTGGGTCAAGATAATCGAACTCATACGGAGCGAGGAACAGGCTGTTTTCGTCGTTCAATAATGCGTCCATCCAATCGCTGATCGGCATGACCTTGATGCCCATATCGATGTTCAGGTGCTCTTTGAATTCAGCCTGCAGGTACTGAAGCATCGGTGGTGTGATTGCGCCATTGTACCCACCTTGATCGCGGTACCAGATCTCTATTCCTGGAAAGCCGTCCCCATTTGGATAGCCAGCCGCTGCGAGGTGCTCGCGTGCCTTTTCAGGGTCAAACTCCGCGTGTTTAGTCAGGCTTTCGTTGTATCCGGGAAATCCAGGTGCCAAGAGCGAACGCGCTGGAATGGCAAGGTTCCTAAGAACAGTGCCAGTCATTTCATCGCGGTCGATTGCGTACCAAAGCGCCTTACGGACATCCAGATTGTCAAACGGCTCAGCTTCTAGATCAAACGAGATATACGAGACCGCAAATATTGCGTTTCTGCGGATTTGCTCTGGGAAACGTTGCTCTGCGTAGGGAATTTGTCCCGCATTCAGGGATGTCATGTCCGCGTCACCAGCCAAGTAACCCGGAAAGCCAACTTCTGCCGGACCTAAAGTCGGATCCAGCACAAGCCGGTCGATCATGGCCGGCCAAGGCGCGTTGTAGGTCGGGCTTTTGGCCAAAACCATTTTGTTGTTAGACTTTTCCCAGCTTTCCAGGACAAACGGTCCAGAAGTGACCATTGTGTCCACGTTTGCAGCATATTCGTCGCCGAATAGTTCCCACTGATGTTCCGGAACTGGGTACCAAAGCGACACAACGCTAGGCAGATACGGCTTCACCGTTTCTGTTTCGACCTCCAAAGTTGTGTCGTCAACCGCACGAATGCCAACTTGGTCGACATCCATCTCGCCTGCTGTCACTGGGCCCCAATTCTTCAAGCCACCGGCAAAGCCCCAATACCAGGCGAAATCATACCCTGATGTCGCTGCACGCTTAAGCGCGAACACGTAGTCGTGCGCTGTAAGCGGTGTACCGTCGCTCCAAAGCAGACCGTCACGTAGTTTAAACGTCCACGTCAGTCCATCATCTGATTGTGACCAGCTTTCGGCGGCCAAACCATGCAATTCGAACTCTTTGTCAAATGAAGTCAAAGAAAGCGACATTACCTCTGGTTTACCCGCACGCGCGTAAACCGTTTTCATGTAATCGACATAGCTGCCGCTGGTCGAATCGTGTGTTCCATAGACGGTTGTTTGCGCGTTCGCGGCCCCCGTCAGTGCTGTAATGCCAATGGCAAATGCAGCAGTAAAGTTTCGAATAGATATCATTGGTTCCTCCTTGAGTTTTCTAAGGTATTTTTTGGTTTCTTTGTTTTAGTCCGCATCTGAAAGTTCGTGAATTTCCTCCTCTACTTTGTCCAGAATATCGCAGATTGCTGTCTTTGCTTTTTCGGGATCACCGTCGACAATTGCTTCACGTAAATCGGCGTGCAGCGTCACAGAGCGGTGGCCAAATTTTGGGTTTTCGAACGGGGATCCTTTGAATTTGGAGGCATGAAATGCCTCGTCGAGCTCGGCCAGGATCTGCCCGTAAAGTGGGTTTCCGCTGGCGACGTGAATCGCGTCATGAAATTCCCGGTCAGCCCCAAGCCACGGGCGGTTCTGTTTAACCAGCCTGATCATTTTCCTGTAGGCTTCTGATATAAGCTCTTTTTGCGGGTCGCTTGCGTTTCGGGCTGCGCGTTGAACGGATTCGATTTCCAGGGTTCTACGGACATCGACTAGTCGCAGCAGGCCTTCACCCTCCAGTTTGGTTTTTGTCGGGATCAAACCCTTTGAAGCCCTGATATTCGCAATCAAAAAGGTGCCGGACCCGCGCCTGCGTCTGACCAGCCCCAGGCCCTCCCATCTGTTAAGTGCTTCCCGGATGGTTGTGCGGCCAACCCCCAGTTGATCGCAAAGCTCCATCTCAGCTGGAATTTTATCGCCAATTTGCAGATCGGCGGCTTCGATCATGGCGACCAAAGCTTCAAGCACTTCTTCAGTCCGGCTTTTTGTCGCAATGGGCGTCAAATATTCGGCCGGGTTCCGCGGCGCTGCTTTCGCAATATTTTCCGACTTTTTTGATTTGGCAGACACAAACATTCCCCGCTTGACGGATCAACCGTAAATTAGCAATATGACATATGTCTGACATTTGGCAAGTAATTCTTTAATGATGGTGAATGTCGGGGTGACCGACCTTTGCCGACTGACAAAAATTGAGAAACCGTATCATGGCCCTTTTGCTCCCTGCCGACATCCCGCATCTCAAGACTATTGAACAGCGGCTTTTGTGGTTGTCCCACTGGATGATCCACAATGCCAACCATGTCCGGCCCAAGGTGGATGGGATCAAAGTTGGCGGGCATCAGGCGAGTTCGGCCTCGATGGTATCGATCATGACGGCGCTTTATTTCAGTGTGCTCAGGCCAGAGGACCGGGTGGCAGTAAAACCTCACGCCAGCCCAGTCTTTCACGCAATGCAGTATCTGATGGGCAACCAGACACGCGAAAAGATGGAAAATTACCGCGGCTACGGTGGTGCGCAATCCTATCCCAGCCGCACCAAGGATATTGACGACGTGGACTTTTCGACTGGCTCGGTGGGGCTGGGCGTGGCCGTGACCGCGTTCTCGTCGATCGTGCAGGATTATATTGCCGCAAAGGAATGGAAAGCGCAGGCCAGTCCGGGGCGGATGATCGCACTGGTCGGCGATGCCGAACTGGACGAGGGAAATATCTACGAAGCGCTGCAAGAGGGCTGGAAGAACGATTTGCGCAATTGTTGGTGGATCATTGACTACAACCGCCAATCGCTTGACGGGATCGTGCGCGAAGGCCTTTTTGAGCGGATCGAGAAGATCTTTGATGCCTTCGGTTGGGACGTGGTGCGCATCAAATATGGCGCGACCCAGAGAAAGGCGTTCGACGAACCCGGTGGGGGGAAGCTGCGCGATTGGATCGACGCGTGCCCGAACCAGCAATATTCGGCGCTGACCTTCATGGGGGGGCGGTATGGCGAAAGCAACTGATGGACGATCTGGGCGATCAGGGCGACGTATCGGCGCTGATCGAGAGACATTCGGACGACGAATTGGCGGCGCTGATGGAAAATCTCGGCGGCAACTGCGTCCAGACCATGGCCGAGACTTTTGCCACGATCGACTACGATCGCCCCGTCTGTTTTCTGGCCTATACAATCAAAGGCTGGGGCACGCCGATCGCCGGGCACAAAGACAATCACGGCGGGCTCATGAACAAAACACAGTTCGCACAATGGCAGGCCAAAATGGGCGTCGCAGACGGCTCCGAGTGGGAACCGTTTGCCACAGTTAAAGACGCTGTCGCCCTGCAGAAATTCCTGGGACAGGTTGCTTTTTTCGCCAAGGGACCCCGGCGCTACTCCGATGGCAAACTCGACGTGCCCACTATCGAATTGAACCCCGATCGCGAAATATCTACCCAGATGGCTTTCGGAAAGATACTTGACGACCTGTCCAAGGGCGAAAGTGCATTCGCGGCACGGATATTGACGACTTCACCCGACGTGACTGGGACGACAAATCTCGGCCCCTGGGTGAACCGGCGCAAGCTCTTTGCCCGCTCGGCCCAGGCGGATGCATTCATCGAGCATCGGATTCCGTCCACAGCAAAATGGGAGTTCTCGCCAAAGGGTCAGCATATCGAACTGGGGATCGCGGAGATGAACCTGTTTTTGCTGCTCGCGGCTGCGGGGCTGTCGCATAGCCTTTTTGGCAAGCGGCTTATTCCCATCGGGACTGTCTATGACCCGTTTGTAGCGCGTGGCCTGGATGCGCTGAACTACGCCTGCTATCAGGATGCGCGTTTCATGATCGTGGGGACCCCATCAGGGGTGACGCTTGCCCCCGAGGGCGGCGTGCACCAATCCATCAGCGCGCCTCTGATCGGAATGAGTCAGGACGGGCTGGCCGCGTTCGAGCCCGCCTTTGCCGACGAATTGGCGGTGATCATGGAATGGGCGTTCACCTATATGCAGCGTGACGGCGAGGGGGACCCGGATGAACGCACCTGGTTGCGCGACGAAACCGGCGGCTCAGTCTACCTGCGCCTGACGACCAATCCGATTGAGCAGCCTGGAAAACGAAATGACGATGCGTTTTGGCAAGGTGCGATTGACGGTGCCTACTGGTTGCGCAATCCGGGACCGAACTGCGAGGTGGTGATCGCCTATCAAGGAGCTGTGGCCCCCGAGGCGATAAGCGCAGCCGGGAGCATTGCGGAAAGTCGGCGGGATGTCGGCGTGCTGGCCGTGACCTCAGCCGACCGGCTCAACGCAGGCTGGACAGCAGCCCAACGGGCGCGGAGCAAAGGACACCACGGCGCACGATCGCATGTCGAATACCTTCTGGCCGACCTCCCGTCGCATTGCAAGCTGGTGACTGTAATCGATGGTCACCCCGCCACTTTGTCATGGATCGGGGCTGTAAACGGGCACCAAACGATTCCCCTTGGAGTCGAGCATTTCGGGCAAACAGGCACAATCGCAGATCTTTATCGCCATTTCGGAATTGATGCGAAGAGCATCGTTGAAATAGTTCACGGATTAACCAGTGGACAGCCTATTGCACGGCTCTAGAAATCAAAATGGTCCTGTCAGAGTAAAATTATTTACTCGCCCAACCGATAAATTTTTATTTAGCCACCATTGATTTCTCACGGTTTTTTCGAATCGGATCGAGTGAATCCGTGACGTTTCAAGTATTCAGAGATTTCCTCTGACAGTGCCCTGCGAGGTCATATTTGCGCGTTTTTGCGGCAGAAAGACTGGCAAATCTGATTGTAATTTTCGGCGAGCCAATGCAAGTTGTCGGCTGAAATGTCTGTGGCTTGCCAGGCCTTGACTGCGACACCCAGAATGCGTGGTAGTAGCATGGGCCAAATCTGGTCATCTTCGGTTGTGAATTCAGACCAAAATGCGCCCTGAACGCCAATGATATGTTCCTCAAGCTCTGGCTCATCTTTTGGAACAGGGTCCCATGCAATTGTATCTTCAAGTGCGATAAATGCCGCCCAACTGGCGCCCCAATCGTCCAAGCTATTGGTCTCGGCCATGTCCAGATACACATGCTGGGCCGGCGTCATGACAACATCATAGCCAGCGCGTGCGGCTGCGTATCCGGTGGCTTTGCCGGTCCAACTAAAAAGAATAGCGTCATGTCCAATGCCGCCGTTTGCACCCAGAGCTGCTTCTTCCCATGCCGCCGGTCTTTGACCGTTCTGAACAACCGTCGCAGCCATTTTAGAAATTGCCCAACCTTGCAAATCTTGGGTGGATCGCAAACCTTCCTTCTCCATCAATAGGCGCGCTGCTGGAGAATCCATCCAAGTGTTGTCAGGCAGTTCATCACAGCCAAGATGTACGTGGCCAAACGGAAAGAGAGTGCCAACTTCTGTCGCGATAGCCGTGACGATTTCCCACGTTTTCGGCATTGCCGGGTTGATGATGTTGTCTTGATACCCCTGTACACTTTTCTCCATCCCGGTGTCGTCCGGGTCCAGCAAATCCGGGAAAACCCGTGTCATTGCCAGCGCGTGCGATAATCCCTCAATTTCCGGCAGGATCTCTATATTCAGCTCCTTGGCGCGAGCAATAAGCTGTCCAACTTCATCCTTAGAATAGCTTCCACCGGCTTCGATCGCACCAGAAAATAAGGCCGGCATTAAGTGGCCTTCACCGCGGATTTCCGTGCGTTTCCACAGTTCCGGATAGCTTTCGATTTGTAAGCGGAATGCCTCATCGTCCGCAAAATGCCAATGGAAACGATTAAGTTTCATCAGCGCCATAAGATCGAGCAGATCATGAATAGTGTTGGGTTTGTAGTAGTGACGTGCGCAGTCCAGATGTTGGCCACGCCAAGAAAATCGTGGCTTATCGATGATGACGCCGCAGGGAATATCACCAGCATGATTGGTTACAAGCGAAAGTAGAGTAATGCCTGCATAAAAGCGACCACCGTAAGTGGACGCAACAAGTGTGATGCCATCGTTGTTGATTTCAAGGCGGTATTCGTCATCGTTCATTGCTTCCGTAACGACAGTAACGCAGTGTCCGTGGTCGTCCAGAAAGCTACCGAGGCCCCTTCGTTTTGCCAGCGCTGCTATGGAGATCAATGCGTCGTCGTCGGACGAAAAACTGTCGACTTTTGTCGTATTTCCAGTTGGTTGCCATTCGGATGGCTGCGGAACCAGACGTGGGCCCTGGAACCGTACGGTACCTGTTGATTTGACAGAAGGTATACCTGGACGAATTGGCGGCAGAGCGACACAACCATTTCTGGTTCTGAGGTATGGTCCGAGAGGCATCCATGCGCGGTTTGCAGGCTCGAAGCCAATGTAAGCGAGGACCAAATTGTGGGGGGTGTCCTTAACCAAATCAGGAAGCTGAACTTCGGTATAACTGCCAAGACCATTGATGCGTTCACCACCCTCTGTTGCGGTCATCTGTGTCATACCGGAAAAACAGAGAACTGGCGCGGTTAGGTCACGATCGGTTGTGACCGTACAACGCAAGAGAGGGCCGTCTATGAGACAGGAAAAGTTCATGGTTACTTTTGTCGGATTTCGGACACAAAATCATAGATATCAGATCGATAGAGGCCACTTGAAAATTCGATTGGGCGACCCGTACGAAAGTAACCTGTGCGATCAATCTTCAAGACAGCACTGCCATCCCGCAGACCGAGCAATTCAGCATCTATCCCGGTGGCATTTACTGCGGTGACTCGCTGGATGGCGCGCGTTGGGACTTTGCCGGTCTGGCGCAATACGGCATATAGCGACATATGCACTTTGCTCGGGTTTGGCAATATATCTTCCGGCAGCGATGAATGTTCAAGCGCTACTGGGCTGTCCCCGGCACTACGCAAACGTTTCACCCGAGCGACACGATCAACAGATGAAACGCCAAGAGCAAATGTCTCTGAAGAGTTTGGCGTGAAAAGGCCGCTGGATAAAACTTTGCTACTGGACGTCATGCCACGTGCGGCCATGTTTTCAGTAAAGGACACCAGAGCTGAAAGTGACTGTTCAAGTTTTGGCGTCGCGTTGCGTACGAATGAACCAGCGCCCTTGCGTTGCTCAATTAGCCCATCGGCAACCAGCTGAGCAATGGCCTTGCGGACTGTGACTCGGCTGATGTCAGCCAGCCCTGCCAGTTCGCGTTCTGCCGGCAAACAATCACCGGTCGTCAGAACGCCCGACACAATCGCTTCGCTAATATGCCCGGAAAGTTGAAGATAGCGCGGGCCATTTCCTGGCTGGAACCAGGCCGGAGACGCGTAGCTAAGGCGATCTGAGGACATATTTTTCGTTCCTTTGGTATCGCTTCACCAATACCAATTTTGAAATTGGATGCAAGAAGTTATTTGAAATACAAGTATAAACAGATGAATTTAAACAATAAAAGATCATTCAAATATTTTGGTATCATTTTCTAGGAAAATTTCCGCCTTTTGGTATCATAATAGCAGCACGCTGATTCGTCGAATAATGAGCGGCCCCGGGGGGATTGACTTGACAGAAAACGTTAACCGCGAATCCGCGATCCATGCCGTTGTGACGACACGTCGCAAGGCTTTACCGGAAAGCTTGTTTGCGTGGCTTCTGATTGCCCCCGCAATGCTTTTCATTGCCGTCATCGTCGCCTGGCCTTTGGCTGAGACATTTCGCCTTTCCTTGACAGATGCAAATTTGGGCGGTGAAAATTACGTAGGATTTGCTAATTACCAAGAACTGCTAGACAGCCGCAAGTTTCACCAAACGATCTTTCGAACCTTTTATTGGATGTTCCTGTCAGTAGGGATCAAACTTGTGATGGGTCTGGCTGGCGCCACGTTGCTTAACGCGGCTGTTCCCGGCAAGGGTTTGTTTCGCGTCCTCGTCATGCCACCGTGGGTCATACCGATCGCGATCGGTATGATCGGGTGGCTGTGGCTATATAATGGCGCGTTCGGGGTATTGTCAGGTACAGCACAAAACCTGGGCCTGGTCGATGGGTCGTTTGAGTTTTTGGCTTACAAGAGGTCGGCATTTTATTCGGCCGTCGTGGCCGATGTTTGGGTCGGCACACCAATGGTGACGCTGTTCTTTCTGGCAGCGATGCAGGGCGTTAGCCGTGATTTATACGAAGCGGCATGGGTCGATGGGGCAAGTCGCTGGTATCGTTTTCGCCGTATTACGATCCCGCAGATCATGCCAGTCATCGTTTCGATGGCCCTGTTGTCCGCCATATTCACATTCAACAGCTTCGAAATAATTTGGATCTTGACCGAAGGCGGTCCGCGCAGCGCGACCACCACGCTGATTGTCGACACCTATAAGACCGCTATTGGCAATTTCAAATTTGGCGAAGGCGCGGCCCGGGCCGTGATAATTGTGATCCTGCTGGCCACGTTCTCTCTGATCTACCTGTTCTTCCTGAACAAGGTAAACAAACATTATGGGGTGAAATGAGATGATGGACCGCTATTCACGATTGCAGACCGTCGGCATCTACGCGGCGATGGCGGTTTTTCTGATTTTCATCCTGTTGCCGTTTTTCGAAATGTTCATGACTTCTTTGCGACCGCTCGAACACTTGTTCCGCAGCCCGTATCAATTCTGGTCGGATGATTTTTCTTTCCAGGCCTATCGCGACATGTGGGTAACAGTGCCGCTTCTTGGGCGCTACATTCTGAACTCGATATTCATATCCTTTTCGGTGACATTCCTGACTATGGCTGTTGTTGTTCCCGCGGCCTATGCATTTGCGCGTCTGGATTTTCCCTTCAAGAATATTTCGCTGTCAATTTTCCTGGGGGTCAACATGTTCACCGGCGCGGTGCTGCTTATTCCGCTCTACCGGGTGCTCAGTTCGCTTGGACTGCTCAATACGTATTGGGCTATGATCGTGCCGGGTGTGGCGTTCCTTATTCCAACCGGAATTTGGTTGCTGCGGTCGTATTTGGAAAAAATCCCACTAGAGCTGGAAGAAGCGGCGTACATGGACGGGGCCTCGAGGATGTACACATTGCGCCGTGTAGTGCTGCCACTTGCAGTTCCCGGGCTTATTGTTGTGGGTACGGCCGTGTTTATCGGCGCCTATGCCCAGCAATTCTTATTCGCAATTACTTTTAACCAGACCCGCGAATACCAACCACTTCCTGCGGGCCTGTTTGAATTCATCGGCTATCAGTCGGTGACCTGGAACGAAATGATGGCCGCTGCTTTGGTCGGCGTATTGCCGGTCATGGTCATTTTCTTGTTCCTACAGAAATACCTCGTCGCCGGTCTGACGGCGGGGGCTGTTAAAGAATGAACCAGACCAATTCTACTTATGTCCAATGGAGGAAAATAATGAGACATCTGAAAACACTGGCGGTAGGCGCTGCCATTCTGGCCGGGTCAACTTTGAGCCTGCAAGCTCAGGAACTGCATTTTATTATGTGCGGCGGCGAAGTCTTGCCAGCCGATCAGCGCACGGTTGACGCATTTGTAGCCGACAATGACGGCGTAACTGTTAATATCGAAGCGGTTCCGTGGGGCACTTGTCAGGACAAATCCCTGACGCTCGCCGCTGCCGGTGATCCGCCATCACTTTCATATATGGGATCCCGAACGCTGCGCCAACTGGCTGTCAACGATCTTATCATTCCTGCCGAGATTTCTGAAGATACACGCGGTGCATATCGGCCTGGCATCCTGAACACAGTGACCATTGAAGGCACCGAATGGGGCTATCCACGGGCGTTTTCGACTAAAGCGCTGTATATCAACTGTGGTCTGGTTGAAGCCGCTGGCATGCAATGTGTTGCGCCCAAGACTTGGACTGGCATGTACAACTTGGCGAAGGCAATCAATGATAACACCGAAGCCGCTGGCGTTGGACTTGCGGGTAAAGACTTCGACAACACCATGCACCAGTTCATGAACTTCCTGTATTCCAATGGTGGTGTGGTAATCGATCCGGCAACCGGCGAAAACAAATTGGACAGCACGAATACCCGTGAAACACTGGCGTTCTATGAAAAGCTTGTCAGCGTTGCCCAAGAAGGCCCAACTGCATGGGAACGTTCGCAGCTAAAAGACCTGTATAACGACAGTAAAATTGGCATGTATGTCGACGGCCCTTGGGGTCGCGGTCAACACAACGACGACATCAAAGAAATCGTTGTGCCAATTCCAGCGGGCCCACAGGGTGGTAACGGAACGATCCTGATCACTGATTCCATCGCAGTGTTCAAAGGTTCTGGTCATGAAGAGCTAGCGCAAAAACTCGCGACAGCACTGACAACAGGTGAAAGCCAGTACGATCTTGATACCGACTGGGGTCTGACACCAATATTTGACTACGCGGCACTTGGTTTTGATAAGCCATACTATGAAAATGACCCGTTCTGGCAGGTGTTCGTAGACGGTATCGCCGTCGGTGGACCAGAGCCACTGGTCGAAGATTTCAAATCGCTTCAATCGGTCTTCACCAACATGATCCAAGGTATTATTTTGGCCGATGACACGGTCGATAACTTGGTGACTATTGCCGCTGAAGAACTGGCAGACGCGCTTTAAAACATTGGGTTTTAGCGGGCGATTGCCACGGCAATTGCCCGCGCCTTTTTTCTCTAAAATTCTATATAGGACGTACTTGTCATGGCCACTCTGGAATTGAATTCGGTTAGCAAATCTTTCGGTCCTGCCAAAGTTTTGCACGACATCAGCCTTGCAATTAGGGACAAAGAATTCGTTGTTTTTGTTGGCCCGTCTGGTTGCGGAAAGTCCACACTTCTGCGGATCATCGCCGGACTGGAAGAGGCCACAACGGGTTCAATTGTAATCGGTGGTCTGGATGTCAGCGATGCGCATCCGGTCGACCGGGGCATCTCTATGGTATTTCAGTCCTATGCGCTTTATCCGCACCTTACTGTGTTTGAAAATATAGCTTTTCCGCTCAGAGTTCAGAAACTTGCCGCCGATGATCTGAAAGAACGCGTTGGCCGGGCTGCTGAGACCTTAAAATTGACCGACAAGCTTGACCTGAAACCAGGGCAGCTTTCCGGAGGCCAGCGCCAACGGGTCGCCATCGGGCGATCTATTGTGCGCAATCCCAAAGTATTTTTGTTCGACGAACCTTTATCCAACCTCGACGCGGCACTTCGCGGAGACATGCGCGTTGAGCTTAGCCAATTGCACCGTGAACTGGATGCAACGATGGTATACGTCACCCACGATCAGGTGGAAGCCATGACAATGGCCGACCGCATTGTGGTGCTAAAGGATGGACGGGTTGAGCAATTCGGCACGCCGATGGAACTTTATCATCATCCAGCGAATAAATTTGTCGCGAGTTTTATTGGTCAACCCAATATGAATTTTGTGCCAGCAAAAGTGACCGGAACCAAAGGTGGCCTGTCGGTGGAACTAGATGGCGGGCATAAAATGGTTTTGCCAGTCGCCACTGACTCCGCCAAAGCCGGGGACCGCGTCGAGGTCGGCATCCGACCGGAAAGTGTGACTCTTGGCGACACAGGACTAGACGTGTCGGTCCGGGTTTTGGAGCGGCTTGGCGGCATATCTGTCACCTATGGCGCAATCGGTGGCAAACAGACGCGGTTCTGCGCGTCCCTTCCCGGCGATGCGCCAATCAAAGAAGGTCAGAACATGACTTTATCGGTCCCACCCGAAGACTGTCACGTATTTGATGCTTCAGGTTCTGTTGTGCAACGCAAATCCGCGCCGGACCTAGTTGCATGAAAGTCGCTACCGCTGGCATTGGCCTGCGGGCTGGGCATGTTTTGTCGATATTCAAAGAAACGATTCCGGAAATCGAATTTGTTGGTTTTTTTGACCCGCAGCCCACACATCTGAACATGATCGGCGAAGACGTGCCGCAATTTGACGATGTTGCCGATATGCTGGCCGTGACACAGCCAGACCTGTTTTTTGTAGGTTCGCCAAACAGCTTTCACCTAGAACACATAAAACTAGGACTAAAAGCTGGCATTCGCATGTTTGCTGAAAAACCGGTTGTTACGACCAAAGCTGAGACGATGGAACTTGCAGAGTTGCTGGTGGATCATTCAACTGATCAACTGATGGTTGGTTTGGTGTTGCGATATTCGCAGCACATGGTCGATCTAAGGAAAATACTCGATCGTTTGGGACCGATCACATCAATAGATGGAAATGAGTTGATCGGACCATATCACGGTGCATTCTTTATGCGTGATTGGCGCCGAAAGTCACATTGGTCAGGAGGTTTCATGCTTGAGAAATGCTGCCACGATATCGACGTCTACAATATGATAACCCAAAGTCGTCCGGCGCGGGTTGCCAGCTTTGGCGGCAAGAAATCTTTTGTGCCCGAGTTTGCACCAACCTCGAACACCGAAAATGAGATCATGCACCGTAAAGCTTCAGTTTGGGAAAGCACTGATGATCCGTTTCATTCGGACGGTGACATCATCGATTATCAAACGGCTATCCTTCAATATGAAACCGGAGCTTCGCTTGCGTTTCATACCAATCTGAATGTCCCGGATGAGCATCGCCGGTTTTGCGTAATCGGTGCTTTGGGCATGGCCGAGGGCGACTTTATGCGCGGATATCTCAAGGCAACTGCACGCGATGGCAGCATCATAGCAGAACACGACTATACACAAATTGATGCGGCACGGGCCAGCGCCCATTATGGCGCGGATCACATGATGGTCGAGGATGTTGCTGCATTTCTGCAAGGTGAGCGAACTGAACTGCCGGTTGGCATTGTCGACGCGCTAGAGGCTGGCTTGGCTGCAATGGCGTTGGATCAGGCACGGATTTCAGGACAAGTTGTCGACATGGGCGCGACTTGGGCAGAATTCGACAGTTACGGGTTGAGAAATTAGAAATTATGCGAAAATCTTCGGGCCAGCATCAAAGCTGAAATCGGCGGAAGGCTCATCCCGTACTGTTGCAAGGACTATGAATATTTATTGATGGATATTGACACATTGGATCATTGGGCAACATGGCGCGAAATTCTTGCGCAACCGAGTATCTGGGACGCTTGGGGCAAAAGTTTTGATCCGACACAGCTACGATCCTGGATTGCAGAATTGGCGGTCGACGAGGTCTGGTTCTGCGGCGCAGGCACCAGCGCTTATATCGGCGATATCGTCGTTGCGGGCCTTGAAGGACAAGCGGGACCGCGATTGCGCGCGGTTGCAAGTACTGATTTGGTGAGTCGCCCACGGGTCTATCTGAACGGTATTAAACCTTTGGTCGTCAGTTTTGGCCGATCTGGGAACAGTACCGAAAGTGTTGGCACATTGGATGTGTTGGATGTTCTGGCACCGGATGCCCCCCGTTTAAATATCACCTGCAACAGCGACAGCATTTTGGCAACGCGGACGGGCGTGGGGCCGTCCCGGGTAGTTGTATTGCCAGACAAAACCCATGACGCAGGCTTTGCGATGACGTCAAGTTTCTCGACCATGCTGCTTTCTGCCTTGGCATTGTTTGACCCAATCAACGATTTTCCCGCAAAGATGGCCGCACTTGGCCATTCATTGGATAACTTAATGCCACGCTACATTGAACAGATAGGCGTAGCTCCGGCGCGCGCGGTTTACATCGGGTCCGGTCCACTTGCCTTTGCCGCTCGCGAGGCGGCGCTGAAGGTGATGGAATTGTCGGCCGGACAAATTCCCGCCCTTTGGGACTCTACACTCGGGTTTCGCCACGGTCCAAAATCTTTTGTGACCGAAAACTGCGCGATAACCGTTTTTCGCAGTCCGGAGGCACCGGCTTCAGCCTATGACCATGATTTGATCGCCGAGCTTCACACTCAATTCCCGCACGCACGCGTTACATCTGTGGGACCAGGTGGCGATATCGACGTGCCGATGCCATTTGGCGCGACCTGGGCGGTGCCGCTTTGCGTGGCCGTGGCGCAAGTCGCAGGCGTGAAATGGTCTGCTGAACTAGGGCTGAACGTTGACGATCCATTTGTCGGCCAAGGCACGCTTAGCCGGGTGGTATCGGGCGTTAAGCTATATCCGGTGGTGCCATGATTGCGGCAGGTATTGATCTGGGCGGCACCAAAATAGAAGTGCAGGTGTTTGACCAGGATTGGCAAGTGGTTGCGCGTAACCGGATTGCGACCCCGAAAGAATACGACGTTTTGGTTTGTGCGTTGGCGGGGCAGGTCGTTTGGGCTGAAGAAAAAGCCGGTGAAAAACTGCCCGTTGGTATTGGTGGGGCCGGTCTGGTGAACCCATTGACTGGGCTAGCATTAACATCAAACTTATCGGCGTCAGGAAAACCGTTGCCCCATGATGTCGAAGCTGCGGTTGGACGACCTGTTACCTATGTGAATGATTGTCGAGCGCTTGCCCTGTCCGAAGCTGTTTTTGGTGTGGGAAAGGGCCTTCACACGGTCATGTCTCTGATCTTGGGAACCGGAGTGGGCGGCGGAATTTCCGTAAACGGCAAATTGTTGCCAGGCCCGAATATGACCGGTGGCGAATTTGGCCATATCTCTGCACCGGCGCATCTGGTTAATCAGTACGGGCTGGACGTCGTCAAATGCGGCTGTGGCAGAATTGGGTGTATCGAAACATTTATTGCCGGGCCCGGGCTGAGCAGGATCGCCGAAAAATTCATGGGCCGATCACTTTCACCGTCTGAAATTGTTTCAGCGCGCGCGCATGACGTCAACGCACAAAAAATTTGGCAAATCTGGTGCGCGTTTGCCGCCGACTTGCTGCGGACACTAACACTGGTTGTCGATCCGGACATAATAGTGCTGGCTGGCGGACTGTCTCAAATACCTGGCCTTACTGATGACCTGAATGCGGCGGTGCTCAGTGCTCGATTGGGAGATTTCGGTGTGCCGCCAGTTGTTCTGGCGCAGGGCGGCGCCAGCAGCGGCGCACGCGGCGCTGCCTATGCAGCAATGCAGGAAGCCGGATATGTCTGATCCGTTGCGCAGCATAATCGCACGAAACCGCGGCGGTGAAGCTGTTGCAATTCCGTCGGTTTGTTCTGCGCATCCGGACGTCATTAAGGCGTCGCTATTGCGCGCGGAAACTCTAAATCGTGCTATCGTGATTGAGGCTACCAGCAATCAGGTTAACCAAGATGGTGGTTACACAGGAATGCGGGCACGGAATTTTGTTGAATTTGTCCATGGGCTGGCCCGCGAATGCAGTGTCGATCAGGACCGGATTATATTTGGCGGGGATCACCTGGGGCCACAGGTTTGGCGAAAACAGGATGCAAAAGCAGCGATGGCCAAGGCCCATGTTCTGGTAGATCAATACGTCCGCGCCGGTTTCATGAAAATCCATTTGGATTGCTCTGAAGGCTGCGACGCGGAACCTGCGCAGTTGGATGACCAACAGACCGCAGACCGTTCTGCAAAGCTGGCCCAAACCTGTTTGCATGCGGCACAAGGTGATGATCGGCTGATGTTCGTTGTCGGAACTGAAGTTCCGCCGCCAGGCGGCGCCAGAGCAGATGAAAGCGAAGAAATAAAAGCAACGACGCCCGCTGCGGCCAAGGTCACGCTCGCCGCGCATCGGGCAGCCTTTGGCGACATGACCACACTGATAGGAGGGTTGGTTGTCCAACCAGGCGTAGAATTTACGCCCATGGGCGTGCATCGCTTGCCGATGAACCGCGATCCAAGTTTGCTGGCTGCGCTGGCGGAATATCCGGGCGTATGTCTTGAAGCACATTCAACCGATTATCAATCGACCACAGTCTTTCCACGACTGGCCGCGCTTGGTTTTGCGTTCCAAAAAGTTGGTCCCGCACTGACATTTGCCTATCGGCAGGCTGTGTATTCACTTGATACAGCGCGCCGTTTGGCGGGCCGTGGCACCGGCAACTTGCCCGCAGTGATGGAACAGCTGATGACAGAACAACCACGGTATTGGCGAAGCCATTATCACGGGAACTCAGCCGACCAAAAACTGCAGCGGCATTTTGGCCTTGCCGACAGGATCCGGTATTATTGGCCGCAACCAAGTGCGCAGTCTGCCGTAGCTGAACTGCAAGCTGATCTTGAACAGACGTTGCCGGATCCGGTTTTATGGCAGGTTTTTGCGCCAGAGGTTCTGGATCGCGCCGAAGCGCTTGCAGGTACCCAGTTTCAGCGAATTCTGTTGGCACAAATTCAGATTGCGCTTGATCCATATTTCTTTGGTGACAGCGTAAAGGGTGCATTATGACAGATCAGTGGATTTGCCCTCAACAGGTGTTTGAGGGTAAGACTTTGAAGGCGGGAATGGCGTTACGGGTTGAGGACGGCCGAATTGCCGATACATGCCCAGTTGACCAATTGCCAGTCGCTACCTCTAAACTCGAGATTTCTGGCACCATTGCACCCGGCTTCGTTGATTTGCAGGTGAATGGGGGGGGCGGAATATTGTTGAACAAATCGCCAACTCCCGAAGGGATGTACGCGATTGCCGACGCGCACCGGCAATACGGAACTGTAGCCTTGATGCCGACTGTGATCACTGATGCACCGGAAGTTATGGCTGAAGCCGCGCGTGCGGCGATCTCTGCCAAAGGTGAAGCTGGGATCGTTGGTTTACACATCGAGGGTCCGCATATTTCGCTAGCCCGCCGCGGTACCCATGCGGCGCAACATGTGCGTCCACTGGATGATAAAACGCTTATGGCCATCGCTTCACTAGTGGATGCGGAAATTACAGTCCTGATTACGCTTGCACCCGAAGCAGCGACGCCCGCACAAATTCACCAGGTTTGCGAAATGGGTGTAATCGTATCGCTTGGCCATACTGACGCGACATCAGAACAAGCCTACGCGGCATTTGATGCCGGTGCCAATTGCGTAACGCACCTGTTCAATGCGATGTCTCCTATGCTTGGCCGTGGCCCCGGTGTCGTTGGTGCTGCGTTAAATTCCGACGTATATGTAGGCATTATCTGTGATGGCCACCATGTTGCGGACGAAATGGTCGGTCTGGCGGTCCGCGCTCGCCCCGTGCCTGGCCGCATGTTTTTAGTATCAGATGCGATGCCAACGGTTGGCGGACCGAATAAATTTGAACTGTACGGTGAAATAATTTCTCTTGATTGCGGCAAGTTGATAAATGCGAAAGGTGGATTGGCCGGTGCGCATGTTTCGATGGCCGATAGCGTTAAGCGGCTGATTAACAATGTTAATATCGACCCAGAAACAGCACTAAAAATGGCGATTTCTGTACCGGCAGAACTGATTGGGATGCCCGATCTATCAATGGTTGTGGGTCGGTCGCTGTCTGATCTGCTGGTCTTGGATGGCCAATTTGCGGTCAGCGAAACGGTTGAAGGTTTTGTTTCGCGCCAGAAATCGATCAACGATATCGACGGTGTTCGCGATGCCAAGACCGTCGCTTGAGGTTTGCTTAGATAGCCCTGCGGGCTTCGATACATGCCGCACAAATGAAGTTGATCGGATCGAATTGTGTTCGGCCCTAAGTGTCGGAGGGCGCTGTCAGAGGAAAACTCTGAACACTTGAATCGGCGCGTATTCACTTGGTCCGATCCGAAAAACCGTGGAAAACCATTGGTAGTCAAATGTAAAATTTGCGTTTCGACAAGTAAATATTTTTCCTCTGACAGTGCCCCGCAGCACCCTGAGTAAACGCCGGTTCTCCTGCGTGTCAGGTTTTGCGTCGGAGACCAGGCAATCTAGCGCGCATCAGATTCAAGGTTTAGCCAGCTTAAGTCGGTGGATGAAATGGCCAGCCCCAGTGCTGGCAACGTCGATGCAATCTCGCCTGGGCTGCGTGGTCCGATCAAGGCGAGCGATGCAAAGTTCTGCCTCAGGACCCACGCTGCAGCTATGTTGTTGGGATGGACACCCAATTCGCGGGCAAGCACGCCAGCGCGAGCTTTGCGTTCTGCGTTAGCGGGCGACGCAAAACAGGTGTCTGGCGCGGTATCCTTGGGCAGTTCGGACCGTTCCCCGCGCGCCAGGAAAAAGCCGCGCGCCTGTGACGACCAGGACAAATGCGCCGCCCCGCTTTTTCGAAGAAAGGCTAGTGTTTCCGGATCGTTTGATGTCACGCAACCTGGCCAGACCGGTTGTTCCATAACCGCTAGCGACAGGTTGTTGTTAAGAATTGTCATCGGTTGTAGGCCATTTGCCTTTGCGTACGCATTGGCCTCAGAAAATCGTTTGACCGACCAGTTCGATCCGCCAAACGCGCCGATCAGACCTTCGTCGCGCAACTGGTTCAGCACATCGACGAATTCAGAGACGTGTACGTCCGGATTGTCGCGATGCATAATATAGATCGGTGCCCGGTCGCGTTGCAGGCGCTCAAGAGAGATCTCCAATTGCGCTTTGATCGCGTCAGGCAGGCAATAAGGGCTGTGTGCACCTTTGACGATAACCTGAGCCTCGGCGCCGACGCCGCGTGACGCCATCCACTGGCCCAGCAGCGTTTCGTGCAGCCCGCCGCCATAAACAAATCCGGTGTCAAAGCCGTTGCCGCCAGCCTCCCACCAGGCGTCCCAAACAATTGCACCCTCGGCGAGTGTATCGCGGTTGTCGCAACCAATGATCAAGCTGCTGATTTCGCCCGCCATACTATCGATTGACACTCTTGGGATGTCCGGCAGCCCGCTGGGTATTGTCCTGCTAAGTCGCCTGATACCCGCGGAAGTTTCGCCGGGAAGGACGTAACCGGCCGATCGTCGCCACATATCGATGACCCCGGCGTTGCCGATGCTGTCCGCCCATGTCGGTGCCGGGCTATCCGGTTGGCTTTGTCCAGCCAAAATGGCCTGGCTGGCGTATTCTGCCTCATGTGCAAAAAGAATGCGTGTGTCATCAAGTGTTTCACGTCGCGTGACTCCACCTGACGTGATCTCGATCACCGCATCCGACGGCCCAGCATTGCGGCCCGGGACCCATGGATTTTCCAAAAAAATACGTCCGTCGCCGCCGATCACTTCGGCCGTATTGTCCATTTCCCGACGAATCGAAGTGGCACATTCCGCGATGACCCCGCCTTCAAAAGTTAGCAATGCGTATGCAGTTTCATCCGAACCTGTAGCCCCCAAAACGCCAGAGCCGGCAACGCCGACCGGATCGGCGAAATCTGCTCCAAGAGCCTGGCCCGCCACGAAGCGCGCAAAGGAAACAGGATAGACCCCGACATCCAGGATCGCACCGCCGCCCATTAACGGGTCGTCCAAGCGCGATTTCAGATTGAATTTCGACGCGAATCCGAAACTGCATTTGATGTGGCGCAAATCGCCGATCTCGCCTGAACGGATGATCTCGGCCAGACGGGCCATTTGAGGATGGCAGCGATACATCCATCCTTCCATGAAAAATACGTCCTGTTGCGCTGCAACTTCCGTCATTGCGACGACTTCGCCGCGTATCAAACCCGCCGGTTTTTCCACCAGAACATGTTTGCCGGCGCGCATTGCCTGAATCGCCAAGGCTGCGTGGAACGGATGCGGCGTAGAGACATAAATCGCATCGACGGCTTCTGTCGCGAGCAAATCGTTGACATCGCAAAAACAGCGGGAAGCCGGCACGCTGAACTTTTCGCCGAATGCTTTGCGTCGATCGGGGTCGCGCCCGCTGATCGCCTCCAGTTCGCCACGCTCGCTTTCGGCAAGCCCTTGCGCAAAATTTGCTGCGATATTTCCGGGACCAACAATCCCCCACCGAACAGTTTTCATGTCAGCGCTCCCTGTTTGAAAACCTTACACTCGACAAAACTCTAATTCCACTTTCACGCGCTTGGGTAACCGGCGCAACATCCATTTGGGTGCTGTCAGACAAATGCGAACCAGTCTCTGAATGGCCAGTGGCGCTTCGCGTTATGCTGTACCGAGTTGACGCCATTCGGCGAGAGCAGCGGTGCGTTTGAGTTTGAAATTGTCGCGCGTGTAAAGGTGGCGTTCCTGGTTGAAATGATTGTGAACTGAGGCGTGGACGGAGACGAATTTTTGCAAACTTCGCGTTCGTCGGAAGCGCAGCATGGCACGTTCTCTTCGTCGAAACGGCAAGTGCGAATTCTCAGCTCTGTTGTTTTTCCAACGCCCAGTTTCTTGTCGTTCAGAATTGCCGATGACCTTCATAGCAGCGCCGTAAGACCGCAGTAGATCGGTCACGATGACATGTGGTTGACCAAAGCGCTTCATTGTTTTCCTGAGGAATTTCAATGCTGCTTTGCGATCTCGGCGTTTGATGACATAGCTTTCCAACACTTCGCCTTCGTGATCTACGGCGCGCCACAAGTAGTGCGTTTCACCGTTGATCTTCACAAAAACCTCGTCCAAATGCCATTGCCAATTCGAATGAGCACGAAGGTGTTGGGTCCGCTTCTTTCGGATCTCGACCGCAAACAATGGGCCGAACCGGTTCCACTAGAACCGGACAGTT
>CAXMPY010000013.1:0-23926 GCA_964195275.1 uncultured Paracoccaceae bacterium
CTGGTCTCAACAGGGTTCTAAACCCCCGGAAGCTGGACTTGAAATATCATCTAACGAATTGATAATAATGGATTATTGTCGGTGGCTGTGCAGGCGGTTCCGAGCGAACCAGTCTCAGCCTCAAATTCCCTGCTAACACGGAAATTAACAGGGAAAAATACTCGTTTTGGGGCGGTATTGGCCATTTTTGGCGGATTTTGTCCTGAATCACGCCACAATAACAGCGCCTTACAGGCCATTTCCCTGATCTTCGATTAACAGGGAAATGTTCTACGGGTAACAGGGAAAAATGTTACAAGAACAGGGAACGGACCGGCAAAATCAGGGATTTTACAAGATCGTGCAGAAGCGCCCCAGCCAACCGAAAGTCAAAGTGTCAGTCTTCAGGCGTCTTGGTTGAGTTCGTTGCTACTTTCCGAGGTGCCTAGGGTCCTCAGTGCGATCATCAATGCCAAACTGGCACATAAAGCGATCGCGCCGATCATTGGAACTGCGGTGCCGTCAAAGAACAGGCCGGTAATCGCGACCATGATACCACCCGTAACCATCTGCAGTGTGCCACCAAGCGATGAGGCGAGCCCGGCGATGTCACCATGTGGATCCAGCGCCATGACCATGGTGGTCGGAATGACAAAGCCAAGACAGGCATTCGAGAAAAACAACCCAATGATAACAACCGGCAACGTTGCAAAGCCAAACAAGCCAACACCTAATAAGGCAATCGAGAACCCGGCAAATCCAATAACGGCCCATCGCATCACGGGTAGAATGCCCAACTTCTCGCCAAGCGGTCCCGCAGCTTGTGAAGCGGCGAAAAAACCAACAGCATTGACTGCGAAAGCAAGGCTGAATTCGGTCGGACTCAACCCAAATTGCCCAGAATACACAAAGGCAGCGCTGGCGATGAATACCATGAAACTTGCAAATCCAAATCCGCCGATAAACGTCAAACCCATGAAGATAGGGTCTTGGATCAGGGTTTTGCTGCCCCTGCCAAGGTTGCGTAGATTAACCGGAATCCGGTCACCGGGCGACAGTGTTTCTGGCAACGCGGTAGCAGTAAGAATGAGGCTGAGCGCAGCCGCCAGACACAGGACCCAGAAAATTAGGCGCCAATCTCCGATTGCGATCAATCCGCTCCCCGCGAGCGGAGCCAGCATAGGCGAGACAGAAATCACGAGCATGACCAAGGCCATAAGTTTGGTCGCCTGCGCTCCGGTGTACATGTCTCTGATTATTGCGCGTGGCACGACCATCAGCACCGCGCCACCTGCTCCCTGCAACGCCCGGAAAGCAACCAGCCATCCAATCGTGGGGGCCATGGCACAGCCGATCGAGGCTGCGATGAATATTCCAATCCCAACGTAAAGAGGAACTTTGCGCCCCATTTGGTCCGCCCATGGACCATAGAATAGCTGCGCCAGACCAAATGCTACAAAATAGGCCGTCAGTGTGAGTTGGACGGAAGAAACGTCAGCACCCAGAGCCGTGGCAATCGCTGGCATGGCCGGCAAATACATATCAATCGCCAACGGTCCAACTGCGGACAAGAGCCCTAGGACCAAGGCTGCACGTAACATGGTCATATGGCTACTCCGTGGTGGACCAAGCGGAACTATAATGGTCACCCACCCCGAATGGCAATCAGGGACGTGATTTTCGCAATATTATCGGGTTTACTCCACCAACGGGCGTTTGCCAAAGTGACGGTCACAATGCAGAGTCAGTTTCACTGGAATGGCCACATACCGATGAACCAATTTTGCCAGTCTTATTCCAGATCAAGCAGCCACAATATTGAAAAGTTTGGCACTGATTTTATTTAGAGTGCGGCGCGTGACTAGGTGTCGTAGCAATCTTAATTGGTCATAAAGCACCCTAAAACGCAGCTTTCCATTTTCTCCAGGCACAAAGGCCCGCTTTACAGCGGACCATTGTTTTTTTTTGGCATTCCCAACTAGGAAGAAGTAGCAGGTTTACCTTCAGCCACACGTCCAATTCATTGTGTGGAAATTGAATTCAAAGCTTTGCATCGGAACCCACGTGAATCCGCCGAGACAATCGGAAAAGGCCTGCTGGCTTCGCTGGGTCAAAACATAGACATCAGACTGATTATCCGTCAGTTTCTGTTGGATTTTCTTGTAGATTTCGTTTTGCGTAGCCACATCGCCGGTGCCGCGAGCTTCGTCGATCCAAGCGTCGATTTCATCGTCAAGCACCCATTCCATGGACGCCCAAGTACCTTTGGCGCGGGAATGGTACTGGGTGAAGAAAAAGCTGTCCGGTGATGGGTAGGTCGCCCCGAAAAACACCTCGTTTATTGCCGGTGTCGTGTCGGGTTTGCTGGCCAGCTCGGTCATTCGGTTCCAGGGTTCCGGCTTTAGGATGGTGTCAAACCCGATCTGATCCAGATTAGATTTCATCAGCAAGGCGATTTCTTCTTCAAAGGCCAAACCGGCCACGAACATGATCTCAACGGGGATCGCATCGCCGCCAGCATATTTGCTCGCCGCAACATGTTCGCGCGCCTCGTCCAGATTAAAGCTCGGTGCCACCAAGCTTGTTAGATAAGCGTCTTCAAATATATCCGACATCGGGCCCGCGAGCGGTTCACCCGGCAAAAGGGCATCGCGAATAGTGTTATAATCCGTGGCCGCCGCGATAGCCTTGCGGATGTGGACATCATCGGTCGGAGCCACCTGATGGTTTAGCTTGAAGTAGAAATTGGTTGCCGTCGCATATGAGATGATCCGATAACCGTCCATGGCACCAATGGAATCGTAAGTTTCCTGCGCCTGTGAATCGGCGGACATCGACAAAACGCCAGACGCTGCAAGGGCCTTTACGGTTGCTTCTTCGTTGGTCACGATAAAGCGAACTTCGTCTACAGACTGGTCGTCCCAGCCAAGGTGATAGCCATCAAACCGCTTCATTGTCATGGTGGCACCACGTTCCCAGTTGTCCAGCTTATACGCCCCGGCACCGGCCGAGTTATTGGCCAGATAATCCTGTGCCCATGGGTCGTCTGCGGTTTTGTTGGCATCTGCCTCGTCACTATTTACCACGAACATTATCGGGGTGTTGGTCAGGAACGGCGTGTAAACCTTGTCCAGATTGAACTGCACAGTTGAGGCATCAAGGGCAACGACCGAATTTTCGCCCAGCACACCTTCAAACAGGTAGGACGGGCCTTCGTTCAAAGACATCAAACGATTGACCGAATAGGCCACATCCTTAGCCTCAATCGGCGTTCCATCCTGAAACGTCGTACCTGCCTTAAGGTGGAATGTGTAGGTCAGTGTATCGTCAGAAACATCCCAGCTTTCGGCCAGCAGGGGCAGGATATTGCCCGACCCATCCAGCGTCGTCAGTGCCTCGTACATATTCACACCGGCCATATATTCGGTGTAATCATTGATCTTTGCGGGATCAATTGTGCCAAATATCTGTGTCGTATTTACTGTGGCGATATTTTGCGCCGTTGCCGCAGTTGAGAGCAACATCGCTGTCGCCCCCGCCAGTAGTGCGGCTTTCAATAATTTGGTGTTTCGCATTTTATTCCTCCACTTTGGTTGCTTGTCAGATTTGTGCCGGGTTGAGTTTTTCAATTGGCTGGTAGTCAAGTTCGTAGCCAAAATATCCGGGCCCGACGAGTTCGAGACCATGTTCACTTCGCCATTCCGGATTGCATGGCAGGCCGAACACGATGACCCTAAATCCATATCTGATTTGTTCCGTCGTAATGGGTTGCCCGGTTTCCAGATCCAGCAGGCAGATCAGATCCGGCGTCATCGCTTTGGGCGTTCCATCACCGGTTTTTGCGATCAAAAACTCGTTTTGAAAATCTAGTGTGATCTGGCTTCCGGTATCCGGGCCAAGCCCGTCGATGGTACAGCTGCCCCTCGCAAACCCACCTTCGGTGCGCCGGTCCACATCCAGAACCCGACCTTCAAACAGGCGAATACCGTTCAGATCAAGGGCCAGCCGCTCGGCCGGGTTGCGGTTGGCGGCTTGTTCGGAATGGATGATGTCACCAATGGAATTTATCAGCGACATGGAACCACGTAAAATGCTTTTCTTGGCCTCGGCCCCCGTCATTGGATAGAGCGCGATCAGGCCTGCGCCCCCCATTTCAACGGTGATCACCCGGGCAAATTTTTCGGTAGACAGGTTGTCAACGGTGTTCAGCACAATCGAGTTACCCTTTTCATCCGCCATCACCATCGGACAGGCCGACACACCGCTCATGGTCATGGACACCATCTGCAATTCGGGAAACGCCCGCCCCATTCCGTCGCCATCAATAATTGGCAACTTGGTGGCGGCGGCCACCGCGATCGGTATGGTCGAATTTAGCCCACCAGCTTCGATGCAAAATATCGCCGTGGCCTTTTTGCCAAGGTACATTTGCAACGCCTCAACGGCGGCAATTGCTTCGGTGCCGCGCGGCAGTTTTTCAAGCATGACCGTGGGCGCGCCCATCATAGCAACGGGGATGATCAACGCGTCATCGTCCAGGTCTTCAACGTCCAGAACCGGCACCGGCCCGTTGCTGGCAATAGCTTCCTCGGCCATCAGGCGGCCGATATAAGGGTCTCCGCCGCCGCCGGTTCCAAGAAAAGCACCGCCAAGAGCGATATTTTTCATATCGCCTAATTCGATACTTTTCAGTTTCTTAGCTGTCATCATTCGCCTCGCTTTTGGGCATTGGGGTGAAAGTGATGTCTTCGTATCCAAAGGATGCAGGGCCAACCACGGCAAGCGCTTCGGGCGTGCGCAACAGATCATCGCAAGGTAGCGCCAAAACCGCGATGCGTTGGCCATATCGCAATACTTCAGTGGTGATCGGCAGGCCGGTATCCACGTCCAGCACCACAATTAAATCTGGAACGCATACCTCGACTTTATCATTGCGCCGAAAGACCAGAAATTCGTTTTGGATGTCGATACGCCCGGCATCGCCTTCGAAATCGCCAAAACCGGCAACCGTGATATGACCCACTGCAAAGCCGCCTTTGAGGTGGCGTTCAAGATCGACAATTTTGCCGGTCATCAAAAGCCGCCCGTCTTCGTGGGCCAAAACTGCCGCAATCGGGTCTGTATTCTTGCGCTGCGCTTCCAGCACCGCGTTGCCCAGTGAAAGTGCCTGGGTAACCGTGCTCTGAACTGCAAATTTCTTGACGTATGAGCCGCGCATTGGTGCCATCGCAATTCCGGCCGCAGCGCCCATAGCCACAACATTGGCGCGGGCAAGGGTCTCGACCCAGACCTCATTTCGGGTTGATTTGAGAATGACGATATTGCCCTTTTCATCCGCCATTGCCGAAGGTGCCGACACATGGCCATAGATCGACCAGGTGCACATCTGCATTTCGGGAAACGCGCGTCCCATTCCATCACCATCGACCACCGGAATACCTGCCTGCGCCGCCGTTAACATCGGTTCCATGGCGTTCGAACCGCCGATTTCCGATGAAATCAGAGCGTCAATTTTGCAGTCCAGGTCTGTTTCCAGCGCGCGCATGGCACGCAGGCATTCTTCGCCCTGCTCAATTTTTTCAATACCGACCACCGGGGCGCCGATGCCACCAAGCGACACTACCAATGAGTCGTCCGACAGTTCGTCAATCGGGATGACGTCAATCTTTCGGCCTTTGCGCAGTTGCTCGCGGCAACGCAACATGCCGATATAAGGGTTACCCCCACCGCCGGTACCCAGAATTGCAGCGCCAATGGCCACCGCATCCAGATCGCTATCGAGAACTTCGCGCAGTTTAGCCATCGAGATCACCCACAACCTTTAGCCGAATTCGCGTTGCATTGCCGGGCAAGTAGGCCAGCGGCACATCTTCCTGATCCAGAAGTTCAATCGACTCTGGGCAGGCGCCGGCTGCTATAGCCTTTGCGGTTGCTTCCTTGCGGGCGGTTTCCAAAGCTTCTTCACGGGTGATACTGGCCAGGCTGAATATCCGGTCAACCTCACCGCTGATCTGACCAATCGCCGCCCCAACCGCGTTTGCCACCGAGAAATGTTCCGGCTTGATGACGGACAGACCGGCAACGTTATCAGGGATCAGGATGCTGCCCCCCCCGACCGCCAATACCGGAATTTCGTCGGCAGAAACCCGCATCCGTTCCGAAGCATTGACGATCATTTCGTCAATCAGTGCCTTGATCGCTAACAGCATGTCCTGTCCCAGCTCTTTGGCAGGTTCCGGGTCACCGATATCGGCAATGCCAAGGCCAACAGCCACATCGGTGGCGGTAAGCGTGTCGCCGCCGAACAATAACCCCATTTCGTGAATGCGAAATCCGACCGAGCGCGGGCCGACCGCAATAGGGTCATCTGCTTGCACGATCGAGCCCCCGCCAAGGGCAATCGAATACACATCCGGCATCCGGAAATTGGTCCGTACCCCGCCCACGTCAACCGATGTGCTGGCCGGGCGCGGAAAACCGTTTACCAAGGCCCCTACGTCGGTGGATGTGCCACCCACGTCGATGACAATCGCATTCTTTTCGCCGGTCAGAAACGACGCCCCGCGCATGGAATTGGTCGGCCCGCTGGCGAAGGTCAGAACCGGATATTCCTGCACGAATTTCGCGCTCATCAGCGTGCCGTCGTTCTGGGTGATGTAATAGGGACAGTTAAGATTAATTGTTTTCAGGGCACTACCAAATGCCCCGACAGTGTGGGCGCTCAACTTGCGCAAGGACGCGTTCATGATCGCAGCGTTTTCACGTTCCAATATCCCCAGACGGCCAATTTCGCTGGACAGCGTAAAGCTGGCGTCTGGCAGGCGTTTGCGCATGATATCTGCTGCCGCCTTTTCCATGTCGTCATTGACCGGACTGAAAACGGAGCAAAGCGCCACCGTATCAATGCCAAGCGCCGCAATTTCGTCAGCGATTTTTAACAGTTGGTCTTCATTCAGCGGCGATATTTCGCGCCCGTCAAATTCATTGCCGCCATCGGCCATCCAGTAGTGGCCACCAACGGCTTTTTTAATGTCATCGGGCCAGTCTACCATCGGCGGCAGGCATTGCGCTGCAGGCAAACACAGCCGCACAGCGGCGGTGGTTGACAGATTGCGACGTTCGACCACGGCGTTGGTGAAATGGGTGGTGCCAATCATCACGGCGGTAATGTCCGCGTTGTCGATGCCGGTCCCCGACAACACCTTGTTCAGGCTATCCACCACACCTGACATCACATCAGCCGTGGTTGGCGACTTGACCCCGATCAGGATTTTATCCCCCTGCATGATCACCGCGTCAGTGTTGGTGCCACCTACGTCAATTCCTATTCGATACATACCAGCCTCATTCATGTCAGGGCAGTCGACGATGCCAGGACGGCCTGTCGCTCTGCAGTTGTTACTTTTGGTTTCAGTTGTTCTTCGCGCGCCGAGATCACCGGGATCGAACTTAGCAACGCGCGGGTATAGGCGTGCTGGGGTTTTGCGAACACATCGCGCGTCAGCCCCTGTTCGCAAATCTCGCCGCGAAACATAATCGCGACCCGATTGCAGAAATTGCGCATCAGGCTAAGATCGTGCGAGATGAAAACATACGTCAGATCAAGTTCCTGGCGCAATTTCAGCAGTAGCTCGATCACAGTATTTTGGATCAGCACATCCAGCGCCGATGTGGGTTCGTCCAGAACCAGAATTTTGGGGTTCACGGACAGGGCGCGCGCGATGGCCACCCTCTGCTTTTGCCCACCTGACAATTCGTGCGGGTACATAAACGCATATGACGGCGGCAGATCAACCATGTCCAACAACTCGGCGGTTCTGGTCCTGATCTCGGCTTTGCTGTGGTTGATGAAAGTTAGTGGCACGGCAAGTTGCTGCGTTACCGTGCGTTTTGGGTTCAGTGACGAGCCGGGGTTTTGATAGACGATCTGGATAAGCTTGCGAAATTCCTTAGCGTCGGAAAAATCTTTAATGGGACGGCCATCTATTTTGATCTGTCCGCTGCTCGGCGAATGCAGGCCCAGAAGCATTTTAGCGAGCGTGGTTTTCCCCGAACCGGATTCCCCAGCAATACCAAAAATATCGCCATCTTCAATTTTCAGGTCCACGGCGTTGACGGCCCGAACGCTGGACCGGGCTCGGTTGAAGAACCCGCTTCGCAGGTTAAAATCTTTGGTAATTGCCGCAACTTCGATCTTGGGCGTGCCCTTGTGGTCATTTTCTACTTCGCGCACCCGTTCCCCATAGAGCGGTGGCACGCTGGCCATCAATTTCTGCGTATAGGGGTGAACCGGGTCGGAAAATATTTCTGCGTTGGTGCCGGTCTCAACGATATGCCCGCGTTCCATCACATAGACCCGGTCGGAAATTTCACGCACCACCCCAAGGTCATGGGTGATCAGCAACAGTGACAGGTCTTCATCCTTCACCAACTTGTTCAGAAGGTTCAGGATTTCCTTTTGCGTGGTCACGTCCAGTGCCGTACCAGGTTCATCCGCGATCAACAGGCGGGGCTTGTTCAACAGGGCCATGGCAATCAGCACCCGCTGGCGCATCCCGCCCGATAGCATCATCGGATAGGCATCAAATATCTGTGCACCCTGCGCCAGTTGAACCTTTTCCAAAGTCTCAAGGACCAGGATTTTGCGCAGCCGCGCGCCTTGTCTTTGACCCATCCGGATGTCCGCATAGCGCACGATGTCATCCATCTGGCGGCCAATTGTCAGCACCGGATTGAACGACAACAACGGGTCTTGCAGAATGATCGAAATCCCGGTCCCCTTCAGGCGGTTCCGCTCGGGTTTTGACAGATGCAAAAGATCACGACCCTCAAAACTGATCGTGCCGCTTTCGATCTGTGCCGGGGGCATGGGCAAGGTGCCGATAATGGCCCGCATGGTCACGGTTTTGCCCGAACCCGACTGGCCGATCAGCGCCACCCTTTCGCCTTTGGCGACGCTCAGAGAGACGTCGTGCAACACCTGCGCGCGCTGGCCATAGGTGGTAAAGCTGAGATTAAGACCGGAAACTTCAAGGATTGGCGTGCTCATGTCAAACTTCTACATCCATCATATCGCGCAACCCGTCGCCAAGCAGGTTGAACCCCAGGATCGCGTACAGGATCGCCAATCCTGGCATCATTGCTTCCCACCAGAACTCAGGCAGATATTCAGAACCAGTGCTGACCATTGTGCCCAGATCCGGGGTCGGCGGGTGAACACCAAGGCCAAGAAACGACAGGGTGGCGCCAAACAGAATGACAAAACCAGCGTCCAGAGATATTTTAACGGATATAGCCGACACGCAATTGGGCAGCAGCTCTTTGAACATGATATGTGTGTGGCTGGCACCGGCGACCTTGGCGGCCTCGACGTAGTCTTCGGACATCTGCGCCTTGACGATCCGGTAAATCAATCGCGTGTGCCAGGTCCACCACAGCATCGTGATCGCGATCATCGCATTGATCAGGCTGGGGGAAAGTACGGCGGTAATTGCCAGCGCCATAGCCAGCGGCGGAATTGCCAGCATCACATCGGTAAAGCGCATGATCAAAAATTCGGTCCGGCCCCCGAAATATCCGGCCATCAGCCCCAGAACCACTCCGAACGGCACAGCCACACCGAGTACGCCGACCACGAGGCTTAGTGAAACCCGATAGCCATAGATCACCCGGCTGAATATATCGCGCCCTACATTGTCGGTGCCAAACCAGAACTCGGTATCTGGGGCATGGTGGCGGTGGGCAAAATCAACGAAGGACCCGGCCGATTGCGGTGAAGGTGACAGGATTGGCGCAAATATTGCCGCCAACACCACCGAGAGCACCATGGCGGCCCCGATCACCGCCGAAGGGTTGCGGGTAAAGCGAAACCAGGCCATCTGGCGGCTGGTCATCAACCGCTCGGTGTTGTGCTGGGCATTGATCTGCGGCGTTTGCGTCGGCATCACTTGGACTCCTCGCGCAGCCGGTGACGCGGGTCGATGAACCCAAGAATAATGTCGATGGTCAGATTTGCGATTACGAAGAACACGCCTGATACCAGCACCACGCCGATGACGGCATTCAGGTCTTTTTGCAGGATCGTGCGAACGCCGTAACTGGCGATACCGGGCCAGCTAAAGACAAACTCCACCACAAAGGCGTTGCCGATCAGCGACGCGAATTCCAGCCCCAATATGGTCAGTGGTGCAATGCAGGCGATGCGCAGCATATAGCGAAACTGTACCACCCGTTCGGGAATACCATTGGCGCGTGACGCCTCGATGAAATCCCGCCCGCTGACTTCGATCATCGACGATCGGGTGATGCGCATGACCTGTCCGATGCCGCCCGCCGCTAAAGCGATTGATGGCAAGAGGATATGGCGCAGTGCGTCACCAAACACATCCCATCTGCGGTCAATCATGGAGTCGATCATCAGCAGCCCGGTGTGAGCAGCGCTATAGCCGAGACCGGGATCAATTCGACCGGTCACCGGAAAGAACTGAAACTTGTAGCTGGCCACCAGTTGCAGGATAATTGCCAGTACGAACCCCGGCGTCACCACGCCGATTAGCGACACAACCCGCGATACGTTATCAACCCATGTATCGCGGTAAATCGCGGCAATTACCCCGAGGGGGATCGACAAAGTGACTTGCAGCACAATGGTAAAAAGTACCAACTCAAATGTAGCAGGTAGCGCTTGTGCGATGTCTTGCATCACCGGCCGGCTGGTCAGAAATGACTTGCCAAGATCACCATGCGCCAACCCATAAAGATAATTCCACAGTTGTACGACAAACGGATCGTCCAGTCCCATTTCTTGTCTCATTTCAAGGACTTGGGTAGCCGTAGCCAATGGGCCAAGGGCGATCCTTGCAGGGTCTCCGGGGACAATTCTGGCAATGACGAATATCAAAATTGCCAGCCCGAAAAGGACCAACAGCAATGAAATTGCGCGCTTTGCCAAATAGAATACCAATTTGTCCCCCGCTTAAGTCCACGATGGCAGTTGGCGATCGCAAAAGTCAGAAGGTAAAAGGTCTAGTTTTTATCTTAAAAGTATAGTTCTGCGTCTTTATTCATAATTTCATTGTAGTTTCAATGAGTTCCCCGCGTTTAGCCACGCCAAAAATCCTGAACAAGTTGGCGACGTGGTACTTGATCGCGGCCTCTGAAAGACCAAGAGTTCGCGCAACTTGTTTGTTCGATGATCCGTTTTGCAGCGCCGATAAAACACGCAGTTGCTGGGTCGAAATACCCAAATTTGAAAACTGCTGCGGTACAATATAGCTGCTTTGAACCAGCTTGTGGATCTGGCGCGCCATTCGCGCCAACTGGCGATGCCCGCGCGCAAACTTACCCTTGGCAAGCTTGGCAGAAACCTTGGCAACCACTTCACGATGCTCCAGGAATATCTCGACCAGACCCTCATTAACAGCGATCCGCATTGCTTGTTCCACATGCTTTCGCATTGCGGTGGTTTGCTTTTCGGCATTGGCGTCTGATGCCTTGATCAGTTCGCTGACCACCTTGTAGCGGGTGTTATAATTGCCAGCTCGCGAGTTTAGTAAAGTCTGTGACGGCTCCATTTTACCGAACACAGTCTCAAATACTGCCGTCCCTATCGCGCTGAAAATCCCGTGTTGTTTGGCCTCATCAAGCGTGTGGCGTGCCCTCTCATTGCGGCCGTCCAACAGATTGATGTTCGCCATCACAACGTCCAGAGCGACCGAAAATTCGCCCTGACTGTGATGGTAATCGATCTGGCTGTCTTTCAAGAACTGACTGGCGTCGGCGCGCCCTTGCAGGAAATAGATGCTCATCGCCGCTATCCGACAAATCTGAACCGTAATTTCGGCAACGTTTTCGGTTTGCGACAATTTCTGGCGAATTTCCACAGCGCGTTCGGGAATATGCGCCATCTTGCCGTTTTCAAAATCCAGCGCCAGTTGCACAATCTCCAGGTATTCCTTTTCCGATCCGTAGCAAATCCCGGCCTCGTCAAAATAGGATATTGCAGCCCGTAAATGGCGACGTGCCGTTTTCAGCTCGCCGGTAACAACAGCCAGATCCGCCAGATGCTGGTGAATGAAAAATTGCAAATAGGGTTGCTTTGCAATCCGAAAACTTTCCAGTGCGCGGCTGCCAAAACTGCGGGCCTCGTCCAGCCGGTTCAGACGGACAAGGATAATGAGCATCCAATTGTAATAAATGCCCTCGGACAGAGGCTGATTCAGCGGCAAATGGTTTTCAAGATTTTTCCAGCGATTGATTTTGTCTTCGTTCAGATCATTCCCCAAACGGATAGCAACGCTAAGCTCGATCAGATCGAACAAATGGGTTTTCTGAAACATGAACTCTGCCTGATCCAAAATAGACTGCGCTCGCCGCGCCCGGCCTTTTTTCGAGAGATATTCACAATACAGCCCAAGAATAACTTCGCTGTTCAGATGCGCATTTTCCGGTGCGGCATCGATGATTGTCGCAAGCGACTCGTAGCCGTACCTGAAAACATAGTCGATGCCGCCATATGCGTTCAATAATGTTTCGGCACTGGCGACGTCCCCGTCGGTCAAATGGTAACAAATTCGCTCTTCAACACCAGGCTCATAATTGTACTTCGTCATTGTACTCACGATATGAATTTGTCGACACGCTCACACCAATCTTGGCCATTTTGGGGCCGGTTGCAATGGAATTGTAGCGTATCACGAAATCCAAATCACTGGCTTAATCGTGCAGATGGCACAGCCAAGAGCGCCCAATGACAAACCAATATTTTGCCAAATAATGGTCGATTTGAGAACAAAACCGTATTAATCCAACTGGATAGAATTTTAGTATAACTAAAACTTGACAGACACAATTTCGACGCCATAATTTTAGTCATGCTAAAAAAATCTGCTGCACCGGAACTAGAGAACGAATTTGAACTTGGCGAAAAGCTTAGGCAAATTCGCAAAGAGGCCTCGTTGACGATGCAATATGTCGCCGATTGTGCCGGGCTTTCGGTTGGCTTCATATCCCAGGTGGAACGCGGATTGACGGTGCCGTCGCTGTCATCTTTACGCTCAATTGCCGGGGTGCTCGGCAAGCCGATTTCGCTATTTCTCGAACAACCGGGCAGCAGCACTGACACAACCCGCGAAAGGGACCGGGTAAGTTATAGCGTCGGTCAGGGCGGGCTGTCTTATGAACGGCTATCGGCCAAATTTCCTGGCAGTACAATTCGTTCAGTCATCGTGCATGAACCCCCGGGATATCGCAATGAGCCGATCAGCCATGAAGGCGAAGAACTTTTCTATATTCTCGAGGGTGAGATCACTGTGGAATTCGAAGGTGAGCGCAAGATCATGCGGCACGGCGATTCAATGCACTTTGACTCGCGCAAAGTTCATTCGACCTGGAACCACACCGACAAAACCACCGCGATGCTGTGGTGCGGAACCATGGATGTGTTCGGCGAGGACACAACCGATCCATTTCACAAGAACGACGACAAAACGGGCAAGAATACAAAAACTGAAATAAAGGGAGACGACAAATGAAATACTGGAAAACAACGCTTGCGGCCGGCCTGATGGCTGCGACATCACTGACGGCGCCCGCCTTTGCAGGTGGTGTATTGCGGCTGGACGAAGTTGCCGTGGGCGAACTCGACCCGGCAAAGGCGTCGGATTATGCTGACAGCATTTTGATGTTCAACGTCTATGACACGCTAGTTCTGCCGGTTCAGGGTGGTCCCGGCCACGCGCCGCATCTGGCCACAAGCTGGACCAATGAAGGCAATTCTTTCACCTTTACCTTACGCACGGACGTGAAATTCCAAAGCGGCAATCCGATGACGGCCGATGATGTTGTCTATTCGGTTGAGCGCATGAAAGCGCTTGGTGCGGGACTGTCGTATTTGCTTGGCGTTGTTGAAAACGTCGAAGCGGTGGACGCCACAACCGTGCGTTTTGATCTGTCATCGTCTTACGCACCGTTCGTTGCGTCACTGGTGCGTTTGCCAATCGTTGATAAAGCGTTGGTCGAGGCCAACAAAGGCGACGGCGAATGGGGCGAAGCCTTCCTGTCGGGTAATGGTGCGGGCACAGGGGCTTATACGGTGAAGTCGCACAACCCGCAGGATGAAACCGTCATGGACAAGAATGATGGCTATTTCCTGGGTGTGGCAGATGCAGCACCGGATACGGTGCGCCTGCGTTATGGGCTTGAGGCGGCAACCGTTCGCACGCTGATTGCGCAGGGCGAGCATGACATTTCATCGCAGTGGTTGCCACCAGAGGTCATGGGCGCATTGGCGAAAGAAGGCGCGCAGCTGTTCACCGAAAGCGGCACGGGGGCGTTCTATTTCAAGATGAACACCACGAAGGCACCGCTGGATGATCCCAATTGTCGTTTGGCGCTGAGTGCAGCGTTTGACTATGGCACAGCCATCAAGATGATCGCGATCAATGATGAAGTTTCATCAGGCAGCCCGGCCTCCGGTGCTATACCCATGGGTATGTTCGGGGCAAATGACGCGTCGATGGTTCAGGTACAGGATCTGGACGCAGCCAAGGCACATCTGGCCGCGTGTCAATACGACGTGGCGGACATGGATATCGAAGTTAGCTGGATCGCCGAAGTGCCGCTGGAAGAACGTCTGGCCTTGCTGATGCAGTCAAACCTGACCGCACTTGGTGTGAAATCTCATATCAAGAAACTTCCATGGGCCTTGTTCACCGAAGCCGTGGCCAAGCCTGAGAATACACCCCATATCAGCCAGCTGTTCGTGAATGCCGTAACCGGCGACCCGGACACGCTGCTTTATGGGATGTACCATTCGTCCACACCGGGCACATGGCAGTCGCCGGAATACCTTAGCGACGCCAGTGTTGACGAATATCTTGACGCCGGGCGCAACGCCGCCACGGCCGAGGGACGTCAGGAAGCCTATACCATGCTCAATGCACGGCTGATGGAAATTGCACCAACGATCTATGCCTTTGATCGCCAGTCGGTGTTTGCCGCCAGTGACCGCGTGACGGCACCGGCGTTAACCGATGCCAGCCAGGCGTTTGGGTTGGACGGAATGGGCTTTAGCTTCCGTCTGATGCAAGTGACTGAATAAACAGGATACAACCGGCGCCTGACCTCCGTGTCTGGGCGCCGGCTTTTCTGGAAAATCCCTATGCCCCCTGTGTTTCGCCTTTTGCTCAACCGGCTCGGTATCTCTTTTATCGTGCTTGTTGGCGTTTCGATGCTGATTTTCGGCATTGCCCGGATCATTCCGGGCGATCCGGCGCGCATTGCACTGGGGCCGAATGCGACCGTTGAACAGATCGACAAGCTGCGCGAAACTCTGCACCTGAACGATTCAATCTTTGTGCAATACGGCTATTTCCTGTCGGACCTGTCGCGTGGTGATCTGGGGGTTTCACTTTATACCAACCGGCCGGTGACTCAAGACATCGCCCAGTTTTTGCCAGCCACGCTTGAGTTGGTATTTTTCGCTGGGGTTATGATGGTCGGGATCGGTCTGCCGCTTGGCATCTGGTCGGCCCGTTACCGGGGGCGCTGGCCTGATCATGTTATCAGACTTTTATCCCTGCTCGGGGTGTCTGCGCCCAGTTTCGTGTGGGCGGTGATCCTGATGCTTGTATTTGCGTTCTATTTGCCGATTTTCCCCATCGCCGGACGGATATCAGACAGCTATGAAATCCAGCGGTTTACCGGATTTTTACTGATAGATACCTTGCTGGCGGGCGATTTTTCGGCCTTTAGCGACGCGCTGAGCCATATCATCCTGCCTGCCTTTGCGCTGGCATTATCTGGCATAGGGCAGGCGGCGCGACTGACCCGCGCCAATATGGTCGAAACCTATGACAAACCCTATATTGAGATGGCGCAGGCCTATGGCTTCAAGGCCCGCCGCATCGCTAACAAGTTTGCGTTCAAGCCGTCGCTGATCCCGTCGTTGACCATCATTGGGCTCGATTTTGCCGCTATGCTGGGCAACGCGTTTCTTGTCGAGGCGGTGTTCGCCTGGCCCGGCCTGTCACGCTACGGGGTTGCGGTGATCCTGCGCAAGGATCTGAACGCGATCATTGGGACAGTGCTGATAATCTCGGCCACTTTCCTGATCGTAAACCTGATCGTCGATTTGATGATCGCATTCCTGAACCCACGCATCCGGTATTCCGAGCGGGGCTCCACATGAAACGTATGATTGTTATCCTGCTGCGTAACCCGCTGTCGCTGCTGGGCCTCATTCTGGTGTTGCTGGTTCTCATTCTGGCAGTCTTTGCCGATTTCATTGCGCCGTTTCCGGACCATCGCGGCGCGGTGATTGATTTTGTGCATTTCAACAAGCCCCCGACCAGCCGCAACATATTTGGTAGCGATCTGGTCGGGCGCGACCTGTTCAGTCGGGTGATCTATGCGTACCGGATTTCGCTGATCCTTGGGGTGGTGGTGCTGGCGATTGCCACGCCTGTGGGGACGGTGGTTGGATTGCTCGCCGGGTACTTGGGGGGCAAGTTCGAGTTCGTGCTGATGCGCCTTACGGATGTGTTCCTTTCGATCCCGCCGCTGGTGTTGGCCATTGCCATGATGGGGGTGTTGGAACCCACGTTGCTGAACGCGATGCTGGCCGTTACCGTCATGTGGTGGCCGTGGTATGCGCGGCTGGTCTACAACATTGCCCGGTCCGAACGCGAAGAGGGCTATGTGTTGGCCGCTGAAGTTATTGGGGCCTCTACCTTTCACATCACCTTTCGTGAAATCCTGCCCAATTGTCTGCCGGCAATCATCACCAAGATGACCCTTGATATGGGCTTTGTAATTATCATCGTGTCTTCCTTGTCATTCCTTGGTCTTGGGGTGCAGCCCCCGACACCTGATCTTGGCTCAATGGTGGCAGAAGGTGCCCGTTATTTGCCCGATAGCTGGTGGCTGACCGTATTTCCCGGACTGGCCATTCTGGTGGCGGTGTTCGGTTTCAACCTGATCGGCGATGCGCTGCGCGAAATATTCGGGGCCGATCAATGAGCGATGTGCTGAAAATCAGCGATCTCTACCTGCGCTTTCGCGGCTATACTGGTGTGACCGAGGTGCTGCACGGCATATCACTGAATATTCGCGCCGGTGAACGAGTGGCACTGGTGGGGGAAAGCGGTTCGGGCAAATCCGTAACGGCGCGGATCGTGCTGGGTATTTTGCAAGAGTTGCGCACAGCGAAGGTGCAGGGCGGGCTGGAATTTGAGGGGCGAGACCTCAATAAATTGTCCGCCAGCCAGTGGCACGATTTGCGTGGCACGGCGATGTCGATAATTTTTCAGGATCCGACCTCGTCGCTGAACCCTGTTTTCACAATTGAAACCCAGTTCGCCGAGGTGCTGCGGCGGCGCGATGCGAAAATGTCGGATGCCGCCGCCAACGCCCGTGCCGCTGAATTGCTTAATTCGGTGTCGATCCATGATCACGAGAGGGTGCTGAATTCCTATCCATTTCAGCTTTCGGGGGGGATGAACCAGCGGGTGGTGATCGCCATGGCATTGGCAAATGAGCCATCGCTGCTGATCGCGGATGAACCGGGCACAGCGCTGGATGTCACCGTGCAGGCACAGACGCTGAAGCTGATGCATGATCTGGTGGAACAAAGCGGCACGGCGGTATTTTTCATCTCGCATAATCTGGGGGTGGTGCGGGAATTTGCCGACCGGGTCTATGTGATTTATCGCGGTCGGATCGTGGAACATGGACCTACAGCGGCGATTTTTGATAATCCTAGCCACGCCTATACGCGAGCTTTGATGGCGGCGGTGCCGCGCATTACCGGTGGCGGTATTCCTGACATTGACGATGTTGATACGGCTTTTCTTGACCCGATGGTCATCCATGACGGGGGCGCGACATGACTCCGATCCTGTCCTTGAAAAACATCAGCAAGACATTTGGCAGCGGCGATCAGGCGGTGCACGCGGTGCGCGATGTCAGTTTTGACGTCTTCCCCGGTGAATGTCTGGCGGTGGTAGGAGAAAGCGGATCGGGTAAAACCACGCTCGCCAACATGATTCTGGGCGTGTTCGGCCAAAGTGGCGGTGAAATATGGTTTGACGGGGAATTGCTGCCAGCGCGGCGCGCCCTTGAACACCGCAAAGCCATCCAACTGGTGCAGCAAAATCCGTTGTCTTCGCTGAACCCGAAACGCTCGGTCGGGGCGTCGGTTCGTTTGGGTCTGGATGTTTATGGCATCGGCGCCAAATCTGATCGCTGGTCCCTGGTAGAGCAGGCACTGCAAGAGGTCGGTCTGCCCCCGGACTATCGCCGACGCGCGCCTGCGGCCCTGTCGGGGGGGCAGCGTCAGCGGGTCGCGATTGCGCGTGCCTTGGCGTGTCAGTCGCGTTTGGTGGTGCTGGATGAACCCACATCGGCGTTGGATGTGTTGGTGCAGGCCAGAGTATTGCGGCTGTTGAACGATCTGCGTGGTGACAAGGGGCTTAGTTATGTGTTCATAACCCACGATCTGTCAGTGGTGCGCAATGTGGCTGACAGGGTTGCGGTTTTCAAATCCGGCCAACTGGTTGAATGCGCCCCGACCCGCGAAATTTTTGAAACGCCAAAACAAGCCTATACCAGACAATTAATCGGGGCCGTCCCAGTGGTTGCTCCGGAAGAACTACGCCTGCGCAACAGGTTGGCAAGCGAGGAAACACCATGACCGATATGGCCGCAGCCGTGGCAAACCCAAACAACCAGCCGGAGACCACATTCCAGGCTCTGGAGCAACTGGTGCAGGACACAATCGGGGTAAAGCTGTTCACCCTGATGGAAGTGGATCATCGCCGCGATGTGGCATGGCGCAGCTATACCAATATGCCACAGGCCTACCCGATCATGGGTGAAAAGCCGCGTATGCAAAACGACTGGTCAGATATTGTCGATGGCCGCCATGAAACCTTTGTCGCCAACACGATTGAGGAAATCGCTGCGGTTTTTCCGGATCATGCATTGATCAAATCACTGGGTTGTGAAAGCTGCCTGAACCTGCCGATTGTCATTAAAGGCGAACTGCGCGGCACGCTAAATTGCTTGCACGACGCTGGGCATTATACGCCCGAACGCTTGGCCGCTGCCGATAACCTGAAAACCGCTGGAACGCTGGCCTTTTTGCTGGCTGAAAGCGTCCGAAACCAAGGAGAGAACCATGGGTAAGATCACCCGCCGCGTGGCCACCGATGTGGGTGGCACATTCACCGACCTAGTGTGCTTTGAAACCGATACTGAAACCGGTACCAGCCGTGTGATCACCGCCAAGACCGACACCACGCCGCCGAATTTTGAAACCGGCGTTCTGAACGTGCTGGACAAGGGCGGTGTCGATCCGGGTGAGGTGGATTTTCTGGCCCACGGCACCACCGTGGTGATCAACGCGCTGACGGAACGCAAAGGGGTGACTGTTGGACTGATTGCCACCAAAGGCTTTCGCGACACGCTGGAAATAGCCCGTGGCAACCGGCCCGATTTTTTCAATCTGCATTACGAAAAACCTGCGCCGTTTGTGCCGCGCTACCTGCGCGCCGAACTGCCGGGGCGGATGACTTATACCGGCAAAGAACACACCCCGCTCGATCTGACGGACCTACCGGAAATTCTGAACGGCTTCAGGGAAAACGACGTAAAAGCGGTGGCGATCTGCTTTTTGCATTCCTACGCCAATACCAGCCACGAAGAGGCTGCGCTTGCCGAAGTTACCCGGCTCTGGCCCAAAGTTTCTGTAGTGTCGTCGCATCAGATCACCCGCGAATGGCGTGAATACGAACGCACTAACACGGCCGTGTTGTCGGCCTACGTGCAGCCGGTTGCGGCGCGCTATCTGGCAAGGTTGAATGAGGGTCTGAAATCCCGGGGCTTTACGGGCAGCCCCTATATTATGCAGTCCAACTGCGGTGTGGATTCGCTTGAGGCCACGTCAAAAACGCCGATCACCATGGTTGAAAGCGGCCCGGCCTCGGGGTTTTGGGGCGCCGCAGAGCTGGGAAAGCTGATCGGAGAACCAAACGTGCTGGCGCTCGATATTGGCGGCACCACCGCGAAATGTTCGCTGATCGAAAATGGCGAAGTGCGGATCATGACTGATTACTGGATCGAACGCTCGCGCAAATCGGCAGGCTATCCGATCATGGTGCCTGTGGTCGATCTGGTCGAAATCGGCAATGGTGGTGGCTCAATTGCTTGGGTCGATGATTTTGGCAAATTGCATGTGGGTCCGCAATCGTCGGGCGCGCTGCCGGGGCCGGCGGCATACGGCAAGGGCGGGCACGAGGCCACGACAACGGACGCCAACCTCTGGCTGGGACGGATCAACAAGGATTACTTTTGCGGCGGCGAGATTGACGCCGATATGGCAGCGGCTGAGAAAGCCATCACAGCGCTTGGTGACAAGTTGGGCGTTAGTGCCGCCGAGGCCGCCGAGGGCATTGTCCGCATCGCCAACAACAACATGGTTAACGCCCTGAAACTGGTGTCACTGAACCGGGGCTTTGATACGCGCGACTTTACCCTGCTGGCCTTTGGTGGCGGTGGGGCGATGCATGCCGTGGCGCTGGGGCAGGAACTACAGGTGAAAAAGGTGGTGGTGCCTGCAGCGGCGGCAGTGTTCTCTGCCTGGGGCATGATGATGTCGGACCTGCGGCGCGATTATTTTGTCACCCATCTGGTTGATCTGAGCGAAGGGGCAGCTGCCGAAATTGAAGGCGTTTTCGCCGAGGCCGAAGCCAAGGCATCAGCCACGTTCGCCGAAGAAGGAGTCGAGGCGGACAAGATTACATTTCTGCGCTACGGGAAATTCCGCTACCAAAATCAGGAACATACCACCGAAGTCCTGTTGTCAGGTGACGCAATCACCGACGCGGTCCTGTCCGGCATCGCAACAGATTTTCACGAGGCATATGAACGTGAATACACCTACCGGCTGGAAGCACCGGTTGAAATGGTCGGCATCCATCTGGTCGCCAAAGCCGAGGTGGGCAAGCTGGAGATGTTGCCTGAAAAACTTGGCGACACAGATGCCGTCAGCGCGCTGAAGGGTGAACGCGAGGTCGATTATGCGCTGGAAGGAAAACACGTCGCGGCGATTTATGACGGGGAAATGCTGGCACCCGGCATGGCTTTTCCCGGGCCCGCGATCATTGAGGACAGCGGCTCGACGGTGGTGGTTCATCCTGCCAATGCGGTCAATATCGACGCTTTTCGCAACATTCACATCACGCTGAACAGCTGAGGGGCAACTGATGACCCAATCAAACGACCAGATCACGCTCGAAATTATCCAGAATTCACTGCAAGCCGCCGCTGACGAAATGTTCGCAGCCATGCGCAAAACGGCGATGTCGAGCATCATTTACGAGGTGCTGGATATGGGCACCGGAATTACTGACGCCGAGGGGCGGATTGCGTCGTCCGGCGCGGGTATACCTGCCTTTATCGGTGTGCTCGACAAGTCGGTTCAAGTGATGTTGCAAAAGTTCAACAAAACTGGCGAGATCAACCCGGGCGACGTTTTCATCACCAATGATCCCTACCACGGTGGGGTTACCCATCTGAACGATCTTGTGCTGGCGATGCCAGTCTTTGCTGATGGACAACTAATCGCGTGGTCAGCAAATATCGCCCATAATTCCGATGTAGGGGGCATGGCGCCAGGCTCACTTAGCGGCGACGCGACCGAGATATTTCAGGAAGGTCTGCGCCTGCCTGCGGTTAAGCTGATCAGCAAAGGTGTGACCGAGCAGGCTGTGATGGACATCATCACGGTGAACTCGCGTATGCCGGACTATTTGCTGGGGGACGTCTGGGCGGCCATTGCCTCAGTCCGGGTGGGGGCGAAACGGCTGGAAGAACTGGCCGAAAAATACGGAGTGTCTACCTTTTGCAAGGCTATGGACAGCTTCATGGATTTCGGCGAGGCCAGCGCCAAGGCAGAACTTAAAAAGCTGCCAAAGGGCACGTTTGAACTGTCCGAGGATCAGGATGACGGGCGTGTCTATAACGTGAAAATCACTATCACCGATGATGAATTCACCGTCGATTTGCGGGACAACCCCGATCAGGACTTGGGCCCGACCAACACCAGCCGTGACGGCACCGTGGTCTGCGCCCAGATGGTGTTCAAATCTCTGACTGACCCGGACACACCTGCTAATGACGGCTCGTTCCGGCCGATGAAGGTGCTAACCCGCGAAGGGTCGGTTTTTCACGCAGAGGAACCGGCTGCAATCGGGTTCTATTTTGAAACCGAGGTGCGGGTCTACGACCTGATCTGGCGCTGTTTGGCCCCGCACGTGCCCGAACGCCTGCCGGCTGGACATTTTTCAACCATCGCCGGAACATTTGTCGGTGGTACGCACCCCGACACCGGGCGTCAATACACTGTGATAGAGCCGCAGATCGGTGGCTGGGGTGCGTGGGAAGGTCACGAAGGAAACCCGTGCATTTTCTCAGGTTTCCACGGCGAGACCTACAACACACCGGCCGAAATATCAGAAGCCCGAAATGGGCTGTTCGTGGACAGTATGGCGCTGAACACTGAACCGGGCGGTGAAGGTGAATTCACCGGCGGGCGTGGCTTGCGGCTCGAATACCGTGTGCGCGCAGATAACGGGTTTTTGACGGCGGGCTACACCCGATCCAAAGTCAAACCATGGGCGCTGGAAGGTGGCGTTGAGGGCTCTGGAAACTACGTCGAGGTGATCAAAGTCGACGGCAGCGAAGAGCGCTATTCCTTCGTATCGGGATTAACGGTGAACCGCGACGACTTGATCCGTGTGGTGACATCGTGCGGCGGCGGACATGGCGACCCGAAAAACCGGGACCCTGAAGCCGTGGCGCGCGACATCCGCAACGGCATTCTTACTAATAAACGTGCCCAAGAGGTTTATGGCACACCATCCTAGCGAGGAAACCAAATGGTCAAAATAATGTATCTCAGCCCGGTAGCGCACCGTGCCGCCCATGATGAATTATTTGCGCAAATGGCCCGGGACTACAAGCTGCCAGGAACCGAAGTTCACATCACTTCGCTCCCGGATGCAGGCGGTAACTTTTCCCATATCGAGTACCGCAGCTATGAAGGCATGGTCATATCGGGCATTATCCGGGCGACGCGCGCCGCTGCGCGCGAAGGCTTCGACGCACTGGCGATCGGATGTTTCTATGACACCGGCCTGAGTGAGGCTCAGGAAGTTTCGGGAGACATGATCGTCACGGCCCCTTGTCACGCATCGTGCGAAATCGCCGCCAGCCTGTCCAATCGTTTCGGCATTGTAGTCGGGCGGCGTAAATGGGTGCATCAGATGCAGGAAACCGTTCATCGCCTGGGGCACCGGGACAGATTGTCGGGATTTTACCATGTGGATCTGGGCGTGACCGAGTTTCAGGAAGACCACGAGCGCACCGAAAGTCGCCTTTTCCAGGCCGGTAAAAAGGCGGTGGAACAGGATTACGCCGAGGCGATAATCCTTGGCTGCACCATGGAAGTCGGTTTTTACAAGAACGTCGAGGAAGAGCTTGGTGTACCAGTAATTGACCCGTCGATCGCTGCGCTGAAACGGGCCGAATACGGTGCATTGCTGAAACGCGATTGCGGTTGGAAACCTTCGCGCAGGTGGTCATGCGAAGCGCCACCAGAAGATGAAATCGAACAAATCGGCGCGTTTGATACCGGTGAAATCTTTGGCGGGCGCATCATCGTTCCGGCGACATAGCGGGGGGCGGTTATGGCACGGGAATGGATCATCAATGAATATTCAGGCTTCAAGGGTCTTAATTTGCGTGAATGCGATGTTCAGACTGCGGGGCCAGGGGAAATTCGGCTGCGGATTGAAGCCTTCGCGCTGAACTGGGGTGATATGGACCTGATGCTGGACAATTATTCGTTCAGCTTTACGACCTTTCCCGCGCGCATCGGCATGGAGGC
>CAXMPY010000014.1:0-8932 GCA_964195275.1 uncultured Paracoccaceae bacterium
CCAGATTTTGAATCCCGGTTGATGATTGATTCATTTAGGTTAACCGATGATTAACCAAACGTATTATGCCTGCACTTGCTCGTTTTCACCCAACCCTTTGCCAGATTGCGCCGGATCGGGGCGGATATCTGAATTGCCCCACTCTACTTCAACAATCGCACCGCATTTTTGCCCTGGCGTTGGTTTTTGCACAAAATTGTCGCGCCCGTTTGCAAATGTCAATTTTGCACCCGATCGTTCCAACAGAGTTTTGGCAATAAACAAACCAAGGCCCATGCCCTGATATCCGGGACGTTTGACACGATCTGCGGTTTTGTGCCGGAACCTGACGAACGGGTCACCTATGCGGCCAATGGCCTGGGCGGGAAATCCCGCACCATCATCAACAATCCGAACCGTTATCTTTGCGTCGTTCCAGTGGGCGTCGATCCAAACAGTGGTGATTGAAAAATCGACCGCGTTTTGGATCAGGCTTCTTAGGCCATGTATTATTTCTGGGCGGCGCCACACGATGGGGGGTAATTCGTTTCGACCGGATTCTAATGCCGGTGAAAACACCAATTCTTTGCCACGATCTTTGTGCGGCTCTGCCGCTTCGACCAACAGGGTGCTTAACGGGATCTGACGAACGTGCAGATCATCTTTGCCAGCGCGACCCATTGATTGCAAAATGCGGCGACACCGATCGGCCTGGTCATAGATCAACTGGGCGTCTTCGCGTAATCCGGGTTCTTTTTCAAGTTCGTCAATTAGTTCACTGCTGGCCAGTTTGATCGTTGCCAGCGGCGTGCCCAATTCATGCGCTGTCGCGGCGACAACACCAGCCAGATCAGATATCTTTTGTTCGCGATCCAACGCCATTTGGGCCGCCAATAACGCCGCGGACATTGAATTAATTTCAGATGTTACCCGGCGGGCATAGGCCCCCAAGAACCCGACGCCGATCACGATAGCGGACCAGAACCCAAATACAAAAATTTGTGGCATTCGCAAATATTCACCCTGCACGGTTTTCAGCGGCAGATGAAACCACAACAAAACAGTCGTTGTTGCAATTGCCGTTGCCCCGACAATTACGGTCGGGCCAGTTCTTAGGGCCGTTGCCGAAATTGTGACTGGCACCAGAATCAACAGGGCAAATGGGTTGTGCAGGCCCCCTGTCAGAAACAACAATGCCGCAAGCTGCGCCAGGTCAAATATCAATATTGACGCAACTTCGCGTTCGGACAAACGGCGGCTTTCAGGGTACAAAAATATCGCGAATAAATTGGCAACGATTGCAGCGCCAATGGCCATAAAACAAAAGCCCAAATTTAAATCGAGTTCAAAAACCTGCTGGGCCACAAGAATGGCCGCGACCTGCCCCAAAATTGCGATCCAGCGCAAAACCGTAAGCGTTCGCAACCGTACCCAGTTCGAGCGCCTTTCTTCGGTTTGAAAATCTGCTACGGGTATTGCCATCAGGGTTGCATCCGATCTGGCTGCGTCAAGGTAGCCCCTTGTTAGCGACCCCATTCCGGGGGATCAATGCGCCCTTGTTCGAGGAGACCGAAATTGATGGATCGCAATAAACAATTTATGGCAGCGGGCGCCGTTACGGTGCTATCGGTTATGGCGGCCGGATTTTGGCTGGTGACTGCAAATAAATCTGATGACACGTTTTCAAGCTGTCGCGCCAGCGCGATCGCTGGCGGCGCAGGCAGCATTGGCGGCCCCCTGTCCTTAATCGACGAAACCGGGTTGGCCGTTACAGACGCCGAAATTTTCACGCGCCCGGCGTTGGTCTATTTTGGCTATACATATTGCCCTGATGTCTGCCCGTTGGATGTCGCCCGAAATGCCGAGGCGATCGACATTTTACAGGCCGACGGTTTTGATATCAGGCCGGTTTTCATATCCATAGACCCGGAACGTGACACCCCAGAAGTTTTGGCGGAATACACAGATTACCTGCACGAAGATATGCTTGGTTTGACGGGGACGCCGGCACAAATCAAAGCGGCGTCTTTGGCCTACAAGACCTATTTCAAAAGACAAGACGGCGACGACTTTTATCTGATGGATCACTCAACGTTTTCGTATCTGGTTCTGCCCGGATTTGGGGTTGAAGAATTTTTTCGCCGGGAAGCCAGCGCCGAACAAATTGCTGAAACCGCCGCATGTTATCTGAACGCGTCTGGTTAGCATGTTGACGAACAGGAATCACGACAATATTTGACAGCGTAAGTTTGGAGCGAATTGCGATGACAGATACTGGCAAGCCCGATCTGGGAAATGACAAGTCCTTGTTGTTGGTGGATGACGACGAACCATTCCTGAAACGGCTTGCAAGGGCGATGGAAAAACGTGGGTTTGAGCCAGAAATGGCGGGTTCGGTTGCTGCCGGAAAAGCAAGTTCGGCGGCCCGACCACCCGCCTATGCCGTGGTTGACCTGCGGCTGCAGGACGGCAATGGCTTGGATGTCGTCGAAGCCATTCGTGCAAAACGCCCGGATAGCCGCATTGTTGTGCTAACCGGATACGGCGCTATCGCCACTGCGGTGGCTGCGGTTAAAATTGGCGCCACGGATTATTTGTCAAAACCGGCGGATGCAAATGACATCACCAATGCCCTGCTGGCCACAGGTGATGACTTGCCACCACCACCCGATAACCCGATGTCAGCGGACCGTGTGCGTTGGGAACATATCCAGCGCGTCTACGAGCTGTGTGATCGTAATGTCAGCGAAACAGCCCGCCGCCTAAGCATGCATCGCCGGACTTTGCAGCGGATACTGGCAAAACGCAGCCCACGCTGATGCCAAATTTAAGGGCTCAGAGATCAAATTGTTTTCTGATCCGATCCACCGGGTGTCCGTCGTCCAGCGGCACACCTTTCAAGACAGCGTAGTCAACAAAGTCCATTTTTGAATAATACCGCAGCCCGCCAGTATTGTCGGCGCGGATTGTCGCATCGATGGTTTTCACTTTGGCAGATAACGCGGCAATTTTTGTGGCCGCAAATAGGGCCGTTCCAACGCCACGACCCGATTCGCCAAGCCGCGTGAAAGTGGCAACTACGCCCCAGTTAACGGGCAAAGCAAAATGATCATTCCAATCAGGATTGGACCATTCCAGCGATTGGAACCTAAGCACAGCGCCTTCATGTTCTGCGATCGTGCAGGAAATCAGCATATCAGCGTCAATATAGTCGCGACGAAACTTATCGGATGTGTACGCCGTTTGATGAGCGGTCGTGCCACCTGCCGCAATTATTTCATTAAGCAAATGGACCATATCGGAAACGTCACCAATTGCAGCCGGTCGAACGGAAACTCTAGTTTTCAAGGGCTAAAAGCAGTTCGTCATGGCGGGCTACAAAATCAGCCCGAACATCCACGGGTGCGCGTAATTTGATCGAAAATCCCTTTACTAGACTATAGTTTTGTCTGCCAAACAGCCGATCTGCCTCTGTTTTTGAAAACCCGGCAATCTGCACAGCTTCCAGCCAGGCGCTGGTTTTGTCGGCCTTTTTGATCTGTCTCTTAATTTGCACGGGCATTTGCGCCGGGAGTCCGAACCGCAAATGAATTGCCGCCATCAGCCTGTCGTCCAATGCGCCATAGCCCGGCCCGACCGCTGACTTGACCGGGCTGATCATGTCACCAATCACGTATTCAGGCGCATCATGCAGCAACGCGGCCAACTTCCAACGCGTCGCAGCCTTGGGATTGGTTTGCGAAAAGATCTGTTCAACCAACAACGAATGCTCTGCGACTGAATACGGAAAATCGCCGATTGTCTGCCCATTCCAGCGCGCCTGAAATGACAGACCGCGCGCAATATCTTCAATTTCGATATCCAAAGGTGTGGGGTCCAGCAAGTCCAACCTGCGTCCCGATAACATTCTTTGCCACGCGCGCGCTGCCATTTCCCCACCCTTTTCAACGACTTGAACCATCCGGATCGCCAAGTCGATGCAATTTTTGGCTTTCGGCACAAAAAAAGCAAACAAAAGCGCGGGTTTTTGACAAGTTTGGATTGTTTAGTCGCCAGATAGGACCAAACACCGGGCGATCCGCCCAATGGCGGACGCCCCTGACATCAAGAGGAGTTCGCTGTGTTTAAACGTACCCTTTCGTCCGCTTTGGTGTTCGGCATGGTTGCACTTGCACCACCCGTTCACGCCCAGGCTGTTCCCGGCTGCCAAACCCGCGAACACCTGGTTCAGACTTTAGCAGACCGATATAATGAAAGCCTTGATTCCATAGGGCTACAGGGGCCTGAGCTCTTGTTGGAAGTCTGGAGCGCGCAAGATACCGGCAGCTTTACGGTTTTGATAACAAAGCCAAATGGTATCAGCTGTGTCGTTGCAACAGGCAAAAATTGGCACAAATTTGATCTGCAAGCCAAACAGGGCGTCGCCGGTTAAAATCTTGTGATCCTTCGTTGCTCGCTGCCCGATCAGATGGTATGCGCCTGCGACACCGTTGCAGAAGGATTTGCCCGCATGGCGCAAGATTACATCGTTAAGGATATATCCCTGGCTGAATTTGGCCAGAAGGAACTAAGTATCGCGGAAACCGAAATGCCGGGCTTGATGGCGCTGCGTGATGAATACGGTGAAAGCAAGCCGCTGAAGGGCGCGCGCATTGCTGGGTCATTGCATATGACAATTCAGACCGCGTGCCTGATCGAAACACTGATTGCGCTGGGCGCCGAAGTTCGCTGGGCATCCTGCAACATATTTTCCACACAGGATCACGCCGCTGCCGTGATTGCCGCCGGAGGAACGCCTGTATTTGCCATTAAAGGCCAGTCGTTGGTTGAACACTGGGATTATCAGGACCGTATTTTTCAGTTCGAGGAAGGCACCTGCAATCTGATCCTGGACGATGGCGGCGATGCGACGCTGTATATACTGTTGGGCGCGCGCGCCGAAGCTGGTGAAACCGGGCTTCTGGATGTACCGACGTCCGAAGAAGAAGAAGCGATTTTTGCCCAGATCAAAAAGCGCATGGCGTCCAGCCCTGGGTGGTTCACGGCCCAACGTGACGCGATCAAGGGCGTATCTGAGGAAACCACAACTGGTGTGCATCGTTTGTACGAATTGGTGAATGCAGGGCTACTGCCGTTCCCGGCGATCAACGTGAACGACAGTGTTACAAAGTCGAAATTTGACAATAAATACGGTTGCAAAGAATCGCTGGTTGATGGAATTCGCCGCGCCACAGATACAATGATGGCCGGAAAAGTTGCGTTGGTTTGTGGCTATGGCGACGTTGGCAAAGGCTGTGCGGCATCGTTGTCTGGTGCTGGCGCACGGGTAAAGGTCACCGAAATAGACCCTATTTGCGCCCTACAGGCCGCAATGGATGGTTATGAAGTTGTACGCCTAGAAGATGTGATGGACAGCGCCGATATCTTTATCACCACCACCGGCAACAAAGATGTCATCCGCATCGAACATCTGCGCGAAATGAAAGATATGGCAATTGTCGGCAATATTGGCCATTTCGACAATGAAATTCAGGTGGCTTCGCTAAGAAATCACAAGTGGACCAATATCAAAGAACAGGTTGATATGATCGAAATGCCGTCTGGGTCACGGATCATTCTGCTGTCGGAAGGCAGGCTGTTGAACCTTGGAAACGCCACTGGACATCCTTCGTTTGTGATGTCGGCCAGTTTTACCAATCAGGTTCTGGCGCAGATCGAATTATGGACCAAGGGTGATGAGTATAAAAACCAAGTGTATATTCTGCCCAAACATCTGGACGAAAAAGTTGCGCGCCTGCACTTGGATCGGATTGGTGTGAGGTTGTCAGAACTTAATCCCGAACAAGCCGCTTATATCGGGGTAGACCCTGACGGGCCCTTTAAGCCGGAACATTACCGATATTGATACCGATCTTCAGACAATTTGCCACAATCTAATTGTCGGTTTCCCGTTTGCGGGGAATCTATGCGGTTATTTTCCCTTTGTATTGGCGTGCTCGGCGCTTAATAGTCGCGCCGTGAACACCCCAATACCGACCAATTGTCAGAGATTTACTGAAAACAGCATGGAGACTACCAATGGGTAAAAGAGATGACTTGATCGCGCAATATGCCGACGATCCAAAGAATAAATGTGGGATGAGCGTTGATATGGACCTTTTGACAAAGGTGACCATTGGATGTGGGCCCGCGATCTATAATGCTGACGCCTCGACCGTTGCAGCGACCCAGGAACACGAGCTGGAAACCGTCAAACAGAACTTTTTAGTGAAAAAGTTGGGCCTGCCGGACGGGCCGGGCCTGATGGACGTAATCAACAAAGCTCTGGACACTTATGGGCGGTCCGAGCGTAATAAATACCGCGCCGTGGTATATTACATGCTGACAAAACATTTCGGAAAAGAATCTGTTTACGGCTAAATCATTGATCTTGCACCGGATAGCGCCCGTTAACTGGGCGGGCGCTATGTGTTTTGGTAAACGAAATAGCCAAGATCTCGCGCAGATTTGATTGGAATTCTAAGCACTAAATAATTGCACGGAATCGGTAGCTCGCTTAACGTAGTGACTAACCGACCAGTATGGCCGGGGCCTTATTTGAACGCGTGTGGTGGCTTGGGAACACGTGGGTACGGAGGGTCCCGAGGGGTTGGGGCCCTCCATTTTATGTAGAACAACCCCAAAAACGATCCGATGATTGTGCAGCCAATTGTGGCATAGCCGCCGTCAATTAGCGTCAATGCGCGCGGCCGCATTGAATAGGCATAGTTTGTTGCGATCCAGGGCGTCACGATAAACAGACCCAACCCAAGGCCCGAAAGAAAACCTTTTGCAAATCCATCAATACCAGCCATGCCAAACACATGGCGCATCATCCCCGCCACAAGAATGACCATTACCGCACTAAGGATGAATGGCCCCGGGTTTTTCCCGGCACCACCACCAATCTGTTCTTTGGTAATTCCGGCGGCTTCCATCCAGCGTTTTCCGTTTGTCATATACCAAAACGCGCCAAACGCATAAGCGCCCGCGGCGGCGGCCAATACTGCAAGAAATTCCATAATTTACCCCCAAATTGCTGTGAATAGACTACAAAACAGACCCAACCATCACATCAGGTTATAGCCCGCCCATTTTGCAAACGATGTCCCATTCAGTTTTTGATACCGGCTGTACGGACAGGCGCGTGTTGTTCACAAGAACCATATCGGCAAGCGCCGGTGTCGCTTTGCACGTCGCCAGTGTCACCGGATTTGGCACGGATTTTACCGCCATAACGTCAACGCATTCCCAGCGGTCATCGTCAATCGTACTGTCCGGGTGGATCAGGGCGCAAACTTCGACAATTCCAACCACCGCTTTTTCGTTTTGCGACAGGTAAAAGAACCCAAGATCACCCAATGCCATCAGGCGCATATTGTTGCGCGCCTGATAGTTGCGAATGCCATCCCATTCTTCACCCACCTCGCCCTTGGCAAGTTGTTGTTCCCAGCTCCAGGTTGAGGCTTCGGATTTGAATAGCCAGTATTGCATTTTACTTATTCCTTCGTCAGAGGGCGCGACAAAAGCGTACGAATTGCGTGCTGAATGGCAAGTTCGCCGGATAATACCCCCGCGACCGTGTTGGTTATTGGCATGTCAATGTCGCGGGTTTTAGATTGCGTGGCAATGGCAAGCGCGGTCGATTTGCCCTCGACCGTGATGTTAGGGTCAATTAAATCACCGCGCCCAAGCGCAACACCGTGGGCAAAATTTCGCGATTTCTCTGAAGTGCAGGTCAACACCAGATCGCCAAAACCGGATAAGCCTGACAATGTGTCAGCCAAAGCACCTGCATCTGTTGCATAGCGTTTTAGCTCTTCATACCCTCGCGCCATCAACGCGGCACGCGCGCTTTCACCAAGGCCGGCCCCTATGGTAATGCCGGCCGCAATGGCCATGACATTTTTCAGCGCCCCGCCAAGTTCAACACCAATTGTGTCAGTAGTCCGGTACAGCCTGATGGTTTGGGTCGACAGTGTTTGTTGTATAAATTTGGCCGTCTCAGCCGAGCGGGTGGCAATCGTTAACGCTGTTGGCAAACCAGCGGCGATATCCGCTGCAAATGATGGCCCGGACAATATGGCGGCTTCTGATGTTGGGCACGCATTCAAGATAGTGCTGGTCGGCCCAAGCCCGGTTGCCAGATCAACGCCTTTGCAGCAGGCGACGATCGTACGGCCAACAAATTCCTGGCGATGCTGACGCATGAACATGCCCAAAGATTGCGCCGGTACGGCGATCAGACAAATCATCGCCGGATCTGTAGGATCAGCGGTGGCGGTCAGACCCGGCGGAAATGAAATACCCGGCAGGCGGCTTTCGTTTTGATTGGTCTTAGCCATCGCTTTTGCGTGCAAGGCGTTGCGCGCCACAAGCGATACAGCATGCCCATCACGGGCCAATGAAATGGCCAGCGCGGTACCAAATGCCCCGGCCCCAAACACCGAAATTTCGCTCATGCTTTGGCCCCCTTTTTGCCTGAACCCAATCGTGATGGGTTGCGGGTGTCAAGTGGCCACCTGGGACGCGCGCTTAAGGTCAAATTGTCGCGATGCCCGGCCCTGTATCTTTCAATGCCAGCCCACGCAATCATGGCGGCATTATCGGTGCATAACGCCAATGGTGGTGCGAAGAAAGGCACGTCGAAATTCCGCGAAACAGTCTCTAACGCCCCCCGAATAGCGGTATTTGATGCAACGCCCCCGGCAACGGCGAACCCAGTTGTTGTGGGAAACTTTACCAATATACTGGCCAGCGCAATGCGTGCCTTACTGGCAAATACCTCGACAACCGCCGCCTGAAACCCGGCACATAAATCTGCGCGATCCTGTGCGTGTAACGTACCCGTTGGACCTAATTGCCTGTCTCGTTCGCGCAATACAGCGGTCTTCAGACCCGAAAAGGACATATC
>CAXMPY010000014.1:8982-23716 GCA_964195275.1 uncultured Paracoccaceae bacterium
AGAGTGGCCGCGGGAAAATAAATCGCATTGGGTCACCTTTGGATGCCGCGGCTTCCACAGCGGGGCCACCCGGTTGTGGCAGGGAAAGCATGCGAGCAACTTTGTCAAACGCTTCACCGGGCGCGTCGTCGATTGTGCTGCCAAGACGTTCAAATTTATCCGCGCTTTGGACAATTAAAAACTGACAGTGCCCGCCAGAAACCAACAACATCAGGTACGGGAAATCCAAACCATCGGTCAGCCGGGGTGTCAGCGCATGGCCTGCCAAGTGATTGATACCGACCAGCGGTAGACCAGCGCCAACAGCAATTCCTTTGGCACACATCACGCCGGAAAGCACGCCACCTATCAACCCCGGACCAGCAGTGACCGCAACCGCGTCAATCTGATTTAGGGGTGTTTTTGCTTGTGTTAGAGCCTGTTTAACGGCGATATCCAGTGTTTCTGCATGGGCGCGGGCGGCGATTTCGGGTACCACTCCGCCAAAACCGGCATGCAGATCAGTTTGGGTGATGACAACCGACGACAGGATCTTGCCGCTATGACCGGGCGAATGGCGCACAACCGCCGCCGCAGTGTCGTCGCAGGAACTTTCCAACCCCAGAATGATAAGTGCGTTGTTCATATCGGCCCTGTTGCACGCGTTGCCCTGCGCAGCTAACACCGTGGGACGGCCCATTCAACCACGTGAGCAAAAGCCTTGTCCGACCAAGCGCCCATCGTTCTTTTGACCAGACCCGCCGCACAGGCGGCAGAATTTGGACAATCGCTGGGCGAGAATGCAAATGTTTTGATTTCGCCGATGCTAGAAATTCGACCGATCGAATTCGCTGTGGATATAGATCAATATACGGCACTGCTATTTGCCTCGCGGAATGCGGTTATGGCGGCTGCCAGATGCCTGGACCTGTCTGGAAAGATGGCGATCACAGTTGGTGAACGCACGGCCCAAGCCGCGCGACAAATGGGCATGTCGGCAATGGCAGCGAATGGCGGCGCCGACGGATTAATTTCGGTGGCTCGCCAGACTTATCCTGACGGAAAACTGTTGTTCTTTCGGGGCAGGCATACGCGCGGACAGGTGGCAGAAACATTGATTTCACTAGGAATAGACACTGATTTTGTGGTATCTTATGAACAAATCCCGTTGAAACTAAATGCAGACGCCCAAACCGCCCTGCGCGGGGACCGGTCTGTGTTACTTCCCCTGTTTTCACCCCGCACCACCGATATATTATCATCAGAAGTGCTACGGTGCAGGCCCCGGGCGCCGATGGAATTAATTGCCATGAGCCAAGAAATACTTGCAGCATGGGCTGGGCCTGAACCAGTGGTGACCAGCATCGCAAGCGAACGAACCTCTGCAGCAATGAAACAGATGATCTTAGGTAGAATTGAACGCTGGACTTGAGACCGCTGCATGGGACTAATACGTATAGTTTTAGGGCCGTTGACCGGCCAGGGGCAATTTGAGTAAAGGACTGATGTCGGGTGGCAAAGGCAAAAAAACCTACCGCTAAAAAGACAACCGCCAAAAGCGGGCCAAAGCCGGACGATATGTTGGCTGTCCAAGATGCCATTGTGGTCGATGAAATCCCCTTATCCAAACAGCCCGTCACCGAAGATCCGCCACCGGTTACAGGCCGGGGCGGGTTGATACCTTTGATTGCTGGCGGGCTAATTGCGGGCGGTATCGGGTTTGCGACGGCAACGTTCCTAAATGTATCGCCCCAGCCAGTTCCCGTTGATACTAGCGCAACGGATCGACGTGAAGCGGCGATGACGGAACGCCTTACGGCACTGGATAACCGGGTGGCCGACCTAAGCAATGCGGTCACTGACCACCCAAACAATGCTGTCATCATCGGTGTTGAAAGCCGGTTGGATGGCGTCGAGAAACTTGTCACGGCCCAGTCTGAGGCGTTGGAATTGCTGCTTGGTCGGCTGACAGAACTTGAGCGCCGTCCGGCTGGGCAATCAGACGGTACGGCGGGGGCCACTGACAATTTCAACGCAGAGCTGGCCGATTTTCGCAAGCAAATGACCACAGAAATTGCCCGGCTTCAATCCGCGCTGGAGGAAGAGCCAGAGCCCGTCGGCCCCAGCCCGATCAGCATTGCAATTTCTGCGATTGAACAAGCCATGAACAATGGCGATGCATTTGCTGGCGCTTTATCTGACCTGACAGACCGCGGTGTAGACGTTCCCGATGATCTGGAGACGATTGCCGACGTTGGCGTCGTAACCTTGGTTGAATTGCAGGCGCAGTTCCCGGTTGCGGCCAGGGCATCCCTAACTGCGGCAACGCGGGCGCAAACAGACGGCAGCGCCGCTAGTAAATTGGGCGCATTTCTAAGAATTCAACTGGGCGCGCGATCGTTAGAACCCCGTGCGGGCGACGACCCTGACGCAATATTATCCCGGGCCGAAGCCGCGCTGAACGCCGGTGACATTTCTGGTGCTATTGCCGAAATTCAATCCCTGCCCCCGGCAGGTTTGGCACAGATGGCCCAATGGGTAGAATTGGCGACTGGACGGCAAAACGCGGTAAACGCAGTGGCGGCATTATCCGCCCTTAGCAAAATTTAGAGCGCGGCAATGTTGTGGTCACTCATTAAAATTGTATTCTTTATCCTAGTCGTTGCCGGGCTAACACTGGGGGTAGGGTATTTGGCCGAATCCTCGGGGGGTGTACAGGTAACGTTTGGGCAAACTGAACTAAACCTTGACCCATTGCGCGCCGCTGTTGTGGCCGTTCTGTTGGTTGTGGCGATTTGGATCATCCTAAAACTGCTGTCGCTTTTGGTGGCAACAGTTCGGTTTATAAACGGTGATGAAACAGCGATCTCTCGTTATTTTAACCGCAATCGGGAACGCAAAGGTTTTGAAGCACTGGCTGATGGGATGACCGCAATTGCCTTAGGCGATGGCAAGTTGGCAATGTCCAAGGCGGCCAAAGCCGAAAAATTTCTGTCCCGACCCGAGCTGACAAATCTGGTCACGGCACAGGCCGCCGAAATTTCTGGTGACCGCAAAAAGGCCGAAGAGGTTTACAAACGCCTGTTGACCGATGACCGCACAAGATTTGTGGGCGTGCGTGGCATACTGAAACAAAAACTGGAAGATGGTGATACCGACACCGCAATGAAACTGGCCCAAAAGGCGTTTGCGCTAAAGCCGAACCACGAGGAAACCGGCGACGTGTTGCTGCGTTTGCAGGCGCAGGGCGAAGATTGGAAAGGCGCCCGTAAAACACTGGCTGAAAAGCATCGCCAAGGCGTGTTGCCGCGCGATGTGCACAGGCGACGCGATGCGGTTCTGGCATTGTCTGATGCGCGCGATATCATGCGCGACGGGTCCCCTGCAGATGCCGGCAAATCAGCGATTGAAGCAAACCGCCTGTCACCGGACCTGATCCCGGCTGCCGTTATGGCAGCACAAGCTTACATTTTGTCCGGGCAATCGCGCCACGCGGCAAAGGTCATAAAGAAAGCCTGGGCCGCGCAGCCCCACCCTGATTTGGCGGCCGCGTTTGCCAGCATTGTGCCCGCAGAGGACCCAGTCTCTAGGATCAAGCGGTTCGCGGGCATTACAAAAACCACAGCCGACCACTCCGAGACAAAAATGTTGAACGCTGAACTGCAGATTGCTGCCCAGGATTACATGGCCGCCCGTACTGCGTTGGGCGATTTGGTTCAAAACGACCCAACCGCGCGGTCGCTTGCCATTATGGCGGCGATTGAACGTGGTGAAGGTAGCGACGATGCGGTCGTTCGCGGCTGGCTGACAAAGGCCGTAACAGCATCGCGCGGACCACAATGGGTGTGCGGGAACTGTCAAACCGTCCACAGCAGCTGGGCGCCGGTATGCAACAATTGCAGTGGCTTTGATACGCTGGCCTGGAAAGTGCCGGTTGATGGTGAAGTGGCAATGCCCGCATCAACGGAAATGTTGCCGTTGATCGTGGGCGATCCCGTGCCAGAAGACCCAGAGCCGCTTGAGCAGAATTTGCCGGACGCCACCAATGAAGACGCCCCAGACACGTCATTAATCGGTGATGTTGTTGAATTGCCGGATGCGTTGAAGTCAGGAAATTAGGTAGACTTTGCCGTCAGATCAAATCGATATTGTCCCGCAGATATACTGCCAACGCGCCACTGGTTGTTTCGTTGCCGACCGTCAATCTGGCATTCGCCAGCACGTCCTGGCCAAGTTTGGCAGAACGACTGCTACCCAAAAGGTCAAGCACAAGTTCAGAATACATTTCGGGATGACCCTGAACCGTCAGTGCAAAACCCGGATACCAAAGCGCGGCGTTCTCGCAAAAATCTGAGGTGGCAATATTTTTTGCACCATCGGGTAAGCGTAAAACCTGGTCTTGATGATAGGCTTGCAGTTTTAATGACGGCGAAGGCGCATTGTCAAAACCAGGCCAGCCCGATGTGGTGTAGTCATGAACCCCCAGCCCCCAGCCTTTATCTGATTTTTCCACCACGCCGCCAAGCGCGCGCGCAATGATCTGATGCCCAAAGCAAATGCCCACCATTTTCTGCCCCGCATCGCGGCAATCCCGAATAAAGGTTTCCAGCAACGGGATCCAAGTGTGATCTTCATAGGCGGCGAACCGAGAGCCCGTAATCACCCATAAATCGCAGACCATCGGATTATCTGGCAAAATGCCGTCAAGAACAGCAAAAGATTGAAATTCTCCGTTTAGGGGGTTCAGCCATCTTTCGAATATTTCCGGATAGCTGCCATGATTTCGGACGACCTCGTCAACTGGGCGGCCACATTCAAGGATTCCGATTTTAAGTGGTTTTGCTGGCATCGGGTTCTCACAAACGGGTTAGATAATATGGGCCACGTTCACCATTGCAAAGATTTGCATTCATCTTTGAACGTGCAAGTGATCATGCGTTCGGAAAACATGGTGCGGTGATCACGCTGAGAATTACAATCAAAATCATGATCGCGGGTAGTTCATACTGTGCCAGCCAAATGATTTGAACAAAAAGATTGAACATATTATCGTTCGTAAATTCTAACCGCCGGTAGTCGCCTAACATTGGGCTTCGGATCAATGAATGGTGACCCTGTGACTTCAAAGAAAAACCCAGATTGGGCCCAAACTTTACCCAAAGCATTCACCGACTATCAGGCGGGTTGCCGAATTGAAGAAGTTGAATGCATAATTCCCGATCTTGCGGGCATGTCGCGTGGCAAATCTATGCCACTTTACAAATTTTCACCGGACCAAACGTTCTTTCTGCCGATATCACTGTTTTATCAGACCATCACCGGCGGCTACGTCGATATGGACGAAATTGAGAATCAGTGGACAGAGCACGATATTGTTTTGCGGCCCGATATGGCCACTGTATCAGCCGTGCCCTGGGCTGACGATGTGACGCTGCAGGTCATTGCAGATCTTGAAACCCGAGACGGCGAACCTGTGTCAATCGCGCCCCGCAATGTTTTAAAGCGGGTATTGGGATTGTACAAAGCAAAAGGATGGCAGCCTGTTGTTGCGCCAGAGTTAGAGTTTTATCTGACCAAGCCAAACATCGACCCAAACGAACCTATCGAGCCCCCAATTGGCCGAACTGGTCGGCGTAGCACAGGCCGACAGGCATTTTCGATGGTTTCAGTTGATGATCACGGCTCGGTAATAGACACTATTTATAGCTATGCCGAGGCTCAGGGGCTGGCAATTGATACATTGATACAAGAAGGCGGCGCTGGGCAGCTTGAGATCAATCTGCTGCATGGCGAGCCCCTGAACCTGGCCGATCAGGTGTTTTACTTTAAACGGGCAATCCGCGAGGCTGCGTTAAAGAATGGCACGTTTGCAACATTCATGGCCAAACCAATGCGCGACGAACCGGGCAATTCGATGCACGTTCACCAAAGCATCCTGGGCGTTAAGTCTGGCAAAAGTATATTTTCGGACACCTTGGGCGATCCAACGGACGCCTTCTTTCACTTTATTGGTGGTTCGCAGCAACACCTGAAATCCTGCGTGCCGTTGCTGGCGCCATTTGTGAATTCATATCGCCGCTTTGTCGCCGGGATGAGCGCGCCAAGAAACCTGGAATGGGCCTCTGACAACCGGACCACCGGTTTGCGAATCCCGGTTTCAACGCCTGCGGCACGCCGGGTCGAGAACCGGGTCATTGGCATGGATTCCAATCCGTATCTGGCCATAGCGGCAAGTCTGGCTTCGGGCTATTTGGGCATGGTGAACAAAATCGACCCAAGACCCCAGGCGACCGGCGAGATTTACGACCAGGGCGATGTATTGCCGCGTAATCTGGATGAAGCATTGGATGTGTTTCAGGCCGACGCAGACCTACGCGCCGTTCTGGGCGAAGATTTCTGCCAACTGTATTCGGCGATAAAACGTGCGGAACTTGTTGAATTTCAACGTGAAATTTCACCTTGGGAACGCCAGCATTTGCTGTTGAATGTGTAGGCCAACAGGCCCGAGGAGATTGTCGATGGACACCATTTCAAATCATTTGCCGACCGAGGAATTACAGGCGTTAGATGCGGCGCATCATTTGCACCCGTTTACCGCCGCGAACGAACTGGCCGAGGCGGGCGTGCGCGTGATCACCAGCGCGAACGGTTCGTATTTGCAAGATTCCGATGGCAACAAAATATTTGACGGAATGGCCGGGCTTTGGTGCGTAAATATTGGCTATGGACGCCACGAACTTGCCGACGTTGCCGCGCGCCAAATGCGCGAATTGCCCTATTATAACACCTTCTTTCAAACCACCCATGTTCCGGCGATTGCGCTGGCCTCTAAACTGGCGGAACTGGTGCCGGGTGATTTGAATCACACGTTCTTTGCAGGATCAGGATCCGAGGCGAATGACACCAATATTCGCCTTGTTAGACACTATTGGGCGCAATTGGGGAGGCCGGATAAAAAGGTCATTATCAGCCGCCACAACGCCTATCATGGGTCATCCGTCGGCTCTGCAAGCTTGGGGGGAATGCAGCCAATGCACGCCCAAGGCGGGCTGCCGGTTGCCGATATTCACCACATTGGTCAGCCAAATTGGTACGCCGAAGGGGGCGATCAATCGCCGGACGAATTTGGGCTAGAACGGGCGCGTCAGCTGGAACGGGCAATTGACCAAATTGGCGAAGACAAAATCGCCGCGTTCATCGGTGAACCGGTTCAGGGTGCTGGCGGCGTTATTATTCCACCCGCTACCTACTGGCCGGAAATCCAGCGCATCTGTGATGCCCACGACATATTGCTGATCGCAGACGAGGTAATTTGCGGTTTTGGCCGGACTGGAAATTGGTTTGGGTCGCAAACGTTTGGGATCAAACCAGATATTATGACCATCGCTAAGGGGCTAAGTTCCGGCTATCAGCCCATTGGCGGATCAGTGGTCAGTGATCAAATTGCACAGGTTATTGCCACCACTGAATTTAGCCACGGGTATACATATTCAGGCCATCCGGTAGCTGCCGCAGTGGCCGTGGAAAACTTGCGAATACTGGAAGAAGAACGCGTAATAGAGACTGTTCAACAGCAAACTGGTCCCTATCTGGCCGAAAAATGGAACCAGTTTGCCGATCATCCGCTGGTGGGCCAGGCAAGTATTGTTGGCATGATAGCATCCGTGGCGATGACGCCCGATAAAGCGTCACGTGCGGCTTTTTCAACGCCCGACGGTGCAGCGGGCAATATGTGCCGCGACCGGTGTCTGGCCAACAATCTGGTGATGCGCGCTGTCGGTGACCGAATGATCATTTGTCCGCCACTGGTTGTCGATAAATCGGATATCGACGTGCTGATTGATCGGGTGGCGCGGTCTCTGGATGAAACCTACGCAAAACTCAAAGACGAAAACATGATGACTGCTGCGTGAACCCCGGTGCCGTTAAAAATGGACATTCTAACCGCAAATGACCGCATCGGTGAGTACCCGGCTTCGTGGTATGCGGCCAGTGCGCGGCCAATGGCGGAATTTCCGCAGGCCGTTGGTGATCTGAAATGCGATGTTTGTGTCGTCGGGGCAGGGTACACCGGCCTGTCTGCGGCGCTGCATCTGGCACAAAAGGGGTATGATGTTGTTTTGCTGGACGCGCACCGCGTCGGGTTCGGCGCATCCGGGCGCAATGGCGGGCAACTAAGTGCGGGCCAGCGGGTGGATCAGGACGAATTGGAAGCGCTGGTTGGCAAGCCGCGCGCATCTGATTTGTGGAAATTGTCCTTGGATTCAGTGCAATTGGTACGTGATCTGATCTGTGAACATAAATTGGATTGTGGGTTCGCCAACGGCAGTATCCACGCCGATCATCGCAAAAGATTTGTCCCAGACAGCCATGCCTATGCGTCAAAGTTACGCGATGAATATGGCTACGAAAAAATCCGAGCCATTGACCAGGAAGAAGTTCGGCACTTGGTGGGTTCGCCTGCCTATTTTGGTGGTACGCTGGATATGGGCGGTGGGCATATTCATCCGCTGCGGTTTGCCATTGGGCTGGCGAAAGCCGCTAATACTGCCGGTGTCCGGATCTTTGAAAAGTCGCGAGTGGTGTCGCTAACGCACGGATCACCGGCAAGTATTCAGACCGATCAGGTAACGATTTCTGCGGCGCATATCGTATTGGCCTGTAACGGATATTTGGGCAATCTTCAGGGTCAGGTGGCGGGTAAAGTCATGCCGATCAACAATTTTATCGCAGCAACAAAACCATTGGACGATGCCACCGCCGAGGCGCTGATCCGCAACAATCATGCGGTCGCTGACAGTAAATTCGTTGTTAACTATTTTCGCCTGACCGAAGATAAACGGCTGTTATTTGGCGGTGGCGAAAGCTATGGCTACAGGTTTCCACGCGATATCACGGGTTTGGTGCGTAGATCGATGGCACCAATTTTTCCACAGCTTAAAGATGTGCAGCTTGATTATGCCTGGGGTGGAACATTGGCCATTACGATGAACCGGATGCCACATTTTGCACGGTTGAAGGGCAACATTATTAGTGCAAGTGGATATTCAGGGCATGGCGTGGCGATGGCAACATTGGGTGGCAAACTGGCGGCGGCCGCTATTGCAGGGCAGGCGGAAAAGTTTGACATGATGGCATCTGTGCCAACACAAAACTTTCCCGGCGGCGTGGCGATGCGTTGGCCGCTGCTGGTATTGGCGATGGTCTGGCATTCGCTGCGCGATAGGCTGTAAATCAGTGTCTATTGCTAAGGGTTCGGGCAATGGCATCCTGCCAACCACTGTATTTTTCTTGCCGAATATCGGCGTCCATTTCCGGTACAAATTGCCGATCACATGCCCAAGTTTTCGCAAACCCGGCCTGATCTGGGTACACGTCCGCCTTCATACCGGCCAACCATGCAGCCCCCAATGCAGTGGTTTCCAAAATCCCCGGGCGATCCACAGGTGCGCCGGTAATGTCGGCCAGAAATTGCATGGTCCAATCTGATGCAGCCATGCCGCCATCAACCCGCAAAGCACCCTGATCACCCGTCTGTTCCCAGTCTTTTCGCATGGCGTCCAACAAATCACGGGTTTGATAGCCAACGCTTTCCAGCGCGGCGCGCGACAGTTCGGCAGGGCCAGTGGCGCGGGTCAGACCGTAAATTGCGCCACGGCTTTCAGCATCCCAATAGGGTGCGTCTAAGCCGGTGAATGCAGGAACGATGTAAACCGACTGGGCAGCGTCGGCACGCGCAGCCAGTGCCTGGGTTTCACTGGCGTCTTTAATGATGCCAAGCCCGTCGCGCAGCCATTGTACAACCGCACGGGCAATAAATATCGACCCCTCTAATGCGTAGGTGGGTTTGCCATCCAGTTGGTAGGCGATCGTTGTCAGCAAACGGTTTTTTGACCGCACAATTTTGTCGCCAGTGTTTAGCAATGCGAAACAGCCAATGCCGTAGGTCGATTTCATCATTCCGGGTTCAAAACAGGCCTGACCGATGGTCGCGGCCTGTTGATCACCCGCGACCCCCAAAATAGGAATGGCGTGGCCGAACAGTGCCGGATCAGTGCTGCCAAAATCGTCGGCGCTATCCAACACGTCAGGCAACATGGTCACAGGTATTTCGAGTGCCGCGCAAATTTCTAGGTCCCACGCACCGTGGCGGATGTCGTACAGCATGGTGCGGGCGGCATTTGTGGCATCGGTAACGTGAACCGCACGACCGGTCAGGTGCCAGATCAAAAAACTGTCAACAGTACCAAACAGCAATTCGCCCCGCATGGCGCGGTCGCGGGCACCATCAACATTATCAAGTATCCACTTTACCTTAGTGCCGGAAAAATAGGGATCAAGCAAAAGCCCGGTACGTTCGGTCACGATCTTTTCCAGCCCTTGGTCCTTTAGTGCTGCGCACATGTCCGCCGTTCGCCGGTCTTGCCAGACAATGGCGTTATGCACCGGCTGGCCCGTCGTTTGATCCCAAACCAGCGTTGTTTCACGTTGGTTGGTAATGCCAATTGCTGCAACGGATTCTGCCCCACCGGGTATTTTTGCCAACGCTTCGCGGCAGGTACCTAACGTTGTTTCTAAAATATCCGATGGTGTGTGTTCGACCCAACCAGATTGCGGGAAATGCTGGGCGAATTCCTGCTGTGCCGTCGTGACAATTTGCATGGCATCGTCAAAAATGATCGCCCGGCTGGATGTGGTTCCCTGGTCAATCGCTAGGATATGTTTCATGGCGATATATCTTTCATCCAGGTTTCCAGCCCAAGAATTTGCGCTTTGTTCATTTTCAGGCCCAGTTTGGTCCGGCGCCAAACGATGTCGTCAGCGGTTTGCGCAAATTCCTTGGCCATCAACCAGCGTACTTCGGCCTCTGACAAAGTTGCACCAAAGTCTTGGCCCAAGTCGGCAGTGGTTTTTGCAGCGCCCAGAACCACCCGCGCCTCTGTCCCATAGGTGCGTACCAATCGCTGGGTCCATGCAGGCGTTAAAAACTCGTATTGGTCGTTCAGGGCAAGCTCTAGTTTGCCCAATTCATTGATGGCAAAAGCACCCCCCGCCAAAGGCACGCCCGCAGTCCAAGTATTCTGGGGCAGCGATATCGCACCCGACAGTTTTTCAAGTGCTTCTTCGGCCAAATACCGATAGGTGGTTATCTTGCCACCGAAAATATTCAACAGCGGTGCACCGTTGTCTTTATCCAGTGACAGCACATAATCACGCGTCGCTTCGGTTGCGCTGGATGCACCATCATCATAGAGCGACCGAACACCGGACTAGCGCCAAACGATGTCGTCCAAAGTAATTGGCGCACTGAAGTATTCCGATACAAAATCACAAAGGTACCGCGCCTCTTCGTCTCTGCACTTTGCGTCACTGGGCGGGCCACTATGTTCTGCCTCGGTTGTGCCGATCAGTGTAAAATTATTCTCGTAAGGAATTGCGAAAACTATTCGGTTATCGCCGCCCTGAAAAATGTAAGGCTGGTCGTGGGCAAACAGACGCGGGGTAACGATGTGGCTGCCGCGAACCAGTCGGGTCTTTTCTGGTGACTTAATGCCCAATTGGCCCGCGATAACGTCGCTAACCCAAGGGCCTGCGGCATTTATTAATGTCTTTGTTTCAATTTTACGGGTGGTTTTGGTACGGACATCTTCCACCGTTACATCCCAGTAATCGCTTTTGCGATCTGCGCCGATTACGCGCGTTCGGGTCAATATTGTGGCGCCACGTTCTGCCGCATCGCGGGCATTTAGGGCGACCAGTCGGGCATCCTGAACCCAACAGTCTGAATATTCAAACCCGTTGGTAAATTTTGGGTTCAGTACTTGCCCAGTTTCATGGGTTCGCAGATCCAGCCGGCGCGTTGGCGGCAAGATTTTCCGCCCGCCGATATAGTCATATATAAACAGCCCAAGCCGGATCAACCATTTGGGTCGAAGACCTTTGTGGTGCGGTAGGACAAATCGCATTGGCCAACTGATATGGGGCATCGCGCACAATAGGCGTTCGCGTTCGATCAACGAATGTCGAACCAGACTGAATTCGTAATATTCCAAATAGCGCAACCCACCGTGAAACAGTTTGGTTGACGCCGATGACGTGCCCTGCGCCAGATCACCCTGTTCGGCCAAAACAACCGACATCCCGCGCCCGGCCGCATCCCGGGCAATGCCACAACCATTTACGCCACCGCCAATGATCAAGATATCAGCCCGGTCGGCGGGAACTTTTGGTGCTGTCAATGTCGGCACTTCCCGAAAATGTTTTCGTTAACGGCGCAGAGTCTCGCCGACGGCCAGTTGTGGTGTTAACGTAACCACAGTGCCCGCACTTGCCTCGGATACTGATACCCGCGTTGCAATAATTTCGGCGGCTTTGCGGCCAATTTCGGCACGGCAAGCGTCCATTGTCGCCAAACGACGCGGCAAACCTTCCAGCAATTCAACACCGTTGAACCCGGCCAGCCCGATCTGGTTGGGCACATCAATACCTTTTTCCAGACAGTACAGCAGACCACCGGCACCGATCATGTCATTTGAATAGTAGATGAAATCTAAGTCTGGCGTTCTTTGCAACAGCTTTTCGGTCATTTCGCGACCCTTGGCCAAAGCCGAACCACCGGAATAAAACGCCTGATCCGCAACCTCTAATCCGGCCTTGGCCAGGGTTTCGGTAAAGCCTTCAAAACGTTTTCTTGCCCGGTGATCCAACGGCATTTTCGTCCCCAGAAAGCCGATCTTTTTATACCCGGCTTCAACAATTGCTGCCGCCATTTCGCGCCCCGCCCGCCGGTGCGAAATACCCACAGCGGCATCGATCGGGTCCCCGTCAACGTCCATGATTTCCACCACAGGAATTCCGGCCGCCTTTAGCATCGCTTTACTTACATCGCTATGTTCCAGCCCGGCAATGATCACGCCAGATGGTCGCCAGGACAGCATTTCGTAGAGAACTTTTTCTTCACGCTTGGGGTGATAATTTGTGACGCCGATGACGGGTTGCAATTCAGTGTCGTCGAAAATTTCAGTGATGCCGGTCAACACCTCTGGGAACACCATATTTGACAGTGACGGAATAATGACAGCCACTAGATTAACCCGCTGTGACGCCAATGCGCCCGCGATTTTGTTGGGTACGTAGCCCAGTGATTTTGTGGCTTCCAACACGCGGGTTCGCGTGCTTTCCGAAACATCACCACGGTTCCGGAGCACCCGCGAAACGGTCATTTCGCTGACGCCTGCCGCTTCGGACACATCGCGCAAAGTCAACGCGCGCCGAGATGTATTTGCACCAGAATTTACCACGTCAAATCCCCATTCAGTCACTCTGTGTTAGGGTGGCGCAATTTCCGGCCGTGTTCAAGCGGTGGATTAAGCCCAATGGACTGAAAAACCAAGTTCCGAAAATCGCGCCGTACTGCCCGATTTGGGTGCCGAAAGTGTCGGCTTAGGTATGCCGAAACCCGCGCTGACCGCGATTTTTTCCGAAGAGTTTTATGTATTAAGCGCAGGTTTACGCAGTCTGATATCCCAAACCTGGGTGAAGAATGAGGTGGTGGCATGAGTGACAGCTCGAAAGCTCCAATAATAATTAAGCGCAAGAAAAAGATCATTTCCGGCGGGCATCATGGCGGTGCCTGGAAAGTTGCCTATGCCGATTTCGTCACGGCGACGATCGCATTTTTATGCTGATGTGGCTGCTGAACGCCACAACTGAAAGCCAACGCAAAGCATTGCAGATTATTTCAGCTTGACCATCCCGCTAAGCCGAATATCGGGCGGTGGTGATGGTGCCTTTGGCGGCGACAGTGTTTTTTCGGAAGATAGTCTTTCGCAAAACGGTACCGGCGCAAGCCAAGAGAAACCGACCGAATCCAACGCGGCAAAAGTCAATACCTGACATTGCGCATTCAGGAACGGCCGATTGTTGTCCAGCCAAATCCGTTTTCCGCCGGAGAATCGATTGTTGTACCGCGAACAACTGCCCCCATCGAAAAAGAACCCGGCACTGGCCTGGTTGAAATAAATGAGGGTGCGTCGTTTTCAGAAGTTATTGCCGGGCTGAACGCGCTGGGCGTCAATTCGCGCGATATGATCGACATTCTGAAAAGTATTAAAGCCGCCGGTGCGTTGCACGCGGAATTTATTGCCAGATAAACTACCCCGGTTTCGCGGCAAAGCGTGATGGCTTAGGTGTTTACAAGAATGGATTGCGGGCCGTCAAACATAACAAATGTTGTGTAACTTAGCGCGCCTATGCACGGTGTTGGCTAAGGTTGTGATACCCGAAGTCGTTTTCGAGCAAAAATAGCCCGCCCGGACATATTTAATAGATATGTGCGAAATGTTTGTGAGGTCAGTTAATTGTTGCGCATTCGACGCAGCATGCTGGAATTGTGCGCTTTTCGTTGACAGACTCTAAGCAATCGATGATTCCAACCGCAACAAGTTGTAACAAGGAAACTCCATGAAGATCGCAATGATCGGGACAGGCTATGTTGGTTTGGTGTCCGGCGTTTGTTTTTCGGATTTCGGCCACCAGGTCGTGTGTGTCGATAACAACCCCGACAAAATTACCAAACTTGAACTCGGTGAAATACCAATCTACGAGCCCGGTCTTGATGATCTGATGGCCAAAAACGTAGAAGCAGGGCGCTTAAATTTCAGCCGCGATATGGCAGCGTCGGTTGCGTTGGCGGATGCCGTGTTTATCGCCGTTGGAACGCCAACACGCCGGGGCGATGGCCATGCTGACCTGA
>CAXMPY010000015.1:0-5423 GCA_964195275.1 uncultured Paracoccaceae bacterium
TTTCGGGTGTTATCCAAAGGGATCATTTTTCGGTCCGATCTAATTTTCTGGTTGCCGCCTGCACCTTGCAATCACAGCTGTTGCCGCGTTGTACGCCGCGGCAGTGTTCAATTAAATTGACCAATTGCGTGCATTTGATATGCAATTACGCATGGATTGGCGGAACGTTAAATTTGACTGGAACCGGGCGCGGGCGTTTCTGGTGACGGCGGAAGAAGGTTCACTTTCTGCCGCGGCGCGGGCGTTGGGCATGGCACAGCCAACACTGGGGCGGCAGGTGGACGCGCTGGAACAGGAACTTGACGTGGTGCTGTTTGAACGGGTCGGTCGCGGTCTGACCCTGACCCCCAGCGGCATTGAATTGTTGGAACATGTCCGCGCGATGGGCGATGCTGCCGGGCGCGTGTCCTTAACCGCGACCGGCCAGTCACAGTCGATCGAAGGTCATGTTTGTATCGCCACCAGCGATGTTCACGCCGCGAATTTGCTGCCACAGTTCATCGCCGATTTGCGATTGTCTGAACCCGGTATCAGCATCGAAATTGTCACATCAAACGCCCCCAGCGATCTGCGCCGCCGCGAGGCCGATATCGCCATTCGAAATTTTCGACCAACCGAGCCTGATGTGATTGCGAAGAAAATCATGGAAGTACCAGGACGGCTATACGCGACGCCCCAATATCTGAAACGCATTGGCAACCCCCAGCTACCGTATGATCTGAAGCAAGCTGAATTTATCAATATTGACAACGGCGATGGGTTGATCTCGGTGCTGAATGGCCTTGGTCTGGGGCTGACCCAGGCGAATTTCCCGGTGCTCACCGAAAATCTGCTGGTGGCATGGGAATTGGTGAAACAGGGGGTTGGCATTGGGGTTATGGACGGGCGCATAGGTGATGCGGAACCGCTGGTCAAACGAGCGTTGCCTGATCTTGAACCGGTGATGTTCCCGATCTGGCTTGTGGCGCACCGGGCGTTAAACAGCAGCCGCCGCATTCGGCTGGTATTTGATTTGCTGGCGTCTGAGTTAAGCAAGAATATTATCACCCGCTAGGCTTCAACCATTGTCGGTACAACCCGCGCCGAAATGATTTGTCGCCGCCGCAACACCCATTCAACAATCGCCAGATTGATCGCCATGCCGTACCAGCGGTCCAGGTCTGCAACCAATTGCGGCGGCTCGCCTGCGACAAGAAACCAGCCGAGATAAACAAGAACAGGTGGCAATGCGCCATAGGTTACCGCAATGGCCCGCATCATCCACGCCCGGTGGTGCCGGATATTACGCCGCAGTATGGCCCGCAGCGAAATGGTGAAAGCGGTGATCATTGCACCAGCTGTCGCAAGCAATCCCGCGGTTTTCAAAACGCCGCCTGTGGGTGGAAATACCAAGATCATCCAAAGGGCGCTGATCGCGATCAAGTAGGCTGACAGAATGACCAGTCGTCCTGACCAACGATGCCAGCGCGGGGCAGTCGCCCGCAGTCGTGGCGAAAACTGAAACGGCATAAGGTTTGCGAAAATGATCCCCGCAAACCCATGCAACAGGATCGGCGCGGGTGTTGTAAAGTAAACCGCGCGTATCAGCGCGTGTTCGCTGCCATCAACAGGTGGGCCCTTTAGAATGACGGCCATAAAGTACGTGGCGGGCAGGGCGGGCACAGCGCCTAATACCAATAGCAGGCTGATAATCGGCCAGTTGAATTTGATTTTTTTCGACATGGGATTTCCCTTGCTTGCAGGCAATATCTGACTGTGGCGACGATCACGGATCGTCGGCGAACGGTTTGGGTTTGGTTTGAGTTTAAGTGTCAGTCGTCGTCGTAGCTGAAGACCTCGGCCAACGGTTGGTTAAAGGCGCGCGCGATCAGGAAGGCCAGTTCCAGCGAAGGCGCATAGTTGGCTTTTTCGATCGCCACGATGGTTTGCCGGGTGACGCCGACCTTTTCGGCCAGCTGAGCCTGTGTCATTTCATCATGGTCAAATCGCAGACGGCGGATGGTATTGCTGACTTTGGATTTGCCCATGCTCAGAATCCGCGCCGATAAAAATATAACCGGCCGATATCCCCAAGCGTTGACCCGATAAACATCGAGAATATGATCAGGATAAAGACCAGATAGGCGGCCGTACCGGTTGCCAACAGGGCCATTGACCCAAGGTAGCCAATGCTGAATGCAATCAGCGTTATTTGCATGCCCTTCAATTCAATCAGCTTATCGCGTTCATCAGAAAAAAAGTTGGTGCGTTCGCCGGTCACCATTGTAAGAATAATCGAAACCACGATCTGGGCGACGACACTGACCACAATGCTGAGCAAGATCAGAGCAAAAATGCTTTTGCCAACGATGCTGTCGGCCTTTTGGGTGGACAGATAACCATCAAGGTACATTTCTCGCATGAACATGCCGTAGAAAATGAAAACCAGAATGGATGTGATCAAAGAAACTATTATTCGTTTTTCTTGATGGGACATTGGACGCTCGCAAAAGTATGGGTTAAACGACATAGAGTCGTGTGATTCGGACTATTTGTATGAAATAGTATACATGGCGTCAATATCATATTACATCATAGATGGTGCTGCGGCGGCATTTACGGACAAATTGAAACGGTATTTTTGTGAATTTATACCCACCCCGAGGCCCGGGCGCGGCCCAAACTTTTCGATGTGTGCTTGAAAACCCTATCACAGATCCTGCGCACAGAAATCTTGCCTGGAACCACCAAATCGGGCTGACATTAGGCAACGTGAGCGTACGCACCTACTTTATACTATAGCCCTGCGTCAAAATAATTGACGTCCAACGCATCACCTCACCGCCCCACAAACCCAACTATTTCATAGGTCCGTTCCAGTATCGGCCGCGCCACCGCTTCGGCCTTGTCGGCGCCCTTGGCCATCAGCCGGTCAATCTCGGCCGGGTCAGCCATCAGGCGGGCCATTTCGCCAGAAATCGGCGCCAGCTTGGCCACCGCCAGATCAGCCAATGCCGGTTTGAAACGTCCCCAACCGGCACCGGCATATTCGGCGATCACCGTCTCGGGCGTCACATCTGAAAGCGCGGCGTAAATGTCCACAAGATTGCGCGCCTCGGCCCGCCCCTTCAAGCCCTCCAGCGTATCTGGCAAAGGTTCCGGATCAGTCCGTGCCTTTTTGAACTTTTTCGCGATTCTGTCCGCGTCATCGGTCATGTTGATGCGTTCCATATCGCTTTCGCCCGATTTTGACATTTTCTTGTACCCGTCGCGCAGGTTCATTACACGGGTGGCCGGGCCTTCTATCACGGGTTCGGTTATCGGGAAGAAATCAACGCCATAGTCATGGTTAAACTTGGCCGCGATATCGCGAGTCAGTTCAACATGCTGTTTCTGATCTTCGCCAACTGGGACGTGTGTTGCGTGATGCACCAGAATATCCGCCGCCATCAGCGCCGGGTAACCATACAGCCCCAAAGATACTTTTTCCGCGTTTTTCCCGGCCTTGTCCTTGAACTGGGTCATCCGGTTCATCCAACCGACGCGGGCCACGCAATTGAAAATCCAGCCCAGTTGCGCATGGGCCGGAACCTGGGATTGGTTGAACAGAACCGAACGTTCCGGATCGATACCGGACGCAATCAGCGCAGCGGCGGTTTCGCGGCTGGCATGGGCCAGTTCGCGCGGATCCTGCCAAACGGTTATGGCGTGCAAATCCACCACGCAATAGGTGGTTTCAAAATCCGGCCCCTGCATATCGACCCAGCGCTTAAAAGCCCCCAGATAGTTGCCCAGGGTGATCCCGCCCGAAGGCTTTACGCCAGAAAAGACACGCGGTGAAAATTTTGCGTCGGCCATTGCCAAGCTCCGTCTGGATTAATCTGTCAGGCTCGCTTACCCATGCAGACAAAGGCCGTCAAGGAAAGGCCAGTGATAGGATGCTGAATGGCACACCCAGATGATCAATCGCCGATCAACCCGCTGCCGCCGATTGTGGTGGCGCTGGCTGTGATGATCTTCGGGATCGAGGTTGTTTTACAGGCCGGTGCACGTGGATTTTTAGGCGGTGCAGACGCCGTAGGTTGGCGGTTGGAAACCATGCGCAGTTATGCGTTTTCGGGGCCGGTTCTGGACTGGATGATCCAAACCGGGCGCTGGCCACTGGAACATGTCCAACGATTTGTGACCTACCCGTTTGTTCATTTCAGCTTTACCCATGCGGCAATGGTGCTGGTCTTTTTGTTGGCGCTTGGCAAGATGGTGGGCGAAGTTTTTGGCACACTGGCAGTGTTGGTGGTGTTTTTCATGTCTGCAATTGTCGGCGCACTGGCCTATGGGCTGATCCTAAATAACGCAGCACCATTGGTGGGCGGCTACCCGGCAGTTTACGGATTAATCGGGTCGTATACGTTCATGATGTGGGTCGGATTGACCGGCCCGGTGAACAGCAGCTACCGGGCGTTTCGATTAATCGGTTTTCTGATCGGTGTGCAGTTGTTGTTCGGGCTGGCATTCGGGACCAACAAAGATTGGCTAGCTGACATATTTGGTTTTGGCACCGGTTTCGTGGTGTCGTTTTTGTTGGTGCCGGGCGCGATTGGGCGGATCAGGGAACGGTTGCGCGGCAGATGAGCACCCCAAATGTAGCCATCGGCCATCAGATCCTTAGGTTTCTTGTCCCGTTCAGCACGGTGTTGCGCGACGGCGAACCGATTGCCCCGTTTCAGAAATTGCGTCCTGTGCTTTTATATACGATGCCGACGACATTTTTCGCGTTCTGGCTGTTTTCGCTTGTGCCGTTTGTTGGCGGGTTCCTGTACATGCTGGTCTTGGTGCCGTTAAGTTTGCGCCACCATCTAAAATCTGGCGATCCGGCGCAATGGGCCCACAATCTGCTGCTGTATTACACGGTTATCATGATCGGGTTTGGCAGTTGCTGGTCGTTTATTGGCCACATATTTCTTGCCGATCAAATTGCCGCTGGCATTGGCTGGCCGACCGGCAGCCCGTTCCAGACAGAGCTGGCATTTTACACGCTTGGTTCCGGGGTTGCGGGGTTGATGGCGGTCTGGTTGCGCGGACACCTGATCACGGCGCTGGTAATTTCAAAATCGATATTCTGGTACGGTGCTGCGTATGTGCACATTGCGGATGCGTTGATGAACCAGAACTATTCCCCGCTTAATATTGGCACTCCACTGATCGGCGATTTGATATATCCGACGTTGTTGTTGGCGCTGTTGTTTAGGTGCCTCCGGCGGGGATATTTATGAAAAGAAGAAAGCTTAGACCTCTTCCACAGTCGCCTTATCACAAAAAAAACGCCAGATGCCCGTTGATCGCCTGAACGCCTTCAATCGGTGTATCATAGGACCAGCCTGCATCTTTGATCAGAACCAATTTGGTCTGGATTGAATAGTAGGTCGCGCTGCCTTTGTGGGGAC
>CAXMPY010000015.1:5433-22364 GCA_964195275.1 uncultured Paracoccaceae bacterium
GAAGGCCAGCAAGTACAAAACTGCCCCCATGCCCAGGGCTGCGATTGCGATCTTTGGCAGACTCTGGCGGAATCGGTCATCAAATTTCGCCGTTTCGCCCATACCGCGCGCGCCGCGCCACAATAAAAACACCATAACCCAACCGGCAATTGTGGTGCCAATGGCCGCCGCCAAATAGCCTATGACCGGGGCCAGGCCAATCGCAACAACCGCGTTAATGACCATAGCTGCCAGCGCATATTTAAACGGTGTTTTGGTATCTTCGCGGGCAAAATAAAGTGGTTGCAGCACTTTTTGCATAACAAACGATGGCAGGCCCAGCCCGTAGATTGCCACAACCAGTGCGGTTGCGGCGGCATCATCGGGTGTGAAACGACCGCGCTGGAACAGTACAGAAACCAATTGTTCCGGTACTAAAATCAGTGCCACCGTTGCAGGCAGGGTCAGCAGCAACGCAAATTCGGCTGCCCGGTTCATAGCGTCGCGTCCGGCCTGGGCATCGCTTGCCTGCAATCGGCGCGACAATTCAGGCAACAGGACCACACCGATAGCAATGGCAACGACGCCAAGGGGCAATTGATACAAGCGATCCGCCAGGTTCAGATATTGGATCGATCCCTCAAAAAAACTGGCAACCTGACGGCCAACCAACAGGTTAATCTGCACGACCCCACCGGCCAATGCAGCCGGGGCCGCGATAATTGCCAGACGTTTCAGTTCGGGGGTCAGGCGCGGGCGGCGCGGTATCAGACGGAAACCTGCGCGCGCTGCGGTCCACCAAACCAGCGCCAGTTGGGCGATACCACCAATTGGCACGGCCCAGACCAGTGCGGTGCCAACGTCCAGCCCAGATCGTGCCGCCGTGACCATCATCACCGACATAACGATATTCAGTAAGACCGGTGCTGCTGCTGCGGCGGCAAAGCGCCCGGTTGCATTCAACACACCTGACAGAAGGGCCGTCAGCGAAATGAACAATATATAAGGGAACGTGATCCGCCCGAAATCCACCGCCAGATCAAACCGGGTATCACCGACAAATCCACTGGCCATTGCCCAGACAAACCAGGGCATCAGCAGCTGTGCTATCACTGTGAAGACAATCAAGAGGGTGGCCAGCCCGGAAAACGCATCGCGGGCAAATTCGGTCGCCCCATCGTCGCGATCCAGTTTCTTGGAAAACAACGGGATGAATGCCATGTTGAACGCGCCCTCGGCGAACAGACGACGAAACATCGTCGGCAATGAGAACGCCACAACAAACGCCTCGGCAACGGGGCCGGCACCCAGATAGGCGGCGATCAGAATGTCGCGCACAAACCCCATGACGCGGCTGGCCATTGTCCAGACACCCACTGTCAGAAATCCCTTGATCAGTCTGGTTTCAGCCATCAGGCATCGGCCCTTTGCGCGCCGATCTCAATGGCGGTGCGCAGCTTTGTCGCCAACCCGTTGCAGCGGGTTTCAGAATGGAACTTTAGTCCCACCAGATCCTTCACGTAAAATGTATCCACCACCTGTTCGCCATAGGTCGCGATCACAGCCGAGGCAATATAAACGTTGTTATCCGCCAATGTTCGGCTCAGATCGTTCAGCAATCCGGGGCGGTCCCGGGTGTCAACTTCGATAATGGTGTAGATCTCGCTGCCTTCGTTATCAAAGGTGATGGTGGTTGGCACCTTAAAGGCGCGTTCGCGTTTTTTGATTTTGTCACGAACCTTTAAGGCGTCGCGCGGTACCACTTCGCCTTTCAGGGTTTTACCGATCATTGTGCGCAGGCGCGACAACCGCGATTTTGCAAACGGCGCGCCGTCGCCGTCCTGCACCCAGAACACCGCCGTCGCATAGCCGTCTTTGGATGTATAGGTGCGCGCGTCCACGACATTTGCGCCAACTATCGCCAGCGCGCCCGCCAGTCGACTGAATATTCCGGGATGATCAGCGATGGCAAAACAGGCGCGGGTGGCATCGCGGTCTTCATCCGGAAAAAGATCAATTTTAATCTGATCATCGGTCAAACCCTGCAGCAAGCCAGCAAACACGACATGTGCCGATGTTGGCAACCCCTGCCAGTAGGCGGCATAGTGGCGGCCCGTTTCGGCGCGCAGTGCTTTTTTGTCCCAATCAGAAAGCGCAGCGCGCAGGGCTTTTTTGGCTTTGTCAGCGCTGCCTTTGAAATTCAGTTCTTCCAACCCGGTATTCAGCGCGTCACTGGCCAAACCATACAGGTTACGCAGCAAAACGGCCTTCCAGTTGTTCCAGGTTGTTGGCCCCACGGCCCGAATGTCGCAGACCGTTAAAACGGTTAACAGATCCAACCGGGCCTGAATTTTCACCGCCTTGGCAAAGTCGCGCACTGTACGCAGATCGGATATGTCGCGTTTTTGGGCCACATCGGACATTAGCAAATGGTTGCGGACCAGCCATTCCACGGTCTCGCACTCGTCCGCCTTTAACCCCAGGCGGGGCGCAAGGATGCGGGCAATGCGCGCGCCCAGTATTGAATGGTCCTCATCGCGCCCCTTGCCCAAATCATGGGCCAACAGGGCGACATAAAGGACGCGGCGATTAACCCCGGACTTTAGAATACCGCTGGCAATGGGCAGTTCTTCGACCAATTCACCACGTTCAATCTGCGCCAGTGTCGAAATGCACTGAATGGTGTGTTCATCCACTGTGTAGGAATGGTACATATTGAACTGCATCATCGCCACGATCGGTTCAAATTCCGGGATAAAAGCCGCCAAAAGCCCAAGTTCATTCATCCGCCGTAAAACCCGTTCCGGATTGCCCAGCTTTAGCAACAGATCAAGGAATATACGCGCCGCTTGGCGGTCATTGCGCATGTCGTCATCGATCAGATCAAGATTGGCAGACAGCATCCGCATGGCATCCGGGTGCAGCAGCAGCCCAGTGCGCAACGCCTCTTCGAATATTCGCAGAATATTCAGGGGATCGCTGAAGAACCGTTTTTCATGGGCCAGGCTAAGCCGGTTTTGCACAAGTTTGTAACCGGATTTAACCTTCTTGCGCCGTCGGAACAGCCCCACTAGCCGGGGTTCCTTTTTCAGCTGACTAGCTTCCAGCGCGGTGAGCAAAATTCGCGTCAACTCGCCGACATCGGTGGCATAGCGAAAGTATTTCTGCATAAAATGTTCAACCGCGCGGCGTCCATCGTGGTCGCGATAACCCATCGCCTCGGCCACCTCGACCTGCCGGTCAAACGTCAGTTTATCCATAGGACGGTCTGTGATCAGATGCAGATGGCAACGCACAGCCATCAGAAAATTTTCGGCGGCTTCAAATTTGTTGAATTCATCCTGCGTGAACACTTTTAGCTGAACCAGTTCGGCAGTGTCTGTGATCCCATGCACATATTTGTCAATCCAATACAAAGATTGCAGATCGCGCAAGCCGCCTTTGCCCTCTTTGACGTTCGGCTCGACCATATAGCGCTGGCCACCCTGTTTGATGTGGCGCAGCGATCGTTCAGTTAGTTTAGCTTCGATAAACTCGGCACCGGTTCCGCGAAACAATTCGCGTCGCAACCGGTTGTCCAGTTCTTGGGCCAATTCACGGTCACCATCCAAATACCGGGTTTCCAACAGGGCCGTGCGGATGGTGAAATCTTCGCGCCCAAGCCGCAGGCAATCCTTGACCGTGCGGCTGGCATAGCCAACTTTCAGGTGCAAATCCCATAGGATATACAACATGCTTTCGATCACGCTTTCGGCCCAGGCGGTGATTTTGTACGGCGTGAGGAACAACAGATCTACGTCAGAATGCGGGGCCATTTCAGCGCGCCCGTAACCACCCACTGCTAGCAGTGCCAACCGCTCGCTTTTGGTTGCAACACTTATCGGATGCAGGTGGCGGGTGGCGACATCGAGCACAATCCGAATGACAATATCGGTCTGGTAGGCATAGGTCTGATGGGCGGTGCGGGCACGGCTGGCGTCGCTGCGAAAGGCCTTGGCAATTGCCGCGCGACCCTTGTCGCGGGCGCGGTTTATTGCCGCAACCGTCGCTGCGCGAATGGTCTTTTTGTCGGGCGCGGTTGCGGCCGCCGCGTCAATCTCGGCCACCACACCGGCCACGTCAAAGATGTCCCGTTCGGGGCAGATCAATCGGTTTAGGATATGGGCATGCGCGGCCTTTTGCGCGTGCTCAGAAACCGGCGTCGCCAAAGCTTCTTGGGGCAGGGTCAATGACAACCACCTGACTTTCCTGAATTTGTGCCACGGCCAAACCGCGCTGGTTGGTGCCGTCGGCCAACAGTCGGAACACCCCGTTTACACCGACAAAACCAGCTGACTGGGTCAATGCAGTGCGGGTTAAGGCGTCACTTTGTCCGGCACTGGCCAGCGCGCCAATGGCGGCGATACCGTCAAAGGCCAGCCCGGCGATCGGGTGCGGATTGCCGCCAAACGCCGCGTTGAACCGGCTTTGAAATCCGGCGTTCAGGCCAGGGTCCGGCAGGGCAAACCAGCCATTTTGTACGCCCGGCAGCGTCAGGGCCGACGCAGGAATATCCCAGCGTTGCAGCCCAACATATTGGACCACAGTCGGATCAACGCCATTTTCGGGCAAAAGCTGCGCCAGAAAGGGCAGCGCACCAGACGTGCCTGAGGTCAGAAAAATAGCCTGCGCACCGCTTGATCTCACGTCCTGGCTGATTTGCGGGACCGCCGCGATGACGCCTTCTTGTGACAAATCAAACGAACTGACGCCCACCAGTAAACCACCGCCACTGACCACTGCCTGGCTGATCAGGTCGCGCGCGGTTTCTTCCTCGGGGTTGTTGCCATTGACGACAAGAATGCTGCCACGGCCCTGTGATATCGCATAGCTGGTCAGCCGATTGGCGGTATTTCTGAACGTTGGCCCTAATACGAATACATTACCGCCAGCAACAGCCGTATCGTTAGAGAACGCCAAAACATTGACGTTGCGGTTTGCCACAGCTGCACCCGCAGCGGCGGCAGATTGGGCAAAAACCGGCCCCAGAATTATTTTGGCACCTTCATCGACCGCCTGGGTTGCAACGCGGGCAGCAACCACTGGCTGTCCACCTGTGTTATAGATGCGCAAATCGATCTGGACGTCGCCAAGATCAGCAATGGCCAGACGGGCCGCATTAATCAGGCTGGTCGCGATCACTTCATCGCCGGAATTGCCCGAACCCGCAGGCACCAACAGCGCTACAGGAATTGGCTTTCCTGGGTTGATTGATTGACCATTGCCAAAAGCAGAAGGGTCGCAGGCGGCCAAAAACATGGTAAACAAAATAGCGGCCAGGCACGCATAGAACTTGCGGGCGATGTTAAACTGGAAAATCATGGGCCTTAACCTCACTCTGAAACGGGAACAATTGACGGTTGGACATTATGCAATACACCAAGGTTAGTAAACGCTGCATTCGGGCGCGGTTATCATGAGCACCGATATCCGCCCTCTGGCGCCGGGATTGTATTTCGTCGCAACGCCAATTGGATCAGCCCGCGATATTACGTTACGCGCACTGGATATTCTGGCGGCTGCTGACATGATCGCCGCTGAGGATACACGAACAGCGCGTAAGCTGATGAAAATACATGATATATCGCCTGTAGGTCGCGAATTCGTAGCCTATCATGATCATAATGGTTCGGCGATGCGACCCCGTATTATGGCGGCTTTGGTGGATGGCAAATCGGTCGCTTATGTATCAGAGGCCGGCACGCCGATGGTGGCGGATCCTGGGTTTGTCCTAAGCCGCGAAGCCATAACGGCAGGCCATGCCGTGACCAGCGCCCCGGGACCATCGGCGGTGATTACTGCGATGACACTGGCAGGGTTGCCAACAGACCGGTTTCTGTTTGCGGGTTTTGCGCCCAACAGCGGCGGTGCACGCCGCAAATTTTTTGCTGAGCTGGCAAATGTGGGGGCGACCTTGGTATTTTACGAAAGCCCAAAGCGTATTCGCAAATCCTTAGCGGATATGGCGCTAGAATTGGGCGGTGATCGGCAGGCTGCGATTTGCCGCGAAATGACTAAAAAGTTTGAAGAGGTTCTGCGCGGCAGTTTGGATGAACTTGTGGCGGTCTTGGCGGGCCGCAATCTGAAAGGCGAAATTGTTGTCGTTGTTGATCGCAACAGAGAAACGGCAAGCGTGGATGATCTTGAAACCGAATTGGGGATTGCTTTGCAAACAATGACTGTCAAAGACGCCGCATCTTTCGTGGCCAAGCAACTGGACCTGCCGCGTCGGCAGGTCTATCAGGCAGCCCTAAAAATGGCCAAACAGCCATGAGCGGTGCAGTTTCTTACCACGCTGGGCTGGCCGCAGAAGATCAGGTTGCCGCAGACTATGGCCAACGTGGCCACGAAATATGCCAGCACAGATGGCGGGGTAAGGGTGGTGAGATTGATCTGATCGCGCGCGACGGTGATGGGTTTATTTTCGTCGAAGTCAAGAAGGCTAAATGTTTCGCCTATGCGGTGGAACGATTGACCCAAAGACAGCTGCGCCGAATATACAACGCTGCCTCAGAATTCCTGGGCCAAATGCCCAATGGTTTGGATACTTTGGCGCGCATCGATGTGGCCCTGGTAGATGGTACCGGGCAAATTGAGATCATCGAAAACGTTTATGCACATTGAACCCAACAAGTGAACGCGCCATGTAAGGGGCGACACTTGAAAGGGGAAATTTATGACGTTGAAAGTTGCTATCCAGATGGACCCGATCGGCCCAATTGACATTGACGCCGACAGCAGCTTTCGCATTGCTCTTGAAGCCAGTGCGCGTGGGTATGAATTATTTTATTACACGCCTGACAAGCTGGCCTTTCAGAATGGAAAAGTCACCGCGCGGGGCTGGCCATTGACAGTTCAGGCGGTCAAAGGTGATCACTTTCAACTGGGCGACGAGGTCACCGTTAACCTTGTCGACTGGGACGTTGTGTGGCTGCGCCAAGACCCGCCATTTGACATGGGCTATATCACCACCACACATTTGCTGGATATGATTCACCCCAAAACTCTGGTGGTGAATGATCCGTTTTGGGTTCGCAACTATCCCGAAAAATTGTTGGTCCTGCAATTTGCTGACCTGACGCCGCCAACGACCATTGCGCGGGATCTGAAAACGATTCAGGCATTCAAAGATCAGCATCAAGACATTATTTTGAAACCGCTTTACGGCAATGGTGGTGCGGGTGTGTTTCGCCTTGGGCCAGATGACCGAAACCTAACGTCACTGCATGAACTGTTTTCGGGCATCAATCGTGAACCGCTGATCGCGCAAAAATTCCTGCCCGACGTGGCCAATGGTGATAAGCGCATTATACTTGTGGATGGCAAAGCAGTCGGCGCGATCAACCGGGTACCCAAAGCCGGCGAAACCCGATCGAACATGCATGTCGGCGGGCGGCCCGAGAAAATTGGTTTAAGCGCGCGGGATCGCGAAATATGTGCAGCGATCGGACCGCTGTTGAAAGAGAAAGGACAGATTTTTGTCGGCATAGATGTGATCGGTGATTACCTGACCGAAATCAACGTAACCTCGCCAACCGGTATTCAGGAACTGGAACGGTTTGATGGCACCAACGTCGCCGCTCTGATCTGGGACGCCATTGAAGCAAGAATTCTGTAACCAACAGATTTTTCTTAGAAAAATCCCCCTGAATTTTCGCAGAAAATTCCATCAACAGACCACATTCAGCCCGCCGCCATTGCAGATAATCACAAACTGCCCGCCACATTCGATCATGTGAATTCCGCGTAGCTGTACTTCGGATATCAAACGCTCGCGTCCGATTTCGCGTTCAACCCAGTGTACCGAACGCCGAATGACGCCACCGGTTTGCGCGGCGCGCGCTGGACCAAATTTTTCATGCGTCCGTCGTTTCTTTTTGCAAGGAAAGGCGAAAGCTAACGGCTTCGGCTATGTGGCATTTCAGAACCCCACCAGCGCCTTCCAGATCAGCGATCGTGCGGGCCACGCGCAGAACCCTGTGATAGCCCCCGCTGATAACCCAAAGCGTTCGGCCACATGGTTCAACAGCTGCTTTCCAGCCAGGTCCAGGGCCGCGATCTTGTCCAACAGGCCACCCTCGGCGTCCGAATTCACCCGCGTGCCTTTCAGGTCTGAAAATCTGTCGGCCTGTACGTCGCGCGCGGCGCAAACACGGTCTAGTACCTGTCCCGAAGCGTCGCCACTTTCGGGCAAGTCCAGATCACTGAAGGCAACCGGTGGCACGTCGACGCGCAAATCAAACCGATCCATCAGAGGGCCAGAAATGCGGCCCAAATAGTCTTCACCACATTGCGGAACACACGCGCAGGCCCGGGGGGGTCAGACAAATAGCCGCATTTGTCGCGCCCATAACCGGAATGATCGAACCATCCAGTGACAGTCCGCCCAGGGTGATGATCTGCGCAATTTCTTCGGCCGGCACAATTTCAAGCGCTGCCAGCAATGCCATCGCGATGGGCAGATCAAAATGCGCTCCTTCTTTGGGCAAATCGGTAGGCGACAGGTTTATGGTGATGCGTTTTGACGGCAAGACGATCGACATCGCCGACATCGCTGATCGTACTCGTTCGCGGGCCTCTGAAACCGCCTTATTTGGCAAGCCGACGATGGAAAATGACGGCATGCCTGGGGCCAATGCGCATTGGACTTCGACGGTGCGCGCCTCGACCCCTTCAAACGCAACTGTATAAGCCCGAGCAACCATTGATGAACCCCGTGATAACCATGGTTAACGGGGTATGGGCAAATGGTTTACCGCTGGTAAATTTCCATGAAATCCGGCCAGGCCGCCGGGTCGGCAATGGTTTTGTCACAGCAAAACGGATTGCAAAATCCAAAGACACGACCGTCCAATTCCAGAAAATCTGTCACAGGCTTGCCGGAATACGGACAGGTCGCGTTCTCTGAGGGTCCGTTCGGTAAACGCTGTGCTGCCATTCGCGTGGGGCTGGGCCAATCCGTGGTTTGCAAATCTAACGCATAATGCGCTGGGTTAAAAGACTTTGTGGCCCCCATTGCGCGCCAGCGGCGGAATGCCAATTCAGCCAGATGGCCGCTGATATAGGCGGCAGCATCATCGCCAATATCCAGCCCATACCCGGCAATCCGGGCGGCCACCGGGGCAAAAAATACATCCGCCAGTGAATATTGGCCAAACAGCCATGGGCCGCCTTGCCCGAACCGGGCGCGCGCCATCGCCCATAATTCCTGCAATCGGTCCAGATCGCCCTGAACAGCGCCCGATACGGTAAAGCCCTTGTATTCATGTAATAATTGCATCGGACATTCACGGCGCAATGCCGCAAACCCGGCATGCATTTCACTGACCAACCAGCGCGCCATCATGCGGGCAGACGGATCGACTGGCCATAACCCAGCATCTGGGTGGCGTTCAGCCAGCGTTTCGGCAATGGCCAGGGTTTCGCCCAGCACGTCACCCTCGGGCGTGCGAATTACAGGCACCAGGCGCGCCGGGGCGAACGTTGCCATATCCGCGTCAAAAGTGCCGGTATACAGCCCGGCAACCGTCACCCGGCAGGGAATGTGGAATTTTTCAAACATCAGCCAGCCGCGCAGGGACCAGCTGGAAAATGTTCGATCGGCGATTGTGATTTCATACGTCATACCTGCCAACGTATCGGCAGATTGGCACACAAGTAAAACGCATGTTTTTGAACATTTACATCACGCAATGTGATTGATCACACCGATGCGCCAGCTGCCATCCCACTGTAGCCGGGTTACCGATAGGTTTCCGATGTCATGGCCGATGGCCTGCGTGGGCGCCATTTTACCCGCCAACCCGATCTGGGTCATGATCACGCCAATATGAGCCACGGCAACAATATCGCACCCCACATATCTTGTGTTCATGTCGTCGACAAATGGCGCCACCCGATCCGCCACGTCATGCCAGCTTTCGCCATTTGGCGGCGCCGTTGCACCGGGGTTTTCCCAAAACGTGCGGCTGGTTTCTGGGTCGCGGCGCGCAACCTCGTCAAATCCCAGCCCGTCCCAGTCGCCAAAATTGAATTCGCGCAAATTGGGCGCATGGGGCAGGCGTTCACGCCCATTTGCAATCGCGTCCGCTGTTGATACTGACCGGATCAAATCAGACGATACCAAAATCGCCCGGTTCGGCAGATAGGCATCCAACCGGCCAATGGCCGCAATATCTGACAGATCGGCCGCCACATCTCGCCAGCCAAGAAACGCTTTTTCATGGGTCGGTGCATGGCGCACCCACCACCAGGTTGTCATCGCGGCATTGTGCCCTTCAGCACCGTTGGCAAACCAGCCGTCACACTAACCACCAGATCGGCCTGCGCTGCCAGGGTGATGTTCAGCGCGCCCTGCACTTGCCCAAACTTTCGCGCCAGTGCATTATCGGAAACCCCGCCGAGCCCAACTTCGTTTGACACCACCACAACCGGGCTGGCGCGCGCGACAATTGCAGCTAACAAACCTGCCGCCGCCGCCGCCAAATCATTGTCTGCGATCATCTGATTGGTCAGCCACATGGTGGCGCAATCCAGCAAAACCGCGCGGCCTGCGGGTAGATTTCCCAGTGCGTCCGCAACTTTTAGCGGCACCTCTACAGTTTGCCATTCTGTGCCGCGTGACTGTTTATGTCGGGCAATCCGATCCGTCATTTCGCTGTCATCGGCTTGGGCAGTTGCCAGATAAACCGTTGGTTTTCCGGCGTGTTTTACCAAAGCCTCGGCATAGTTGGATTTTCCGGAACTGGCGCCGCCTAAGATCAGGGTAACTTTCGGGAACATGATTGTGACGCTTTGTTTGTGCAATTTATGCTAAGATTTTGATACAAGGGTCACCAGCATAAGAAAAGACCGATGTTGGATCAGTGATGGCTAAAAAGGGGGTAATGTGGCACTCGACGGACCTTCAGATCGGGTGTTTTCGCGCCGTGCGATGGCCGAGGAAATGCTGGACGCCGAAACCGAACACGCCCTGGCCGTTGCCTGGCGGGATCACCGCGACGAGGCGGCGCTGCACCGTTTGATCCGTGCCTATATGCGGCTGGCGGTGTCGATGGCATCCAAATACAAACGCTACGGCGCTGCGCGAAATGACCTTATTCAAGAGGCCAGTGTTGGCTTGATGAAAGCAGCTAAAAAGTTTGATCCGGATCGAGGGGTAAGATTTTCAACCTATGCCGTTTGGTGGATCAAGGCGTCCATTCAGGACTACGTTATGCGCAATTGGTCGATGGTGCGCACCGGGTCCACGTCATCCCAAAAATCATTGTTTTTCAATTTGCGCCGCGTACAGATGCGCCTGGAACGTGATGCCGGCGCGCGCGGTGAACAGTTGGGCAGCCACGAACTGGCACAACTTGTCGCCACAGAGGTCGGCGTGCCACTGCGCGATGTCGTTATGATGTCGGGTCGCATGGCAGGCGGTGATCTGTCGCTGAATGCCACCCAGTCAAACCAAGACGAGGGGCGCGAATGGATCGATACCCTGCCAGATAATGGCGAACAGGGGGCCGATATCGTTCAGGATCAGCACGACCGTGCCGCCATGCGTCGTTGGCTGTCTGCGTCCATGATGCAACTTAGTGAACGCGAACGGTTCATATTGCGGGAACGAAAACTGCGCGCCCAACCGCAAACGTTGGCAAATCTTGGCGTTAAGCTGGGCCTGTCAAAAGAACGGGTGCGCCAGGTCGAAGCAGCCGCTTTGCTGAAAATGCGCAACCACCTGGACAGCGAAATCCCCGAAGCTCATGAATTTCTGTGCTGATCGAGCGATCTGTCATTATTGTAAAACAGTTGAGTTTAGCGCCCGCGCCACCTACATATTTCGTTGAAATAACGATTGGGCTGCGCGAATGCTTGCCGGGAAACGTATATTATTGATCATCGGTGGTGGCATTGCCGCCTTCAAATCACTTGATCTGATCCGCCGCCTGCGTGAACGCGGCGCCAGCGTGACGCCGGTTTTGACCAAGTCGGCCGAAGAATTTGTTACCCCGCTTAGTGTTGCAGCACTGGCGGCAGAAAAGGTCTATCGCGATCTGTTTGATCTAACGGACGAGGCCGAAATGGGTCATATCGAACTGTCGCGCGCCGCCGATCTGGTGGTGGTCGCGCCAGCAACGGCGGATTTGATGGGCAAAATGGCCGGTGGGTCGGCCAATGATCTGGCATCGACCGTTCTGATGGCCACCGACAAGCCGGTTTTGATTGCCCCGGCGATGAATGTGCGGATGTGGGAACACCCTGCAACCCAACGTAATATTATAACACTAACAGATGATGGCATCCTGTTTGCGGGCCCAAATGATGGCGATATGGCATGTGGTGAATATGGCCCCGGCCGTATGGCTGAACCGTTGGAAATCGTCGCGGCGGTTGAAAATGCGCTGCTGAACGGCCCGCTAAAGGGCAAGCATATATTGGTGACGTCGGGGCCAACCCATGAACCGATTGACCCGGTGCGCTATATCGCCAATCGGTCCTCAGGCGCGCAAGGCACAGCGATTGCACGTGCCCTGTCGGCGTTGGGGGCAAAAATAACCTTTGTAACCGGCCCGGCAGTGGTGGCGCCACCTGACGGTGTCGCCGTGGTGCGCGTCGAAACCGCGCGTGAAATGCAGGCTGCGGTGCAGGCTGTTTTGCCGGTTGATGGTGCCGTGTTTGCGGCTGCCGTTGCCGACTGGCAGGTCAAACCGGCTAAGGGCAAGATCAAAAAGGGCAAGGATGGCTTGCCAAAGCTTGATCTGAAAGAAAACCCGGACATTCTGGCGACGGTTGCCCAAATGAACAAAGGCCGGCCTAAACTGGTGGTTGGGTTCGCCGCTGAAACCGATGATGTTGTGCGAAATGCGCAGGCCAAACTGAAACGCAAAGGTTGTGATTGGATCGTGGCCAATGATGTATCGCCCAAAACCGGGATTATGGGGGGTAACGAAAACAAGGTCTGTCTGATTGGGGGCGACGGAGCCGAAAATTGGCCGCGCATGTCCAAAGATCAGGTGGCGGCAAAGCTGGCGGCCAAAATTGCTGAAGTTCTGGGTTCTTGAACATGTCAGATGCCTCAGGCGGGGATATTTTGGAAAAGAAGAAGGCGGGGCGAAATGGCCATTTCCGGACCGAGCGTTAAAATTTTTTATGACGATTGGGCCGATCCTGACGTCACGTTGCCGACCTATGAAACAGCTGGCGCGGCGGGCGCCGATATTCGGGCGAATTTTGCGATTGATCAGCGCACCACTGGTTTGACATTGGTACAGATGCAGCGCGCGCTTGTACCGACGGGCCTGCGTATGGAAATACCGGATGGATACGAAGTGCAGGTGCGGCCCCGGTCAGGATTGGCGCTGAAACATGGTATATCTCTGGTAAACGCGCCTGGCACCATCGACAGCGATTATCGCGGTCCGATCGGCATTTTATTGATTAATCTGGGCACCCAACCCTTTGCTGTGGTGCACGGAGATCGTATTGCACAATTGATTGTTGCGCCGGTGGTTCGAGCACAATTTGACGCGGTGGCGGCATTGTCTGACACCGGGCGCGGCGCGCACGGCTTTGGTTCCACCGGGCGGCGCTGATGCTGTGGTTTTTGATTGTTGCCGCGGGTTTTTGGGTGTTTGGCCATGTAATGCGTGCACCGGTTTCGGCCCGATTGTTGATGATCGGCGTGCTTTATCTTGGCGCATTGTTGGCGGTGGCATTATTTCCAGCGGGCACGGGCTTGCGTGTTGCGTTGGGCGGCGATCTGACCAGTTGGTTGGTGTTGGGCGGGTCTGTGGCTGTGGTGCTTGGATATCGCCGAATATTACAGGCGCTGCGAACCCGCGCGCCACAATTGTCCAACAAATCGCCCGTGCAAACCGCGCCCTCTAGCGAACTGGAACGCAACGCCCGCCATATCGTATTGCGCGAAATTGGCGGCCCCGGCCAACAACGCCTAAAAGCAGCGTCGGTGCTGGTGGTCGGCGCGGGCGGGTTAGGTTCGCCCGTCCTGCAATATCTGGCTGCTGCCGGTGTGGGCACCATCGGGGTGATTGATGATGATATCGTGGAAAATTCCAACCTTGCACGCCAGGTAATCCATAAAGACGCGGCCATCGGCACCCCCAAGGTTTTTTCGGCCCAAACGGAAATGTTGGCCCAAAACCCAAACGTCAATGTGCGCCCCTGTCACCGCCGGTTAACCGAAGAAATCGCGCCTGATCTGTTTGCGGAATATGACTTGATCCTGGATGGTACCGACAATTCCGAAACCCGATATTTGGTGAATAAAACTTGTGTGGCTCTGGCCAAGCCATTGATATCGAGCGCGCTTTCCCAATGGGAGGGGCAGATCAGCACGTTTGATCCGGCAACATCTGGTCCGTGCTATCGGTGTGTGTTCCCGACTGCCGCCGCACCAGGGCTGGCACCCAGTTGTGCCCAAGGCGGTGTTCTGGGGCCGTTGCCCGGTGTGTTGGGGGCGATGATGGCTGTCGAGGCGGTTAAGGAAATCACTGGCGCTGGCCAGGGGCTGCGCGGGCGAATGATAATTTATGACGCGCTATATGGCGAAAACCGGGTGATGAAGCTGAAGCGTGACGCCAATTGCCCAGTGTGCGGCTAAAGGCACGCGCATTTAGTAAGAAAGCCAGAATTTCGCCGTTGGCTTCGCCGCCTGTTCTGACCTATCTCATTCTCAACAGGAGAAATCACCATGACCAATCCTTTTCTATCTGACTGGAACACCCCGTTTCAGGTGCCACCGTTTGATGTGATCACAGATGACAATTTGCCCCCGCGGTTGACATATCGCTGGCCAAAGCCCGCGCAGAAATCACGAAAATTGCCGAAAACCCAAAGGCCCCCACGTTCGCCAATACCATTGACGCACTGGAACAAGCCGATGCGTTGTTGGACCGGGTGCTTGGCGTGTTCTTTAACGTTGCCGGATCAGACAGTAATGACAAGCGGCAGGCATTGCAGCGGGAATTCTCGCCGAAACTTGCGATCTATTCCTCTGAAATCACAATGAATTCTGACCTTTTCGCCCGGATAGAAATCCTGTGGAATTTGCGTGACACCCTGGGGCTTACCGGCGAACAGGCGCGGGTTCTGATGTTAACTCGGCGCTCTTTTGTGCGTTCCGGGGCGCGGCTTACGGGCACCGATCGTGACCGGCTGAAGGCAATTCTTGAACGCCTGGCGGTGCTGTCGACTGATTTTGTGCAAAACCTGCTGGCCGATGAAAGCAGCTGGTTCATGGCGCTTGGTGCGGATGATCTTGACGGGCTTCCGGATTTTGTGATCACAGCCGCAAATGCCGCTGGCGAGGAAAAGAAAACCGCAGGCCCCGTGGTCACGTTGTCCCGTTCGTTGATCGTCCCTTTCCTACAGTTTTCCACGCGGCGTGATTTGCGCGAAACCGCGTTTAATGCCTGGATCGCCCGGGGCGCCAATGGTGGTAACACCGACAACCGCGCCATTGCTGCCCAAACCCTGGCCCTGCGTCAGGAACGCGCAAATTTGCTGGGTTACCCGGATTTCGCCCATTTCAAACTGGAAACCGAAATGGCCAAAACGCCGGGTGCGGTGCGCAAACTGCTTACCGATGTCTGGGAACCGGCCAAGGCCGCTGCCCTGAACGACGCCAAATTCCTGACAGAAATGATGCGTGCAGACGGATTAAACGGCGATTTGGAACCGTGGGACTGGCGCTATTATGCTGAACAACGACGGCTTGCCGAACATGATTTAAACGAAGCCGAGATCAAACCATACCTGCAACTGAATCGGATGATCGAGGCCGCATTTTACTGTGCCAACCGGTTGTTTTCGCTGGAGTTTACACCAATTTTACCACCGTTGTACAACCCGGATGCCCGGGCTTGGAACGTCACCCGAAATGGTAAACATATGGCCGTTTTCATTGGTGATTATTTCGCCCGTGGTTCAAAACGATCCGGGGCCTGGTGTTCAGCGATGCGCAGCCAGCAAAAGCTGGCGGGCGACATACGCCCGATTGTGGTCAACGTCTGTAATTTTGCCAAACCTGCCGCAGATCAGCCCGCTTTGTTGTCGTTTGACGATGCCCGCACATTGTTCCACGAATTTGGCCACGCCCTGCACCAGATGTTGTCAGATGTGACTTACGTCTCAATCTCGGGCACGTCCGTTGCGCGTGATTTTGTCGAATTGCCAAGCCAGATTTATGAACATTGGCTTGAGGTGCCCGACGTGCTCGCCAAATTCGCGACCCACGCCGAAACAGGCGCGCCAATGCCACAAGACCTGCTAAAACGCATGCTGGCCGCGGCGAATTTTGACAGCGGGTTTGCAACGGTCGAATACTTGGCCTCGGCCCTTGTCGACCTCGCCTTTCACCAGGGCGACCCGCCTGTCGACCCAATGGCGCGTCAGGCTGAAATTCTTGCTGAAATTGGCCTACCAAGGGCGATTGTCATGCGCCACGCCACGCCAAATTTCGCGCATATCTATTCCGGCGACGGCTATGCGGCGGGCTATTACAGCTATATGTGGTCCGAAGTGATGGATGCCGACGGATTTGAAGCGTTTGATCAGGCTGGTAGTGCGTTTGACGCGGAATTGGCGGCCAAACTTGAACGCCACATCCTGTCGGCTGGTGGATCGCAGGATGCCGAAGCCGCCTATATTGCCTTTCGCGGGCGGATGCCGGGGGTCACCGCCTTGCTGCGCGGGCGCGGTTTGGCTTAGTTTCTGGGTGCCAGGCACAATGTTCCTTTGGTATTTTCGGCGGGCAGGCAATCAAGCTTACCAAGCAAATGCTGTTATTAATCCATTCGCTGATGAAGGACGCCTTGTCGCGTCCCTTAGTTGGGCGTTGTTAGCTAAGCGCCCCCTGTGTCAACCAGCGGGTACAATCGCTGCCCAATTCTTGCTGAGCTTGGGCC
>CAXMPY010000016.1:0-22351 GCA_964195275.1 uncultured Paracoccaceae bacterium
CAGCCACGACTTCGCCGCTATCAGCGCCAGACCGCACCAATTCGGCGCGGCCACGCCAACCAAGAACAAACCCCAAAGCATCCAGCAGAATTGACTTGCCGGCCCCAGTTTCACCGGTTAGCACGTTTAAACCCGGCTTGAATTCAAGCTCGAGGCGATCAATAATCAATAAGTCCCTGATGTCGAGACTGAGCAACATCGCCCCGGCCCCCTTACAACCACTCGCCGCGCACAACCTGGCGATAGATCGCTGCCAGCCAACCGTTGCCCTGCGCGGCCTCGGGGCGCAGACCTTGGCCTTTGAGCAGCGCAAAACTGTCCAGGTAATAGTCAGTGGACCTAAAGTTGTGCCCAAGTATGGCCCCAGCTGTTTTTGCCTCGGCGTCCAGCCCCAGCGCAAGATAGCTTTCGACCAACCGGTGCAACGCTTCGGCGGTATGGCTCGTGGTCTGGAACTGTTCAACGACCACACGGAAACGATTTGCAGCGGCGGTGAAATGACTGCGTTTCAAATAGTAGCGACCGATTTCCATTTCTTTGGCAGCCAGATGATCAAACGCCAGATCAAATTTTAGAATTGCTGAACTGGCGTATTCGCTGTTTGGATATTGTTCGATAACGCCGCGCAATGCCTGTAACGCTTGAAAAGTCAGGCCCTGATCACGGCCAACATCATCAATCTGATCATAGTAGCTTAGTGCCATTAGATATTGCGCATAGGCCGCATCTTCATCTGCTGGGTAAAAATCCAGATACCTTTGTGCGCTGGCGCGACTGTTGGCGAAATCACGATCCTGATGGAATGAAAACGCCTGCATGATCAAAGCGCGTTTCGCCCATTCAGAATAGGGGTAAAGGCGTTCGATCTCACTGAAAAAATGTGCGGCGTCATCCGGATTGCGCCGCGACAGTTCAAATTCGCCCCGCTGATAGATTTCGCCAGCGGTAAAGTTTTCCAATGGCACATTGTTAGGTGCCCCGGCGCTACAGGACGAAATGACAATGGCAGCGACCAACGGGCCGACCCACTTTTTTACTATTGTGGCTTTGCGCATTAAAGCCCCCACCCTATCCAATGTATTGCAAATACAAGCATTTCATTTATTCACGCTTGGTCCTAGCACAGAAAAATCTGCTGCAAAACGCCTTTGAAGCCTAATTGAGTGTAGGTCTACGCGACTGCGGGAATATCCGCACGATGCACGCCGACACAGGGCAACCGCCGCGCGGTATTTGGGTCACAATTGATCATGCGGTATGACGCAGGGTTCAGAAACAGCGCGCGCAGCAATTTATTGGTCAGCGCGTGGCCGGCACGATCGCCAACATAGCGGCCAATAATCGGGGCACCTGCCAATGTCAGATCTCCCAAGGCATCCAACATTTTGTGCCGTACTGCTTCGTCTTTATAGCGCATACCGCCGGGGCTAAGAACCAGATCACCGTCGACAACAATGGCGTTTTCCAAGGTTCCACCGCGAACCAGACCTTTGGCGCGCATCAGTTCAACGTCGCTCTGGCTGCAAAATGTACGGCTGGCACATAGTTCACGAACGAACGTACCGTTTGCCATATCAAGGCGCATGTTTTGTTTGCCAATCGCACCATCAGAAAATTCAATGCGAAAATCGATTTCAAAGGCTTCGTTTGGCTCAAGCCGCGCAACGGCATTGCCTTCGCGCACCTCTACATTCTGCAATATTTCAACCACACGAACCGGTGAATCCAGTACCCGAATTCCTCGGCCTAAGATGCCGCGCACAAACTGCGTGGCGCTGCCATCCAGAATTGGCACTTCAGGGCCGTTAATTTCAACCAATGCATTGTGAATGCCACATCCGGCAAGGGCCGCCATGATATGTTCGATCGTGGAAACCGAAACGCCAGATGCGTTAACAATTTTTGTGCACAACGAAGATGGCGTCACCGCATCCCAGCGGGCCGGGATCAGCGTATCGCCGATTTCGATGTCAGTGCGGCGGAACCAGATACCATACTCAGCGGATGCAGGCTGTATGGTCAGCAAAGCATTTTTGCCGGTATGCAGACCAACGCCGCGAAATGTCACCTGCGATTTAATTGTCGTTTGCAAAGGGCGCCTCAAATTTGGACTATCGTACAGCTCGGCTGCGTGATGGCAACACGCTTTAACTAGATTAGTTGCGCTACTCAATTCAATCTTTGCAACGCATTGAAACATCGCCACGTTACTTGCGCGGATATCTGCCTAGACGCGCATATCACAAAATAAGTATCTGATAAGTAAAGAAAAAGGGCCAGAATTTGCCGGCCCTCTATTCCGCAGATGTTACCTTGTTAGTTGGCTTGACGCCGAAGAAAAGCCGGAATTTCAATACGGTCATTCTCTGGGTTGGGTTCTGCTGCCGCGTCACCCACTTGTTCACCAGGTTGTTGGCTTGCCAGTTTTGCAGTTGAATCCACACCCGGTTCGACCATTTGCCCGGTCATCCGGTTGATCAACGAATTGATGCCAAATCGTGTTTTCTCGGCCGCGGCGGGTACGTCTTTGACGTTTAGCGCCCCTTGGCGCGGCGCGTTTTGAACGGCTGCGTGCAGTCTATTCAGTGCCTCGGGTGTGGGCGTGCCTGGCGTCGGGGCCCGTGGTGCCACAAAACTTTCCTGGGCGATATTATCCGGTGCCTGGTCCGGTGCGGGCTGATAAACCGGTGCGGGTACTTCATCCGTGGATGATGCGGCTGGTTCGCGACGCGATTCAAATCCCTGAAACAAACCGGGTTCTGTTGGTTGCGCTGCTGGTTCGGCACCCGACACCGGTGCCGGGGCAGCCGATGTTTCGTCACGCGCACTGAACGACATTGTCGCCGCTGCTGGTGTCTCGGCCTCGACAGTTGCGTGAATATGTTCTGGCGCTTTTAGCGGTTCGGCCATTGATCGCCGTGGCACAGGAACGTCGTTTACATTTTCAGTTGCATCTATGCCGGTCGCAACAACGCTAACCCGCATCGCACCTTCCATTGCCGTATCAAGCGTTGAACCGACGATGATATTTGCTTCTGAATCGACCTCTTCACGAATGCGATTGGCCGCTTCATCCAATTCAAACAAGGTTAGATCATAACCACCCGTGATATTGATCAGAACGCCCTTGGCGCCATTTAGGCTGATCTCGTCCAGCAGTGGATTAGCGATAGCTTTTTCGGCAGCCTGAATGGCTCGGTCTTCGCCTTCGCCCTCGCCTGTGCCCATCATGGCCTTACCCATTTCGTCCATCACGGCGCGAACATCGGCGAAATCAAGGTTGATCAGGCCGGGTCTGACCATCAGATCAGTAACACCCTTAACGCCCTGATACAGGACGTCATCAGCCATCGAAAAAGCTTCGGTGAAGGTGGTCTTTTCGTTAGCAAGACGGAACAGGTTTTGGTTCGGAATGATGATCAAGGTATCGACCATCTTTTGCAGAGTTTCCACGCCGTCTTCGGCCTGGCCCATGCGTTTTGCGCCTTCAAATTGAAACGGCTTAGTAACAACGCCAACAGTCAGAACACCAAGCTCGCGGGCGGCCTGCGCAATAATTGGTGCAGCACCGGTCCCGGTACCGCCCCCCATGCCAGCGGTAATAAAACACATATGCGCACCGGCCAATTGGTCGACAATTTCTTCGATGGTTTCTTCAGCAGCTGCGGCGCCGACTGCCGGGCGCGCACCGGCACCCAAACCTTCGGTCACTTTTACGCCCATCTGAATTTTGTGCGCTGTGGTGATTTGCTGCAAAGCTTGCGCGTCGGTGTTTGCAACCACAAATTCCACGCCTTCAAGCTGTTTTTCGATCATATTATTGACCGCGTTACCACCTGCACCGCCGACACCAAATACCGTAATACGCGGCTTTAAATCGTCTTGTTGCGGCATCATCAAATTCAACGTCATGCTCGTATCCACCTACTATTATTGCTGGCCTAAAAGAACGGCCGCAAAACCCTGCTCGTCGCCACTCCTAAAGGGAGTCGCGCCTTTCGTCACCCCAAAATCGCGTTAAAAGCACAAAATATGGAGTCTAAATTGTGCATAACGGCGGGATTTTGCTCAAATCCCGATATGTTGTGTCTACCAGTTCTCTTTAAACCATTTCACGGCACGCCGCAAAGATTGCGCGGGTACCCGCTCTGATGTCATGTCGAAATCCCACCATTCGTCCTGCGGGTGCGCCGCGAACAGGCAAAGCCCGACTGCTGAAGCAAATGCCGACCCGGTGGCGGCCTGTGGCAAACCCTGAACACGCAGCGGTCGACCAATGCGAACCTGTTGGCCCAATATTTTCGGCGCTAACCCGTCAAGTCCGGGTATCTGGCTGGCCCCGCCTGTCAGTACAATCTGCTGACTTGGCAGATGTTCAAACCCAGCAGCATCAAGGCGGGCGCGAACTTCTTCCAAAATTTCTTCGACGCGGGGTCGCATGATGCCAATCAGTTCTGCGCGGCTGACCGTGCGTCGATCATGTTCCCAATCGCCCGTATCGCCACCAATTTCGATCATTTCACGATCGTCCATGCCGGTCGCAACCACACCACCATAAAACGTTTTGATACGTTCGGCTGTGGCCAACGGCACCTGCAACCCTTTTGAGATGTCCGAAGTTACGTGGTCGCCGCCCATCCGCACGCAATCAGCATAAATCATGTGCTTCTTTATGAAAATCGACAGCCCGGTTGTACCGCCACCCATATCGATGCAGGCCGCCCCCAATTCCTGTTCGTCTTCTACCAGTGACGAAATGCCAGACGCATAAACCGACGACGCAAGACCGGCCAATTCAAGGTCACACCGTTTGATGCAATACAGCAGGTTTTCGACGACGCCGGTGTCAACCGTCAACAGATGCATATCCACAGCCAGCTGGTTGCCATTTTGGCCGCGCGGATCACCCAGACCGCTGCGATGATCCAGCGCAAAATTGACCGGTTGCGCATGCAACGCTTCGCGACCCTCGCCATAATCCGGAACCTCGCAGGCCGCCAGAACGTGGGCGACGTCGGCATCATTTACCACCGGTTCTTGTAGCTCGACCTTGCCAGCCAGTCCGTAAGACCGGGGTTGGGCACCCGAAAAGCAGGCGATAACATGGTCAACGCGGACATTTGCCATTTTCTGGGCGGCCTGCACCGCGGTGCGAATTGCCCTTTCAGTTTCCGGCATGGCGTCGATTTCGCCAAATCGCACACCGCGAGACCGGGTTGTTGCAGCCCCAATGATCCTGAATGAAGATTGCCCAGCCATTGATCCAACGCCATCGGAACCCCGAAACCGGTCTGGCCCATCAAACCGCAGTATCAGGCAAGCAATCTTAGAGGTCCCAATGTCCAATATGGCGATGACGCCCCGCTGAATTGCTGCATTGCGCATTTTGCGCATCATGCGCTGGGTTGAATAAAGGTCGGTCATTTCAGTCGGCTCCTTGCGCAATTTCATGAATGCGCCGTAATTCGTCCAGCGCTGGCGAAGCCAGGCGCAAGGTTGGTCTATTTTCATTTCGCATATCGACACTGACGACATCGCGCGCCAGTAGATCGCCAGCCTGTTCAAGGGCCATCACTTGAAGAAGTGCCTGTATCGGGTTCTTTTCAGGCAATAAAATGCGTTGTCCGCGATCCAGCACCAGATCCCATCGCCGTTCACCCATGCGCACCAATCCGCGAATACGCGGCGCGACCGGGCCGGCCACTTTTAACAATTCAAGCGCCTCTGCCACGTGGTAAGCCGCCCCTGTACCCGCCAATAGCGGCAGGTCAGGCCGATCCAGCCGGTCCCCGATAACGGCCACCCGATGGCCAAGCGGGTCCAGCAATTCGGTATCGCGCCCCACACGCCAAACGGCGGCTGGCAGGCGTTCTTCGATCTGGATTTGCAGAATGCCGCCGCGACGCACGCGCACATTGACGCGCAGTACCGCGTCCAATTCTGCAATTCGGTCCTGCATGCCAGTAAGGTCAAGATCAAAGGAACTGATCGGAAAATCGACCGGGACAATTTCGCGAATATCATCGGCAATTGAATCTGAAGCACCATCAATTGCCATCAAATTTACCTGAAACTCTGGCCGCTCTTCTATCGAGGCGCGCAGCTCTGAAATCTTGTCATGCACCGAAATGCGCAACTGTTCCTGAGATACCGCCCAACCGATTGCGGACGCGATTAGGAACAACGGAATACCCAACCGAACTGTCTGTCGAAAAAGCGGCGTCAGCCACAATCGGCGCAACCGATACGCAATGCGGGATGGCGCTGGGTCACGATGTGCAAGACTTAGCGATTGCATGACGCGTCCGCTACCATCCAGGCGCAAAATTCAGGGAAAGCAATACCGCAATGGGCGGCCTGTTCTGGGGACAACGATGTCGGGGTCATGCCGGGCTGGGTGTTGGTTTCCAACAGGATCAACCCGTCAATGCCTTTGGCTTCGTCCCAACGAAAATCGGTTCGCGTGACGCCGCGACATCCAAGGGCGCGGTGCGCCCGTTCCGCGTAATCTAAACAAGCGGCAAAAATATCGGCCGGAATATCGGCTGGCATCACGTGGCGCGAACCGCCTTCATCGTATTTTGCGTGATAGTCATACCAGCCATCTGTCAGAATATCGGTCACGGTTAGGGCCCGATCACCCATGACACTGGTCGTTAGTTCACGCCCCGGCGCGTAAGCCTCAACCATCACTCGGTCGGGCATATCATCGGCCAGCTTGGGCGGGCCATTTGCGTTTTCATCGACAATGTAAATGCCGACCGACGACCCCTCGTTATTCGGCTTTACCACATAGGGCGGCTGCATTATGTGATCTGCATGAGCCGCAGATTTATCCGCTATCACGCTGTTTACAAAAGGTAACCCAGCAACGCGGTACGCTTCTTTGCAGCGTTGCTTGTCCATCGCCAGTGCAGAAGACAATACCCCGGAATGGGTGTATGGGATCCCCATCCATTCTAGCATTCCTTGCACACAACCATCTTCGCCCCAGCGCCCGTGCAGCGCGTTGAACGCCACGTCGGGGGACATTTCAGACAGCCGTGCGGCTAGGTCCGGACCAGCGTCCAGTTCAACAACATCGTACCCCGCTGCGCGCAGTGCTGCGGCGCATTCGCGCCCAGAAGACAGGGATACCTCTCGTTCGACCGAGGGGCCACCCATCAGTACCGCCACTTTAGGGGATTGTCTGCTCGACTTACCCACCTTGGTGCCTTTGTTCGGGGTCGGTTATATCGACCCTCTATTTATGTGCCTATTCAGGGGGCTGGTTCGCCAACCCTCATGATTTCCCATTCTAACTGAATACCGCTGTTTTGAAACACCTTTTTTCGCACTTTTTCGCCCAAATTTTCCAGATCAGCAGCTGTTGCTCCACCATTATTAACCAGAAAATTCGGATGTTTTGGCGACATTTGCGCAGCCCCAAGGGTCGCGCCCCGCAATCCGGCGTCTTGGATAACTTTCCAAGCCTTCAAATCATGCACGTCATCGGCACGCCCAGTACTGGAAAAACCGGCGGGATTGCGAAACGTAGACCCGGCGGATCGGTCTTTTGTTGGCTGGGTGGCGTCGCGTTTCGCCAATTGATCCGACATTCGGTCATGCAATTTTTGCGAAGCTCCGGATCGGGCCGAAAATTCGACCTGCGTAATCACCCAATCTTGCGCCAAATCGCTTTGCCGGTATTGAAAGTTCAGATCAGCCCCAGTCAGGGTTTTGATCTCACCTGCCCGCGTAACCACTTGGGCCGACATAAAATGATCTGCGGTATAGGTGCCGTAACAACCCGCGTTCATTCGAACTGCACCACCAATTGTGCCCGGGATTGTGCGCAAGAATGTCAGGTCCAGCCCAGCATCTGCTGCTTTGCGCGCAACATGGGCGTCTAACGCTGCCGCACCTGCATGGATGGTATTGTCATTTGTTTGGATCGCGTTAAAGCCTCGACCCAGCCGGATAACCACCGCCCGCATACCGCCATCGCGCACAATCAGGTTTGACCCCACGCCCATTGGAAATACGGCAATATCCGGTGGTAAAGCCCTTAGAAAATCTGCCAGATCATCAACGTCGGCAGGTTGAAACAGCCAATCTGCCGGTCCACCGACGCGCAGCCAGGTAAGATCGGCAAGCGCACGATTGGCCGTCAAAGTTCCACGCACCAAGGGCAGTTGGTCGGTCATTCAGTTTGTTTTGTTTTGCCAGATCGCAGCCACCGCCAAAAATAGACCAACGGCCAGCGTAATATCGAAGACCCGGCGATCAGCGCCAGCAAGCCAATGATCGGGCCATTTTCGTAAGTTACCCAGCCCAGAATAGGTATGCCAATCGCGATCAGGGCGTAGGCTGCGGGCCAGTGTTTTTTTCGCGACGGCAACATGCCGGCAACATTGGCAACCACCAACCAAATTAGCGCTACTATCAGGGATATCGTCACGGTCTATCGCCTTGCATTTCCTTGGGCAGCTCAACCGGTTTACCCAATGATTTGCGCAGATAATACACCAATGGCCTGCGAAACATCGACAAAAATGCTGCCAAACCCAACCCGGCAATCCAAAACCCGTGCTGTGAGCCGATAAACCAGATCAATACTGGTGCGGTAACCAGCAACAAAAAGCCGGGTTTGAATTGATGACGCATTGGCAATAACGCCACGATGGTCGCCAGTACCGCCCAAATTGCCGCAAGTGTTAACGAAAGGCTCATTTATGGCCTCGATTCAACCGTGTTTCTATATTCGCGTTTAGTTTTGTCACGGATTTGCGCCTTTTAGATGGCCCGGCAAAGCATTGGCCCATGCCGAAATCGTACCAGCCCCCAGGCAGACAACCATATCACCGGGTTTGGCCTGGGTCCGCACCAGTTCCGTCAGGGCCGTCTCGTCGTTGATCACCCTGGCGTCACGATGGCCGTGGGCAATAAGCCCCTCAACCAGATCGTCGCGGCTGGCGCCAGGTATCGGATCTTCACCCGCGGCGAAAACATCGGCGATACCAACAACATCAGCGTCGTTGAAGCAGCCGCAAAAATCTTCGAACAGGGACGACAGGCGCGAATAACGATGCGGTTGATGCACCGCAATAACCCGTCCATCACTGGATTGACGGGCAGCTTTTAACACCGCCGCGATTTCAACTGGGTGGTGGCCATAGTCGTCAATAATAGTGACGCCATTGACAACATCAACCTTCGTGAAACGCCGATTTACGCCAGCAAACCCGGCCAAAGCGTCGCGAATTTCGCTGGCTTTCATGCCCAAATGGCGGGCCACAGCAACCGCTGCCAAGGCGTTGGAAACATTGTGGTCACCGGGCATTGGCAGCGAACAATCGGTGATCACCATATCGTCGTTTTGCAATGCAATATCAAAATGCGCGACGCCGCCTTTGTAATGCAGGTTCACCGCCCGGACATCAGCCTGAGCGTTGAACCCGAAAGTGGCGACACGCCGATCGGTGATACGCCGAACCAATGCCTGAACTTCGGGATGATCCGTGCAGCACACAGCCAGCCCGTAAAACGGGATATTTGACACGAAATCAACAAAGCCCTGACGCAGATTTTCAATGGTGCCCCAGTGTTCCATATGTTCGGGATCGATATTGGTCACGACCGCAATGGTCGCGGGCAATCGGTTGAACGTACCGTCGCTTTCGTCGGCCTCGACCACCATCCATTCACCCTGCCCCATGCGAGCGTTTGATCCATAGGCGTGGATGATGCCGCCATTGATCACGGTTGGGTCCAGCCCGCCTGCATCCAAAAGCGTGGCAACCATTGTTGTGGTGGTGGTTTTGCCGTGGGTTCCGCCAACCGCGACATTGGATTTCAAGCGCATCAATTCGGCCAACATTTCAGCCCGGCGCACAACCGGTAAGCCTTGGGCCCGGGCAGCATCCAGTTCTGGGTTGCCGGGTTTGATGGCAGAAGAGATTACAACAACTTCGGCGTTTTCAAGGTTGGCGGCGCGTTGGCCTTCAAATATCGTCGCCCCTAGTTTGGCCAAACGATTGGTAATTTTTGTGGCCTTAAGGTCAGAGCCCTGCACCACATAGCCGTGGTTGATCAGCACTTCGGCAATACCAGACATGCCGATGCCGCCGATGCCGACAAAATGGATTGGTCCCATATCCGTGGGCAGCTTGGTAGCGGCGGCGTTCACGGGTTCGCCGCCTGACCTGAAACCGATTCAACAAGTTCAACCAAACGCTCGGTTGCGTCCGGGCGCCCCTTTGCCAGTGCGGCATGGGCCATTTTTACGGCGGCATCCGGGTTTTCCATCACCGCTTTGATATGGGCAGACAGACTGTCTATTTCCAGCAAGGATTCCGGGATCAGAATGGCGGCGTCTGCTTCGGCCAAACCGCGGGCGTTCGCGGTTTGGTGATCCCGCGCTGCGGCGGCAAAGGGCACCAGGATCGACGGTCTTCCGATGACGCTGATATCAGCCACAGAACTGGCTCCGGCCCGGCTGATGACCAGCTGCGCCTCGGACATTCGGCGTGGCAAATCCTGAAAGAATGCCTGAACATCGGCGTTGATGCCGTTTTTGGCATAATATCGGCTGACCCGGTCATGGTCTTCCTGCCGTGCCTGATGGGAAACGCGCAGGTGCAGCAACATTGCTTCGGGCAATTTTGCGATGGCTTGCGGCACGATATCCGACAATATTTTTGCCCCCTGCGATCCGCCCATTACCAGCACTGTCATGGGATAATCGCCGGGGGGGATGTAGGGCGCGCCCTCGCGTTTCATCACCGCCGCCCGCACAGGGTTTCCGGTGTGCACGGCATTAACACCATTTGGCAACTGAGTTGGCCAGGTACCACAGGCGATGGCACTAACCCGGCGCGCGAACATCTGATTTACCCGACCCAAAACGCCATTTTGTTCGTGGATCATGCGATTGCAGCGCAATAATGTCGCGGCAACCAGCGCCGGAATTGTGGAATAGCCACCGAAACCAACTACCATCGTCGGGCGGTCAATCGCCATGTTCCACACGGCTGCAACAGAACCGCCAGCAACGCGATAGGGCGTTGTGATTTTGGCCAGAAAGCCGCCCCGCGCGAATGTCGCGCTTGTGGTTTGTTGAATTTGAACGACATGGGGAAAGCCGCCAGTAAAGCGTGCACCGCGTGCATCAGTTGACAGCTTCACGCGCCAGCCTTTGCGAGCCAACGCTTCGGCCAATGCCTGGGCCGGAAACATATGGCCGCCGGTGCCGCCGGCAGCAATGACACAAAGGGGTGCTTTGGCCATATTCAGCGCCCCCGGCCTGCAAACAAATCGCCAATCTCACCCTGGGGGCGTCTGCGCGTGAAAGCCAATAACATGCCAATCATGATCCCCCCCGCAATAAGGGACGAACCGCCATAACTGACGAACGGCAAAGTCATCCCTTTTGACGGCAACAACCGAACTGCAACGCCGGTATTTATAAGCGCCTGAATGGCGAACATGCAGGCCAACCCGGTGCCTGCCAACCTGATAAATGGATCCCGTTCGCGCATCAATCTTAGCAGCGACCGTATGGTAATGACAGCAAACAGCAGCAGCACAAACAACACCAGGAACAAGCCATATTCTTCTGCCGCAACAGCGATGATAAAATCGGTATGGGCGTCAGGCAGCGACCATTTAACCTGACCTTCGCCAACCCCGACACCAAACAATCCACCTTCTTGAATGGCATTGGTGGCATATCCGATCTGCGTCGTTGGGTCGATCTCGCCAGACAAAAACCCGTCAATCCGGCGTGCGAAATGTTCAGAGTTTTGATAGGCAAATGATCCACCAGCCACGGTACCCGCCGCCAACATCAGAAGCAGCAAAATTGGCGCACCGGCGACGAAATACATCACGCCCCAGCCAAACAAAATAAGCGCGGCCTGGCCAAAATCTGGTTGCATTGCCAACATGCCGACGATGAACAGTGTAATTATCAACGAATAGGTTTTTCCGGGCGGGCCGTTGATTTCATTGCTGGACGATATCAGCCAGGCAGCGACAACGACGAAACCGGGTTTCAAAAATTCTGAGGGCTGGAAACTGCCAAACCCAAGGGAATACCAACGCACAGCACCTTTGCCAAAATCTGTGCCAAAAACCGGCAAAAACATCACAGCAATCAAGGATACAGCAAAGCCGATAACACCAAGACGGCGCACCAAATCTGGGGACATCATCGTCGTGACAAACATCGCGACCATTGCAAAGCCGCCAAACAAGGCTTGGCGTTGCACATAATGAAACGCCTCAAAACCATTGCGTTCCGCCAACGGCGGCGACGCAGCTAGCCCAAGCAACAGGCCGATGCCAAACAGGACAAAAACACAAGACATCGACCATTTGTCGACCGTCCGCCACCATCGGGGGAGGATAGGCTCGCCGTCCCCGCGCGGGACCGTGCCGTAAACCATCTCTGTCATGGGTGCCTGCCCAATACTGCCAATTCAACGCCCGTTTGCCGGGTCTGGTTACGATTCTAGCTGTATTGAGGCAATTACGCTAGGGGTGAATGCTGGTTATTCGGACGATTTAGCCACCAAAAGCGACCCGATGCTCACTTTGCGCGCATTTCATTGCGGCACGGGACGCATTCAACCAAAATACTGGGTTCACGCTATTGGGAATGCAGCTTTTTAACCTGGCAAATAAAATCTTCACCGCGCTTTTCAAAATCTGGATATTGATCAAAGCTCGCGGCTGCGGGGGCCAGCAGGACCGTGTCACCAGGTTGCGCGTCGCTGGCCGCGGCCTTAACCGCGACCGCCATTGTATCGAAAATGGCATGGGGCGTGTCGCCAAGTTGGCTGGCGTAATCGCTGGCACATTCGCCGATCAGATAGGCTTTGGCAACGCGGTGCAAATGCGGTGCCAATGCAGAAATGCCGCCGGCCTTGCCGCGCCCACCAGCAATCCAACGGATGTTATTGAACGCCTGCAAGGCTTGTGCGGCGCTGTCGGCATTGGTGGCTTTGGAATCATTCACATAGGCCACACAGTCAATTTCGCCAATGAACTGGCTGCGATGCGCAAGACCTTCAAAGGACAAAAACGCCTGTTCGATTAGTTTTGGGGCCAACCCAAGGCTGCGGGCGACACCGTATGCGGCGCAGGCGTTCTGATGGTTGTGGGCGCCCGGAAGGCTGGCAATAGAACGCAAATCAATTGAAGCAACCTGCCGCCCTTTTCGGTATTCTGACAAATACCCTTTGCGCGTAAAAACCGACCATGCGGCCCCGGTAAGCTTTCGGGTGCTGGAGATTTGAATGACACGGGTATTACCGTTGCCTTCGCCCAATTGCCCTGCCAAATATTGGCCCTCTGTTTCATCCACCCCAACAATCGCCCGGTCAGGTCCACCTTCGGCAAACAACCGACGTTTGGCCGCAAAATACCCGCCCAACCCGCCATGCCGGTCCAGATGATCGGGCGTCAGGTTGGTGAATACCGCGATGTCCGGCGTCAGCGCGCGGGCCAATTCGGTTTGATAACTGCTCAGTTCCAGCACCACGACTTCGCCGTCATGGACTGGATCCAGATCCAGAACACCACGGCCAATATTTCCACCCAACTGGCAAGGTTTTTGGGCCACTTCGAGAATGTGATGAATTAGTGCCGCCGTGGTGGATTTTCCGTTTGACCCAGTCACCGCGACGACCCGTGGGCTGGTGTCAAAACTTTCCCAATCCTGGGTAGCGAACGACCGGAAAAATAAACCAATATCATTGTCAACCGGCACACCTGCTGATTGGGCCGCGGAAATGATCGGGTGTGGTGCCGGGTACAGATGCGCGATGCCAGGGGATACGATCAGGGTCGAAATGTCGTCCCAGATGCCAGATCGGGTAAGGTCTGTGGGCGGATAACCCCGTGACTTTGCATAGTCACGGGTTTTAGGATCATCATCCCAAACCAAAGGATCGGCCCCGCCCTCTTCCAGTGCAATTGCCGCGGCCAGACCGGAACGACCCATGCCCAGCACGGCGACTTTTTGGCCTTGGTATCCGATCGTGGGGATCATCTAATTTTCAGCGTTGCCAAACCGACCAGCGCAAGGATCAGCGAAATAATCCAAAATCGGATGACAATCTGGGGTTCTTTCCAACCCAGTTGTTCAAAATGGTGGTGAATCGGGGCCATCAGAAATACACGCTTGCCGGTTTTCTTGAAATACAGCACCTGAATGATAACCGACATCGCTTCGACCACGAACAACCCGCCGACAATGGCCAGTACAATCTCGTGTTTTGTGGCCACCGCGATGGCCCCCAAAGCGCCACCAAGAGCAAGCGATCCGGTGTCGCCCATGAAGATCGCTGCGGGGGGGGCATTATACCACAAAAATCCAAGGCCACCGCCGATCAATCCGGCAGTGAATATCAGTATTTCCCCAGTGCCCGGCACATAATGCACATCAAGATATTCGGTAAAATCGACGCGCCCGACAGCATAAGCAATCACGCCCAAAGCACCGGCGGCAATCATCACTGGCATGATGGCCAGGCCATCCAACCCATCGGTCAAGTTCACAGCGTTCGCCGAACCAGCAATGACGATCATTGCAAAGGGTACAAACAGGAAACCAAGGTTGATCAATGTATCTTTGAAAATCGGCAGCGCCAGTTGATTGACCAAATCATCCGGATGATACATCGACGCCCAATAGGACGCGATGGCAGCCACGGCTAACCCAATGGAAAACCGCACTTTGCTGGACATACCTTTAGAACTGTTGGTCGTAACTTTACTATAATCGTCCATAAACCCGATCAGGCCAAACCCAGCGGTGACAAATAAGATAATCCAGATAAACGGATTATCTGGCCGCGCCCAAAGTACGGTTGAAACCAGCACCGCACCAAGGATCAGCGCGCCGCCCATTGTTGGGGTTCCGGCCTTGTCCAATATATGGCTTTGTGGGCCGTCCGACCGTATGGGTTGGCCTTTTTTCTGTTTACGACGCAACAGGTTGATCAAAGGTGGCCCAAAGATAAACCCGAAAATCAGCGCCGTAAAAAACGCGCCACCGGCCCGGAATGTGATATACCGAAACAAGTTAAACGCGTCGCCGCCGTCCGAAAGGCTGGTGAGCCAATAAAGCATCTAATTGGTTCCTTGTAATTCTTGCGCCTGCGGATGGCCCAGTTTTCGAATGGCGTCAACAACCAAGCTGACCTTTGAACCTTTTGAACCCTTAACCAAAATCACGTCCCCCGCCGCCACCAGATTATGGGCATTCGCGGCCATCTCGGGTGCTGTTGCAGTCCAACTTCCTTTTTGACGGTCAGTAAGGCACGCGTAAAGTGCCGCCATCCTTGGCCCAACGCAATGAACGACGTCGACATGGGTCAGCGCCGGAAGATCAGCCAGACCTGTGTGAAACTGGGATTCCTCGGCGCCTAGTTCCAGCATATCACCCAAAATCGCGACCCTTTGCCCGGCTTTTTCCGGTTGGCTGGCGGCCAGTACATTCAATGCAGCGGCCATTGAAATCGGGCTGGCGTTGAATGCGTCATCCAGCAACGTCAGGGTCAGATGGTCGTCGACCAGATCAAGAACAACTGTTTCCTGCCCGCCGCGACCGGCAGGTGGCGTCCAGTTCGCTATGTCAATTGCGGCGATGGCAACATCGGCACCAAGCGCGTGCACAGCCGCCAGGGAACCCAACGCATTCATGGCAATATGCCGCCCAGCGACACCAAGCTTAAACAGCAACTGTTCCGAACCAGCACTGGCGCACACGATCGTATTCGCCCCAGTCAACTGGATATCTTGCAACCGGTACCCTGCGCCGGGATCAGACCCAAAGCCGATGGTTTGGCGTGCTTTCCCAGCTGCCGCATCCACCAATAACGGCGTAACGGGCAAATCAAAATTAATCACCGCCACCCCAGTCTTATCCAGCCCGTCAAAAATCGCCGCCTTTTCACGGGCGATACTTTCAACATCCTTGAACGCGGCCATATGAACAGCGGCAACGTTGGTGATCAGCGCCACATGGGGCCGGGTCATCTTAGCCAAGGGGGCAATTTCGCCCGGATGGTTCATGCCAATCTCGATCACCGCGAATTCAGTATCGGTAGGCATTCGGGCCAGCGTCAGCGGCACACCCCAGTGGTTGTTATAGCTGCCTTGCGCGGCATGGGTTTTCCCCTGCCCTGACAACACAGTGCGTAACATTTCTTTGGTTGAGGTTTTGCCAACCGAACCGGTAACGGCGACAATCCGCGCCAATGTTCGCGCCCGCGCGGCGCGGGCCAAATCGCCCAGTGCCGCCAACACATCGCTGACAACCAATAGCGGGGCATCAGCTGCAACACCATCGGGCACGCGGGTTACCAACGCCGCTGCAGCGCCCCGTTCCAAGGCCTGCGCCACAAATTCATGGCCGTCGCGAACATCTGTCAGCGCGACGAAAAGATCGCCCTTGGCCAATGTTCTGGTGTCAATTGAAACGCCACTGGCCTGCCAGTCACGGGTGTTCTTCCCGCCGGTTGCGGCTGTGGCATCGTCTGATGTCCAAAGCACGCTCATGTTAGCAACCCATCTAACGCGGCGACCGCAACGCTGGCTTGTTCAGCGTCATCAAACGGGTACACATCATCACCAACAACCTGCCCGGTTTCGTGGCCCTTTCCTGCAATCAACAAAGCATCGCCGGGTTGCAGGGCATCAACACCGCGTAAAATAGCCTCGGCGCGGTCGCCTACTTCGGTGGCCTCGGGGCAGCCCTGCAAGACCATTTTCCGAATAACTGCCGCATCTTCGCTGCGCGGGTTGTCATCAGTTACGATCACGACATCAGCTTGGGCTACGGCTGCTTGGCCCATTAATAAACGTTTACCCTGATCGCGGTCGCCACCGGCACCGAAAACGACCACCAGTCGGCCTAACACATGGGGCCGCAGCGCGCGAAGTGCTGTCGCCAGCGCATCAGGCGTGTGGGAATAATCCACAAATATTGACGCACCGTTATGACGGGTGGCAGCCAATTGCATGCGTCCGCGCACTGTCAGCAGCTCATGCAGCACGCCGAATACGTCACTGGGTTCGCTGCCTGTTGCGATGACCAACCCAGCCGCGATCAGTACATTTTCGGCCTGAAAGCCGCCGATCAGTCCCAGGCGTATCTGATGCGGCCGTTCGTTCCAGGTGAACCGCAATTCCTGCCCAGTTGCGTCGTATCGCTGGCCAACAATACGCAGATTTGCCACCTCGGACCGGCCGACACTGATCAAATCCTGACCGCGTGCACCAACCAGGTCGGCAACGTCACGCCCGCATGGATCGTCGAGATTTACAACGGCAACACCATCATCTGGTAACACGCGGTTAAACAGGCCCATTTTTGCGGCAAAATAGTCTTCAAAGGACGCATGAAAATCCATATGATCTTGGGAAAAATTCGTGAACGCTGCGGCCCTCAACTGAACCCCGTCTAGCCGACGTTGTTCCAATCCGTGCGATGATGCTTCCATTGCGCAATGGGTGACACCAGCCCCCGCAATCGTCGCCAGATTTCGGTGTAATGTTATAGGTTCGGGTGTTGTATGGGCCAGTGGCGCATGGTGCGAACCTTCGACACCGGTGGTGCCAAGATTGACTGCGGAAAGCCCCAGCGACATCCATATTTGCCGCGTAAAAGTTGCAACCGAGGTTTTGCCGTTGGTGCCGGTTACCGCGACCACACAATCAGGTTGCGTACCAAACCACAGCGCCGCTGAATAGGCCAAAGCCTGGCGCGGATCTTCGGCCAGAACCAATGGGACCTGTGCCGCCTCTAATACCTGTTTTGCAATCTCGGCGCCGCGTCGGTCGGTAAGAATTGCACCGGCACCACTGCGAAGGGCAAATTGGATGAATTCAGCGCCATGAACATTTTCACCCGGAAGGGCGGCGAATAAATGGCCGGGCTTAACATCCCGACTGTCAACAGACAGCCCAGTAACATTTGCGTTGCGTCCGGCAATAGCGGTTAAGCCAAGGACCGCCAGTGATGATATCGTTGACCGCTCTGCCATTTGGGGTGCTCTGTGTCGGGTCAGTTTGAAGTAAGTACTAGCCTATCAAAGGTGGCAGGTTCAATTGTCGGGCGCAAACCCAATAATGGGGCGGTGCGCCGGATCATTTCGGCGGCAATCGGCACCGCCGTCCACCCGGCAGTTCGCCGCGGTTCTTTGCCGGATGTTTCCACCGGTTCATCAAGGGTGACAACCAAAACATAGCGCGGATTATCGGCCGGGAAAACGCTGGCAAACGTCGCGATAACCTTATCGTCATAATAGCCGCCACCATTTTCCTTGGGTTTATCCGCCGTACCGGTTTTGCCGCCAACGGCATATCCTTGCACCTCACCAAGACTGGCGGTGCCATCCGTTACCACCCGGCGCAGCATCATTCTTAGAATGTCTGATGTTTCGCGTGAAATGACCCTTGGACCGGGTTCATGATTTGGGGTGTTTAGCAATGTTGGCGTCACCAGCGTGCCGCCATTCACAACAGATGCATAACCAGCAGCCAAATGCAGCGGGCTAACCGACAGGCCGTGACCATAGGAAATTGTCATTGCTGAAATTTCGGACCAGTTTTTCGGTGTCAGCGGCTTTGCCCCGGGTGCTTCGACCAATTCAACGCCTGTCGCTTTCAAAAGCCCAAGGCTACCTAGAAATTCTTGCTGTCGCGCGGCACCGATCTGCTGGGCCATACGGGCAACGCCAATGTTTGACGATTTCACTAAAACATCGGCCACTGACAATTGCGGACCATAATTATGGAAATCCCGAATGCGGTATTTACCCCAGCGCAGTGGCCCGGTCGTATCGATCATCGTTGAGGGCGACACCAGGCCGGTATCCAACGCCTGTGCCACAGCAAATGTTTTGAAGGTCGATCCCAGTTCGAAAACCCCCTGCACCGCTCGATTGAACAGCGGGCTGTCCGAGGCTAATCCGGACGCCGGGCCTTTGGGTCGGGTATTTGGGTCAAAATCCGGCAGTGAAACCAGGCTGATGATCTCACCGGTATTCACATCCATCAATACGGATGCCGCACCACGGGCATTCATCAACTTCATGCCACCGTACAGTACGTGTTCGGCGGCGGCTTGAACTGTCAGATCAATTGACAATTTTAGTGGCTCGCCACCCGTCGCCGGATCGCGCAAGTAATGGTCAAAGGTTTTTTCGACACCTGCAACACCGATTACTTCAGCGGAATTTACACCTTCAATACCAAAGGTTGAGCCACCCAATACATGGGCGGCCAATTTACCGTTAGGATATAGGCGCATTTCCCGGGGGCCAAATTGCAGGCCCGGATCACCGATATCATGCACCAGTTGTTTTTGTTCGGGGCTGATTTTGTGCTTGATCCAGATAAATTTTCGGCTGCTGTTAAGCTGCACCAGCAATTTGCCCACATCCAAATCTGGGAATATCCGCGCCAATTCGCGCGCTGACGCAGACTTATCCACCATGTCAGGCGGTTTGGCATATAATGAATGGGTCAGCAGGTTTGTCGCCAGAATGCGGCCATTGCGATCAACGATATCACCGCGCTGTGCGTTTATGGCAGCGCGCGAAGCAGTTGCGCGGGGTTCCACCGGGTCGGTTGCTGCAACCGCCGACATCCGTATACCGACAGTTACAAACGCAAATAGAAATATGGCCCCCAATACCAGCAGGCGGCCTTCGGAACGTTCGCGCGCACTGTCGCGCATATCTTCATGGCGCAGGCGGATATTTTCGCGCTCGATACTATCTGGATTTTCGCCTTTTTGGCGGGCCGATAATATTCGGGCCAAGGGGCGTAGTGGCGTACGGATCATTGATTGGCCCTTATTGTACCGACAACATCAACTGAATTGGTGATTGGCGCCAATGGCGCGCTGGGATAGGCGATTTGATTGACATAACCAAACTGGCCTGGTGCCAGCGGCAGAAGACCCAACCGGTCAAAATTAATGTCGGCAAGTTCGCTTAGCCGGTCAGGCCGGTTCAGATAGGCCCATTCAGCGCGCAATACGCTTAGTTCTGCGCGCAATTCACCAATTTCCTGTTGTAAGCCATCAACGTCGCGCAGGGCCTGTTGGGTTTCATAGTTTTCCTGATACGCCCAATAGGCCAGCCCCATAACGCCCAGTGCTGATAAGACGTAAAATATCACCCGCATCAGCCATCCTCCAAAATTTTGTAACCCGGTAGACCCACCGCTGCCCGGTCCACCGGACCAGCGGGGGCATCAGTTCGCTGCCCAACCCGCAATGTGGCTGAACGCGACCGGGGGTTTGCGGCCAATTCGTCGGCGTCCGGGCCAACAGCCCGGGACGCCTTTGCAAATGCCGGTGTTTCCAGAGCCAACGCCGGTGCATGGCGACTGCCACCACCACCCTTTGATGACCGAAGTTGGAAAAACCGCTTCACAATTCTTGATTCTAGGGAATGAAAACTAACCACCGCCAGTTTGCCACCAGGTTTCAGGGCACGCTCTGCGGCCTCTAACCCTGACACCAGCTGGCCATATTCGTCATTGACCGCGACGCGCAGTGCTTGAAAGCTGCGGGTCGCCGGGTTGTTTTGGCCCGGTTTTGGCCGCGGCAGGCATTTCGCTATAATTTCAGCTAGTTGCAGTGTAGAATTGATGTCATTATCGGCCCGCGCAGCAACGATGGCCCGGGCAATCCGACGCGACGCGCGTTCTTCGCCGTAGTGGTACAGGATATCCGCCAGCCAGCTTTCATCGGCGCGGTTGACCAGATCCGCCGCAGAACGACCGGTTTGGCTCATCCGCATATCAAGGGGTCCGTCACGCATGAAGGAAAAGCCGCGCTCGGGTTGATCCAACTGCATCAACGACACGCCGATATCCAACACGATCCCGTCCAGATCAGCGGCAATTTCATCTAGCGAACCAAACGTGCCCTGCATCAGTTCCAACCGCGCACCGTATTGTTTGGCCAAATCCGCGGCCATTTCAAAAACCGCCGGGTCACGGTCCACGCCAATAACTTTGTCTGCGCCGGCATCCAGCAAACCACGCGCGTAGCCGCCAGCGCCAAATGTGCCGTCCAGCCAAGTGCCAGATATGGGCGCAACTGTGGCCAGTAATGGGCGTAGCAAAACCGGGGTATGGGGGGCAGTGGCAGGGTTTTCATGGGCCGCAGCAGCCATCAATCAATCCCCTTTCACACCGTCAAGCAGGGAAAGTGGGTCAAAATCTTCTGGCTGACTGTCCAGCCAGGCTGAAGTTTTGGCCAGTTGTACAGTTTTATAGGTATCTGGTTTCCAAATTTGGAACGTGTCACCGGACGCAATAAAAAACGCCTCACTTTCCAAGCCGATTTTTTCACGCAGCTTTTGTGGTAAAACCAAGCGACCGTCCTTATCAACGTCGGTTGGCAACGACTGACCACTGATCATGTGTTCCAATGCCCGTCGGCCTTCTGATCCACGCGGCAGTATATCAATTTTGGCGTCGACCTCGGTGATCGCATCAATTGTATAACATTCCAGAAATTTGCGGCGGTGATCGCCATAGACAATCACCATTTGCGGGCGCAAGCCGTCGCGCCAATCGGGATCACCGGATTCCAGCACACGGCGAAACAGGGCCGGGAATGATACCCGCCCTTTCGTGTCCACCTTTTGGTGGCTTTCACCTCTGAACCGTTGTGCCACTTGGTGCGGCCCTTTCGTCTGTCCCGTATCAATATCCAGATTTTTGGCGCTAAAATTTGGCCTTAAAATGGAAACGGCGGATTGAACTGCTGCCACTGTTCAATCCGCCGCCCTCGTCCCATTTCTGGGGTATGTCCGACTGCGCGCGCCACCTGGGGGGATGTCTGCTCGCTCGCGCGCCGGATCTCTTCGTTACGATAAAGCGGGTGCCTGTATGAAACCTGACTTAAAAGATTACTGGGGTCTTATTGCCCCTTAGCCCGTCTGCATCGTGAGTTCATGTATAACTGGGAATTCATGGTAATCAAGGGAAATATGAAATGAAATGGGTTTGGAATTGAATATTAACGTGGATTTTGATTTGTTAATTGCTCTTAATTCAAGAATTTCGTCTAATTGTAGCGAAAGAATTAAGAATCTCTTCGATATATAGATATATGTTTGTCCCGTGATTTCCCGAGAAAATGCCAATTTTTGCAAATTTATTTTGAATTTGGCTTCTAGAATGCGCAATTCGCCTCATGTTACGCCGGTATCCACCCGTGATTCGCGTCTGAAATCAGAAAGTACCGTGCTTTCCCAGATCACCCGTTATGCGCACTAAGCTATCTGGACTCCTTTGGAAACCTGCCCTTTAACGGGCATTCGGCAAGAACTGCAAT
>CAXMPY010000017.1:0-386 GCA_964195275.1 uncultured Paracoccaceae bacterium
AAAATATTGGACTACCCGCATCTATGGCGCTGGTTATGCAGGGTCTACGCGTTTCCGGGCGCGGCATCGAGCAATTCGCTGATACACTGCCGTCAAGGGTATTTTGGCCGTTCATGGAACAACGTCGTGCCTTTGGGACCGTTGCGCCCAATGATATATCCCCAGGCATATGAGCACCCTGCATTGGCGAGGTAGTCGAGAACGGCCGCGTTTTGGCGCGAAAGGCTTAGTCGTCTGTGGCTTGGGTTTTTTTCCAAACTACAGAAACGGTTTGTGCGTCACGCATGGCAAGGAACCAGGGGTCCTTTTCAAGGACACGGCCAACCAGATCCGCCACGATTTCATCAGGTTCATCGGTGTCGGCGAAAAGTGGACATTACTAATTG
>CAXMPY010000017.1:396-2693 GCA_964195275.1 uncultured Paracoccaceae bacterium
CATGTTGGCCCGCCGACAGATACCGGGACAAAGAGGCTATGAATATTTTCCGACCGAAGCCTGCGAAGCCCTACTACCTGTTATCGTGTCTTTAGGCGAATGGGGTTTGGTTTGGGCGCGCCACACAATTCTGGATGCGGATTTTGTTGTTGAATTTCTGATGTTCTATTTGGAACGCAGCATCGATACCGCCAAGTTGATTGGCACTGAAACCGTCATCAAATTTAGATTTTCGGATTTATCCAAGCAACGCGATTGGTGGCTGCTTATTCAAAACGACAAGACTCAGGTTTGTCTAAAAAGTCCTGGCAAGGACGTAAATGTGTACTTTGATTGTTCTGTCCGCACGATGCACGACGTCTGGATGGGTGATCGCACTATAAAGACGCGATGAAATCCGGCGATCTTGCCATCCAGGGTGATTTGGCCCTAACGCGAAACGTTAAATCCTGGTTGCGGCCACGCACTTTTATCAATGCAGAACGCACTTTGTTGCCTGCCGCACAGGAATAGTAGTGCCTTAAACGCCGAGGAATTTTTGTAAGGCGTTCCGATCTGCACGCAGGTCACCAGATGTGCCGGACCAGACAATTTTACCGCGCTCGATGATATAATTTCGATCCGCAAATCGCAGCAGATCTGACAGATTTTTGTCAACCACCAGGATCGATACGTTCTGACCCCGGATTTCACTTAGGGCCACCCAAATCTTTTGCCGCACCTTGGGCGCCAACCCTTCGGTGGCCTCATCCAGTATCAAGAGTTTGGGGTTGGTCATTAACGCGCGACCGATGGCCAGCATTTGTTGTTCACCACCGGATAGTAAATTACCCATCGAAGAAGAACGTGCGGCCAGTTCCGGAAACATTGTGAAAACACGATCGACAGTCCAGGGATCTGTAACACCTAAATGATTACTGGCTGTCGCGATCAGATTTTCCCTCAACGAAAGGTTCGGAAATATCTGGCGCCCTTCAGGTACAAGACCCAGGCCAAGATTGGCTGTTTTAAAAGACGCCTGGCCGACAAGTTCACAGCCCGCAAACTGAATTGACCCGCCGCTTGCCCGAACGATGCCCATGATCGAATTGATAGTGGTTGTCTTGCCCATGCCATTGCGACCCAGCAAGGTGGCGACCTGACCTTCGCCGATGGTCAAATCAACGCCAAACAGGGCTTGGGATGTGCCATAATGGGCCGTCAGACCGGAAATTTCTAACATTAATCCTCCCCCAGATAGGCGCTTTGCACCTCGGCGTTCTGGCGAATTTGATCGGGGGTTCCGGTGGCAATGACGTGCCCGTAAACCAGCACGGAAATGCGGTCTGCCAAGGCAAATACAGCGTCCATGTCATGTTCGATCAGCAAAATTGTGCGTTGGCCCTTAAGGCCATTCAGAAACGCCGTCAGGTTCTTGCTTTCTTCCGGTCCCAGCCCGGCCATCGGTTCATCCAGAAGCATAAGTTCGGCCTTGGATGCCAGTGCGATCGCAATTTCGATCTGCCGATGTTCACCATGTGACAGGGATGATATCAGATCGTGGGCGCGATCCGCTAAGCCAACCTGTTTCAGACTTTCCATTGCGGCCGCGCGGATCGGTTTAATAGACCGTGCCGGTTTCAGAAACCGGAATGAATGGCCGTCGCGCGCCTGTACAGCCAATGCGATATTGTCCAGCGCCGACATGCCCATGATCAATGATGTGATTTGAAATGACCGGGAAATTCCCAACTTTGCGCGGGCGTAAACCGGCAGGCCGGTGATATCAGCGCCGTATAACACCACCGTACCGGCATCGGGGCGCAGCGCACCTGAAAGCTGCGAAATCAGCGTTGTTTTACCCGCGCCGTTTGGGCCAATGATGGCGTGAATTTCGCCCTTTCGCACCTCAAGGTTTATGTTGTCACAGGCGGTTACGCCGCCAAAGCGTTTGGTCAGGCCGGTTATTTTTAGCAAAGGGTCCATTCTAGTCCCCCATGCCTTTGAACAGGCTCATTAGGCCACCACGGATAAACAAAACGACCCCAATCAGCATCAGCCCGAAAGGCAAGTGCCAGAAGATTGTGAAGGATGACAACACTTCTTCCATCAGGATAAATACCGATGATCCAAGGATTGGGCCCAGGGCGGTTGAGGCCCCGCCAAGAATGACCATAAACATCAATTCGCCCGACCGGGTCCAGTGCATCATATCTGGTGAAATGAAAGTGGTGAAATTGCCCAACAAAAACCCCGCATAGCCACATAACACGCCGGAAATTACATAGGCGGTTAACCGGTACAGGTAAGTATTGTAC
>CAXMPY010000017.1:2703-21230 GCA_964195275.1 uncultured Paracoccaceae bacterium
GCTTATCGCGGCGACCAGTGACACATAACTCAGGCCATAAAGGTGCAACGGATTATCCAGATTTATCAGTGGTAATTCACTGCGCACATCAATCGTCAGCCCGTCGTCGCCATTATAGACATCCAGACTTTGGAACAGAAAAAATGCCATTTGCCCAAAAGCCATCGTGATCATAATAAAATACACGCCCTTTGTGCGCAGACTGATCGCGCCAGTGATTAAGGCAAATACTGCTGCGGCAACTAACCCCAAGGTCAATTGAAATAACCCGTTGTAACTGGCCACCAATTCAAAGCCGCCCCAGGTCGCGTGATGGGCGGGAATGGCGACGGCATAGGCGCCCAACCCGATATAGGCAGCGTGACCAAACGACACCAAGCCGCCGAAACCAAGGATCAGATTCAAACCAACAGCGGCGATCCCCAGGATCACCAGGCGCGTCGCCAGATCCATGTAAAATTCTTGCCCAGTCAGCAGAAATACAGGCGGCAATATCGCCAGCACCATCATCGCTACTAAAGTCACCCAGCCGATGCGCGTTAGTTTTGGCATCAGCGTACCTTGGGTGGGAACAAACCCTGCGGGCGCAGGGCCAAAACAAAGGCCATCAGAATATATATCATCATCGCCGATACCGCCGGGGCTGCGGTTTCGGCGGCGTGTTCGGTCATCACAAATTCAAAAATTGTGTCCAGAAAAGATCGACCAAGCGTATCGATCATCCCGATAATGATAGCTGCAATAAACGCGCCTTTCATAGACCCGATGCCCCCAATAATGATGACAACAAAGGCCGTGATGATGATCTGCCCACCCATGCCCAACGACGCCGTGGTGATGGGTGATATCAGCATCCCGGCCAGCCCGGCCAACATTGCCCCAAGGGCAAAGACCAGTGCAAACAGGGTTTGGATGTCGATGCCCAGGGCAGACACCATTGTACGATTGCTGGCGCCCGCGCGGATCAGCATGCCCAGCTTGGTGTAGTTCACCAGCCAAACTAGCCCGCCAGCCACGGTTAGCCCGGTTGCAATTATCAGCAAACGATAGGTTGGGATCACGGCGCCCTCGAATAATTGAACCTGGCCGTCCAGCCACGCGGGCAACGGCACTGTTATTCCCGCAGGCCCCCAAATCAAATGGGCCAACGTATCCAACACCAATATCAATCCGAAGGTGCCCAGCACATGTTCAAGATGGTCCCTGTCATAAAGGTTTCGCGCCAAAAAGCGTTCGATGGCGTAACCGACCACCCCGGTAATTGGCACGGCGATCAAAACCGCCAGCAGGAAATTTCCCAGCCACAGGGTAAGCGACGCGCAGATAAATGCGCCGATCATGTAAATCGAACCGTGGGCCAGGTTAACGAAATCCAGTATGCCAAACACCAGCGTTAGCCCCGACGCCACCAGAAAAAGTAACAGACCAAGCTGCAGCCCGTTCAGCATTTGCACAAAAAGAAGTGTATAGTCCACGTCGGGCAGCCGTTCTGCTATGCGTTACGCGAATGTGGCCAGGCATTCAGGCCCGGCCACACAGGTTTTCGCCAAAGTTCTGATCAGTTCAACGAACACTCGCTGGCATAGGTGTCCTGATGCGCCTCGTAGACCGTCTGAACGATTTTCGTTGTCCAGTTGCCATCGGCATCGGCCACAACTTCGCGCAAATAAAACGCCTGAATAGGCATGTGATTGTTGCCATAGGTGTATTCACCGCGCACCGACGGATAATTAGCGGCTTCCATTGCCGTGCGCATACCGTCCATATCTGCAAGGTCGCCGTTCACGGCCTCGACTGCGGACTTGATCAGGAAAATGGAATCATAGGCCTGCGCGGCATAAAATGACGGGTACGATCCATGCTGTGCCCGAAAATCCGCCACAAAACGCCGGTTCTGCGCGTTTTCAATTGTCGGATCCCATTGTTGGGTGAATTGTGTGCCCAAAACATCTGTGAATTTCGCCTCTTGGAATTTTGGCAGGCTTAGCGCGTCAACTGTGAATGTGGTGAACAAAGGTAGCGAGCTTTTCAGGCCAGCCTGCTGGTATTGCTTCATAAATGCGCCACCTGCTTTGCCCGGATAGAATACGAACAATGCCTCGGCGCCCGATGCCTTGGCTTTCGCCAGCTCTGCCGAAAAATCCAGCTGTTCTGGCCATGCAGTCAGATCGGTGCCCATAATCTCGCCATTGAACGTGCGGCTGACTCCTGCAACCATGCCCTTACCGGCGGCATAGTTCGGCGCGATTATGTAAAGTGAATTGACGCCGTTCTGGTTCAAAACCTCGCCCATAGCCATCGGCGTCTGATCGTTTTGCCAGGATGACGAGAAAAAGTTCTGATGGCACAGTTTGCCAGCCACCGGGCCGGGCCCTGCATTTGCTGAAATCAGGAATTTCCCGGCATCCAGCGCCGACTTGCGTGACGCAAGCAATACGTTGCTCCAGATAAAGCCGGCAACGAAATCAACATCGTCTTGTTTCACCAGCTTGTCGGTGACCTGTTTACCGGTTTCCGGTTTAAATCCATCGTCACCGAAAATTAGGTTGATATCCAAATCACCCATTTTTCCGCCCATGTGTTCAATCGCTAGATTGACGGCCCTTTCCTGATCTTTGCCGATAACCGCACCGCCAGTTGTAAGTGTGGTTACAAAGCCAATTTTGACCTCTGCCGCTTGGGCAAAGCTTGTTAGCATGGTTGCAGCAAGTGCTGCGCCAATTAAATGTTTCATCGTTTCTCCCAGTCTGATGAATTGATGCAAGTTAGCAGATAATTTGTGACTGCGAAAATGCAATAATTCGCAGGATTCGCAAAGATGTTTGTTAAGCCAACAGCCAAATTCTCTGATGCGTCGGTGATTGACGCCGTCATTTTCACCATGCTGACGAAGATTCATATCTTGGACGATCGGAAAAATTGGATTTATTGCCGAGTAGGGCGGGCGCAAATTAATACCAATTATTGAATAAGTGATACCTCGGCCGGTAATAATTTAAGGATGATGAAAATTCTAGCATTGAATACTTTAAAATAACAGCATGGTACGGGAAATACCAATAATTGGACTTAAATAGGTAGTATATATTACAGCATGTGGTATTGTACGGCAGACTTTGGGATTCGACACCATGAACGCATCGGTTGCCACGCCTTGTGCCCCCATTGGCAAACCAGCTGCTCGGCGAAGGTGAAATAGTGAATAAACATAGTGAGAATCAGCACGGCGACTTGATGCGCGCTGAAACAGCCGAGGCGATCGCTGTATTTGAGCGGGCGTCAGTCGTAGATCATTCCCGTGAAGTTCAGCAGCTTGGCCTAAGTTCCAAGCGCGCGATCTATACTGTTGCACGGGGGTCGTCGGACGCAGCGGCGAATGTCATCTCTTACGAACTGATGCGTGAAACCGGCATAGCCGCGACTTCGTTGCCGCCTTCGGTGTTTTCGCTTGGCATTGGCGTCGCGTTGGATCAGGCGGCTGTGTTGGTCATTTCACAGTCCGGCGCCAGCAACGATTTGGTACTTTCAGCCAAAGGGGCGAGCGCAAACGGTGCAGCGGTGGTTGCGATTACAAATAAGCAAGGATCGGCTGTTTCAGCGGCGTCGCATGTTACGCTGCCCATTGGTGCAGGGCCTGAATTGGCGGTTCCAGCAACAAAAACCGTTATTGGGTCGATTGCCGCGGGCATGGGCCTGATCGCAGCGATCAAGCCTGAATACCGTGCACATTGCCTGCGCAGCAGTAAAATTGTGGCCGCAATAAAAGATCACCAGCACCCAGATTGCGCAGAAATTAGTGCGGAATTGGTGCAATCTGAACATGTGTATGTCATTGGCCGGGATACCGGATTTGGTGCGGCACAGGAAATTGCGCTAAAGCTAAAAGAATGCTGCGCACTGCACGCGGAAGCGTATTCAGCATCGGAAGTATTGCACGGTCCGTTGCAGCTGGTGACGCGCCGGCTGACAGTATTGATGCTGGACACAGAGGATTTGCAATCGCAGGCAAGTCTGGACATTGCCGAAATGCGGTTTCGCGCTGCCGGATGCCGCGTAATGCGTATTCGCCCATCTGACGTTAGTGCCAAGGGGCTGGTACCGGCAGCGGCTGCCGCAATTCTGATCTACGTGCTGTATTCCATTATATTGCAAACCGCATTGACGCTGGGCTTTGATCCTGATCATCCGGACACGTTGGCCAAGGAAACACTAACGATCTAAACCGGTACATCTGAATTGAGTGTATTCGGTTCTAAAGGTCAGAAAGAGTTGTTAAAATTCAGATGAATTTGCTGCATATTGACCAAAGGGTTACCCGTTGACTGCGACCGATACCGGGACAAGTTGGGTACTGCCGGACCAAGTTTTTGACGGCGAAACCTTGTTCGAAAACTTGGCAATAGCGTACAGCGATGGGCGGGTATCCAAGATCGTGGCCGCGCAAAATATTCCTGACGGGGCCAATGCCAAAGGCCTAGCAGGCATCGTATCACCGGGTTTTGTCGACCTTCAGGTGAATGGCGGCAACAGCGTATTATTTAATCAGGAACCAACATCGGATGGCATCGCAAAAATTGCGGCTGCGCATCGCGGCTTTGGCACCGTCAAATTGTTACCGACGCTGATTACGGATGCGCCAAAAGTGCTGGAAAACGCGGTAGATGCGGTATTGGACTCAATTTCAGACTCAGCAATATTGGGCATTCACATCGAGGGGCCACATATATCGACCGCGCGCAAAGGCACCCATGCTGCCCGATTTGTTCGACCCCTGGACGACGCCACATTTTCGCAAATTCGTCGTTTGCGCGAAAAAAATATCCCGGTGATGATCACCGTCGCGCCCGAAGCAGCAACCAATACCGATATAACAAAATTTTGCGAACTGGGTGTTGTGGTCAGCATCGGTCATTCGGATGCGACGGCAAAGGTAACCAACGCAGCCCTTGACGCCGGTGCAATCTGTTTTACGCATCTTTTCAACGCAATGTCCCCAATGCAGGGGCGTGAACCCGGTGTTGTTGGGGCAGCGATCAATTCAGGCGCCCATATCGGCATAATCTGTGACGGTATCCATGTCGCCGATGAAATGGTGGCTTTGGCTATTCGGGCACGACCTGTTCAGAAGCGGATGTTTCTGGTTTCTGATGCGATGCCAACGGTAGGTGGCAGCAAAGAATTTAACCTGTATGGCGAAACTGTTTCCCTTAAGGGCGGCTGCCTGGTCAATCAAAATGGCAATCTGGCCGGGGCCCATACAACAATGTTCCAATCAATAGGCCGTTTGGTAAATCGCGTTGGGATTGCGTTAGAAGAAGCCCTGCGCATGGCGACAAGTGTGCCGCTAAATTTAATGCACGCTGGAAATTCCACATCGCCGATGTTGATTGGTATGGATTTAGAGGATGTTGTTGTTTTTGATACTGATTTATCTTCTATCCGTCATTTGACGACTGCGCTAAAAGCAGACTAAATACAGGCGCAAGATCTTTCCAAGGGGCGGGCATTGTGACAAAGATTGAGGCTGTTGTTTTTGACATTGGCAATGTGCTGATTGGCTGGGAACCCGAAAAGTTTTATGACGCTGTGATCGGCGCTGAAAGGCGTGCAAAGCTGTTTGCACAGGTTGATCTGCACGGCATGAACGAACGGGTTGATCTGGGGGCGGATTTTTTAACAACGGTGCAGGCCACAGCCGATGAATACCCAGATTGGCACAATGAAATTCGCCAGTGGCACGATCGGTGGATTGAAATGGCCCAACCAGAAATTGTGCATTCCACTAAACTGTTGCGCGCGTTACGAGCTAAGAAAATGCCGGTATTTGCACTAAGTAATTTTGGCATCAAAACGTTTGAAATTGCAAAAGCCGCCTATCGAATTTTGACGGAATTTGACCGACAGTACATTTCTGGACATATGGGCGTGACCAAGCCGGGCTCGGAAATTTATCGCCGTCTTGAAGAAGACAGCGGCGTTACGCCGTCCAAATTGTTGTTTGCCGACGACCGGTTGGACAATATAGCGGCGGCAAAAGCCCGCGGTTGGCAAGCGCACCAGTTCAAAAATCCGCAGGGCTTTGCTGAACGATTGGTGGCCGAAGGATTGCTTAGCGCAATAGAGGCTTCAACATGATCACGCGCGACGAGATCGATGCCTTCCAGCGCGATGGCGCCGTCGTATTGCGTGGGGTTCTGGCCGACTGGGTGGACCAGATGGCGGCGGGGGTCGAACGCAACATGGCAAACCCGGGCCCCTATGGCAGTGAAAATACAGTAGATGAGGGGCGGTTTTTCGACGATTACTGCAACTGGCAGCGGATACCGGAATTTGAAAAAGTGATCCGCGAAAGCTCGGCAGCGCAAATCGCGGCGCGGGCGATGAAATCAGCAACCGCGCAGATTTTTCACGACCACGTATTGGTGAAAGAACCGGGAACCCCAAAACCAACACCCTGGCATCAGGATAGCCCGTACTATTTTGTTGAGGGTCAGCAAACCGTCAGCATGTGGGTGCCACTGGATCCAGTACGCGAGGCCAGTTTGCGGCTGATCGCCGGTTCGCATCGTTGGAAAGGCATGGTTCGCCCGGTTAGTTGGGCAGACGACAGCGATTTTTACGATGGCGGGCAGGATTGGACACCAGTGCCGGACCCGGATGCAAACCCGGATGAAACACATGTGCTGGAATGGGCCATGCAGCCCGGCGACGCGGTTTTGTTCGATTATCGCACAGTTCATGGCGCGCGCGGTAATATGTCCGACAGCCGCCGGCGGGCGCTGTCTTTGCGTTGGTTGGGCGATGACGCGCGGTATGTGGAACGTCCGGGGCGGACATCGCCGCCGTTTCCGGGGCATGAAATGGTCGCCGGGCAGCGGCTGCGGCAAGATTGGTTTCCGGTGATCTGGGACCAAAATGGCTAATATTCTGGCGGTGAGACACGGGCTTTGCCCATAGCCTGAAATGACCGCTTTTCAACGCAGCTGATTTTGGCTTATCACGGGTGATGGCTGAGACTGTTCAACAGGCATATACAAAGCTGGTAAAATCCGGGGCGATAGACGCCGACCCGGTTCAGCAATCTGTCTTACCTGCATTGGACAAAATCCGTACTTACTTAAGTGCGCCAGCCACTAATTCCGGCCTTCGCGGGCTATTTTCCAAATCCGAGGCAGCACCAAAGGGCATCTATCTTTGGGGCGGTGTCGGGCGCGGCAAGTCTTTGTTGATGGACATGTTTGTAACAACCGTTGATGCCCCAAAACGCCGGGTGCATTTTCATGCTTTTATGCAGGAAATTCACACAGCGCTACACGAAGCCCGCAAAACTGAAGTAAGTGACGCGATTGTACCGGTCGCCAAAGCGATTTCGGCGTCGGTTCGTTTGTTGGCGTTGGACGAAATGCAGATCAACGACATTACCGATGCGATGATAGTGGGCCGTCTGTTTGCGCTGTTGTTGGCAGATGGGGTGATGTTGGTGACAACGTCGAACCGAACCCCGGATGATCTGTACAAAGGCGGTTTGAACCGTGATTTGTTTTTGCCATTCATTGCGCTGCTAAACGAACGATTGATGGTGTGTGAACTGGTTTCTACGATTGATTACCGGCAGGGCCAATTAGCGGGGCAGCAAGTATATTTCAGCCCGGCGAACGCCGCAGCGCGAACCAATATTGATGGCATTTGGACAGATTTGACTGGCGGGGTCGAACAGGAACTGACGCTAAAGGTAAAGGGTCGTGAAACCATCCTGCGCCGGTTTCACAACGGCGCCGCGCGCGCAACATTTTGGGATATCTGCGGCAAACCCTTGGGTGCGGCTGATTATCTGGCATTGGCAGAGGTTGTGCGCGTGCTGATCCTTGAGGATGTGCCGCGTCTAAGTCGCAACAACTATAACGAGGCCAAACGCTTTGTGACATTAATCGATGTTTTGTATGAAGCTGGCACGCGTCTGGCCATGAGCGCAGCTGACCAACCGACACGCCTGTATCTTGAGGGCAGCGGATCATTTGAGTTTGAGCGTACCGCGTCACGTCTGCAAGAAATGCAAAGTGACGGTTGGGGCGAAAAGGCTTAGTTAAGAGGTTGCAGTGGCATTCCGCCCCTTTTCGCCTTTGGCGAATTCACCCCTGAGGATATATTTGAAAAGAAGAAAATGGGCGTATGAGAATTACGGATTATATCTGATTGCCAGTGCTACTTCGCATCGTTGATCACGAAGCGACCTATCCTGAGGGCGTCTGATTGCCGTGTGTTTAGGCGTTTTCGCGTAGGATATTTCCGGCCAGATAAAGCGAACCGCAGATCAAGATGCGCGCGTTTGGTGCATCCTTAACAATATTTTTCACCGCTTGTTCAACGCTATCAACCGGCTCTGCCGCGAACCCGACAATACGGGCAGCCGTGCAGGTTTCGGCAGCACTAAGTGTCGCTGTTTCGCCCGGTATAGATACTGCCCAAAGCGTGTCGGCCACGGAACGCAGGGGTTCCAAATAGCCTGTAACATCCTTGGTGTTCAGCATGCCGCAGATCAAATAAGTTGGGCGTTTTGGCAGGCGGCCCAGGGCCTCGGCAAGCGCAGACCCGGCGGCGGGATTGTGACCACCATCCAACCAAAGCTCTGCGTTTTTGGCGGCGTCGATCAGCGGGCCTTGCACCAATTGTTGCAGGCGCCCCGGCCAGTATGCACGGGTAACCGCAGCCTCAGCCGAGAGATCGCCAAAACCAAGGTGGCGCAGGGCGGCAATTGCGATGCCGGCATTCTGAACTTGATGCGCGCCAATCAGGTTTGGCAAAGGCAAGTCTGCCAATCCGGTTTCATCCTGATAGATCAGTCGACCATGTTCCTCGGTAACGTGCCAGTGCTGACCGTGCACCAGTAGGGGCGATCCCAGACGTACCGCTTTCGCTTCGATGACTTCCAACGCCGTGTCCTGTTGTGGCCCGACAATGCAGGATACGCCGCGTTTCAGGATGCCGGCTTTTTCGCCAACGATTTCGGCAAGGGTGTCGCCAAGATATTGCTGGTGGTCTATCGAAACCGAGGTGATGATTGTCAGCGTTGGTTTGTCGATCACGTTCGTTGTGTCAAACCGTCCGCCAAGGCCAACCTCAAGCAACGTATAATCAGCGCTAGATCGCGCAAAGGCCAACATTGCCGCGCAGGTTGTGATCTCAAAATAAGTGATTTCGGTGTCGCCGTTGGCGCGCGCGCATTCGTCAAGAACCTCGGTCAGATGTTGTTCTGTAATCAGTTCACCAGCCAACCGAATACGTTCATGAAACCGGGCCAAATGCGGTGATGTGTAGGCGTGGACAGATTTATCTGCCGCCTCTAGTCCGGCGCGGATCATGGCTTGGGTCGACCCTTTGCCATTGGTGCCAGCGATGTGAATGACCGGCGGCAACGCGCGTTCCGGGTGGCTAAGCGCTGCAAGTAGGCGGTGCATGCGATCCAGCGTCAGGTCAATGATTTTGGGATGCAGTGACATCATCCGGTTCAGGATGATATCCGAATTTTGCGCCGTCACTTAGTGGTTACCGGCTTTGCCTGTGTTTCCTTAACCGGGGTGGGGGCCGGCAGATCACCTTTAATGGCCGGGGATTGACGCAACAACATCCGCGTAATTGTGATTAGTTCTTCACGCATTTGTTTGCGATGGGTGACGCGGTCAAGCATGCCGTGGTCCAGCAGATATTCTGCCCGCTGAAATCCCTCTGGTAGATTTTCACCGATGGTTTGTTGGATCACGCGCGGCCCAGCAAAGCAAATTAGCGCGTTGGGTTCGGCAATATGAACGTCACCCAGCATGGCATAACTGGCCGTTGCGCCACCGGTTGTTGGGTGTGTCAACACAACAATATAGGGCAACCCCGCCTCTTTCAGCATTTCGACGGCAACTGTGGTGCGCGGCATTTGCATCAGCGACAGGATACCTTCCTGCATGCGTGCGCCACCAGCGGCAGAAAAAATGATCAACGGGCGTTTCAGGGCAACGGCGCGCTGGGCCGCTGCGATGATGGCATTACCGACATACATCCCCATCGAGCCGCCCATGAACGAAAAAGCCTGCGCCGCAGCAACGATCGGCGTACGCCCAATTTCACCTTCGGCGATCAGAATACTTTCGGCTTCACCAGTTGCCTTTTGGGCTGCTTTCAGACGTTCGGGGTATTTTTTCTGGTCGCGAAAATGCAGGGGGTCGGCGATAACTTTGGGTACAGCAATTTCGGAATAAACCCCACCGTCAAACAATGCCGTAAAACGTTCGCGCGGGGGCAGGGCCATATGATGATCGCAACTGGTGCAAACATTCAGGTTTTCCGCCAGTTCGCGGTGAAATAGCATCGCGCCGCATTCTTTGCATTTCGTCCAAAGATTGTCCGGGATTTCGCGCCGCGAAAAAAGCGAATTGATTGTTGGGCGGACGTAGTTTGATATCCAGTTCATTAGCGCGCTCGGGTCTGGTTGCTGTTGATTTGAAATAGGCCTGCCCGGTCTGAATTGCAATCAGCGTTGCAGGCGTCGTCGCAATACAATCCACACGACCAGCATGACCAAAACATCGGCAATGATCAATTTCGGCAAGATTGTCGTATCGTCGGCACTGTATGGAGTCACGTAAAGCGACAACCCGGTAATGCTGCCATCAACGGCAAGCAGAACAATAGCCCAAATGTTGTTTGCAAAGTGAAATCCCCAGGCGGCACCCAAACTGCCGGTGATACGGGTTAAGTCGGCGGCGATCAGACCATACATGCCGGTCGCGCCCACGATTAGCCAAGTGTTTTGCCCGGCTGTCGAAGGATCATAATGCAGAGCTGCAAAACCCGCACAGGGCAGAACCATCCAGATTAACGGTGTGTGAAAGCGCGCCGCCAGCTGTTGCTGGAGATAGCCGCGAAAAACCAGTTCTTCAGCAGCGGTTTGGACAAGAACACCAACGATTGTCAGCGGCAATAGGGCGATCCAGATCGAAAATGGCAGATTGGCAATCGGCGATATCCAGAATGACAACAGCACCAACAGACCGGCATTTATGGTCATAACCGCGACTGCGGCCCGTATGAAATCGCGCAGAACCTTGGTGCGTGGGCCGAACAAGGTGCCAATCGTACGTTTGTGTAGCAGCCGCACTGCAAGAAATGGGCCAAGTGCCGCGCCCAGAAAGCTTGCGAACAGCAAAAACATGCCAGTTGGCGTCGTTGCATTTGCAACATCAACAGCAATCTGAGAAGTCCGCGCACCGCCGGTCAGCAGGTAGATCACCAAAAATAGCAAGGCGACGCAGACAAGATAAACCACCACAATCAGGATGGTGCCTAGAACCAGACGCCAAATTTGCGGGTGGCCGCGGGCAGGGGCAACGTATTGGGCAAAGTTTCCGGTGAACATGGGTGTTGGCGTCCCTTGGTTTGGCGCTTGAATAACCGCGTCGCTGGCCGGGTACAAATGCTTGTGCATCCCGGCGCGTGGCAGTATCAAATTGCGAACCCGCCAGGCGAAAGAACTATATATGTTGCGCAACAAACTAGACAAATCACACCTGCCAAGCCGCCACGTAACGGTGGGGCCAGAACGCGCGCCACACCGATCTTATTATTACGCGATGGGGCTGACCGAAGACGAGATTGCCCAACCGTTGGTCGGTGTCGCCACCTGTTGGAACGAGGCAGCACCGTGCAATATTTCGCTGAACCGGCAGGCGCAGGCGGTAAAATTGGGCGTTAAGGCAGCGCTTGGGACACCGCGCGAATTCACCACGATCACAGTGACCGATGGTATTGCGATGGGGCATGAAGGCATGCGGTCCTCATTGGCCAGCCGCGAGGCAATTGCAGATACTGTGGAACTGACGATGCGCGGGCATTGTTATGATGCGCTGGTTGGTTTGGCGGGTTGCGATAAATCGCTGCCGGGTATGATGATGGCCATGATCCGGCTGAACGTGCCGTCAGTATTCGTTTACGGCGGTTCGATCCTGCCCGGGCGTCTGCATGGCAAGGATGTGACCGTTCAGGATGTGTTTGAAGGCGTTGGTAAACATCAGGCCGGGACCATGTCCGAAGAAGATCTGATCGAATTGGAAAAAGTGGCATGCCCGTCAGCCGGGGCCTGCGGTGGGCAGTTTACTGCGAATACGATGGCCTGTGTTTCAGAAGCGATTGGGCTGGCATTGCCCAATTCATCTGGGGCGCCTGCACCTTATGTAAGCCGCGATCAATATGGTGAAGCCAGCGGCGAAGCGGTTATGAAACTGCTGGAACTGAACATTCGGGCCCGTGATATCGTCACGCGCAAATCGCTGGAAAACGCGGCGCGCATCGTGGCCTGTACGGGGGGGTCTACAAATGCCGGGTTGCATTTGCCCGCAATGGCCCACGAAGCCGGTATCGATTTTGACCTGGATGATGTCTGCGAAATTTTCCGCGACACCCCCTATTTCGTCGATCTAAAGCCAGGCGGCGCCTATGTTGCCAAAGATCTGTATGAGGCCGGCGGCGTACCTGTGGTGTTAAAAGAACTGCGCAAAGCCGGGCTGATTCACGAAGACTGCATGACCGTAACAGGGCGCAGTATTGGCGAAGAAATTGACCGCGTTAGCCTAGAGGCAGACGGGCAGGTGATCTACCCAGTGGCCACGCCGATTTCACAAACCGGCGGTGTCGTCGGGTTGAAAGGCAACTTAGCGCCCGAAAGTGCGATTGTGAAAATTGCCGGAATGTCCGAGGACGAGATTGTTTTTACCGGGCCTGCCCGCATATTTGAATGCGAAGAGGATGCGTTCGAGACCGTAAAGGCGCGCACGTACAAGACCGGTGAAGTTTTGGTGATCCGCAACGAAGGCCCAGCTGGTGGGCCGGGTATGCGCGAAATGCTGGCAACCACCGCCGCGTTGTCCGGGCAGGGCATGGGCAAAAAAGTGGCACTGATCACCGATGGTCGGTTTTCTGGGGCGACACGGGGGTTTTGTGTTGGTCACGTCGGCCCCGAAGCAGCCCTTGGTGGACCGATCGGGCTGCTGCAGGATGGCGATATGATCACGATTAATGCGATCAAGGGTCAGTTGTCTGTTGACCTGACGGATGAAGAATTGGCGACCCGAAAGGCAAACTGGCCTGGTGCGCGTGAAACGCTGTATGCCAGCGGTGCTTTGTGGAAATATGCGCAGCTGGTGGGGCCGACTAACAAAGGTGCCGTGACCCATCCAGGGGCCAAATCTGAACGTCATATCTATATGGACCTTTGATATTAGGTGGTGCCGCAATAGGTGCAACGCTGTTGCTGGTCGCTTGCGAGGGTGGTGTCGGTCTGTTTCAGCCCGCGCGACCCGGGCAGTTGTTGCGGACGGCTTGGTAACCATTGCCGGGCCTGCCGGATATTGCGTTGATCGTTCTGCAATACAAAATTCTGAACGGGGCGCATTCGTTCTGTTGGGAAGCTGTGCGTCAATCGCCAATAGCGCAGCGATCGTCACACCGCGAATATCCGGGGTGCTAACGCCGTCGGCATCCGCCCAAAGCGGTGCGGAAATTGGCCATGATCGGGGTCTCTTGCGTTCATTTTTCCGATCGGCTGCTGGACGAACAGCGCTAGCACGCAACGGAAACGCATCTTCTGTTCGGGTTCTTTCGACCCGGCAATCTGACGGCGTCTTTACCATGAACGTTCGCGATATCAGCCCGAATGCCGCAAGCGGTCTGGCGCCCGAATACTGGCGCGCCGTGCTAAGTGCGCGCGGCAGAATTGTAACGCTAAGTGTCAATGCATTCCAAAACAAACCAATTTCCAATGGCGACGGGTTTGCAACATTGGCGGCGTTTGTGGCCCAGGTGCGTGCACAAAGCTCGCGATTGGTTGACGCAGCCCCCGATCCGGTGTGAAATTTGCCGGACCGAAACCATTTACCGATATGGTTGGGAATACAATATCGAACAGGCAAGGGCTGAACGCGCCGGCTAAATGGGCAGATTGACAAACATATTTTTCCAACGCGGTGCATTGCGCCGCAGGCGGCAGGCGCAAGCGCGTGCCCAATCTGAAGATCTACACGCGTTGCGCAACACACGCGCGCGCGCGCGAATTACGCCGTCAAATTGATAAGGTTCTGCATGTCGCTGATGGGCGACTGACTCTGCCCTTGATTGGCAGCAATGCTATTCAGAAACCGTTGCATTCAGATTGGTCGCATCGTCCACAACTTTGGCGCGGCCCGCTTAGTTCGCCGGGTATTGCGGCGGCTGCCACACAATCAGAAATTAGTGACGAGGTGCGCCTGTTTCACGACTGTAAGGTTTCAGAACAAACATTACGGCAGGTGCGAAACACCCAACAAGACGACTTGGCCCCATTTGGGTTGCGGATTGATGTGTTTCAGTTTGACGGCAGTTTTTTTCTCTGGTGATTGAACTGCCACCCAGCGCGCTGGACGGATTGAAACGACCGCATCTGGTCAGAATGACAACGATTGTTGAAATGGAACAACCGCTTGAATTTTTCGCGCGGTTCAATTTTAAACTCGGGCCAAACAGTGAACAACTGGTGCGGGAATTGGAAGTGTACGATGGGCGAGCCGTGGTGGATTTTGATCTGGCCTATTCAAACTTGAATGAAAAGCGGCTTGAGCGGGCCTGGGTCGATCTGATTTTCGAGAAGCCGCCTATGAACCAGATTACACTGCGAGATGGGACGCAGTCGCGGCGACCACGCGCTGAAGTTTAGCGAAGGAGTGTTAAAGTGGCTGATCTAAAAGTGACCAAAGCCCGGTTTTTCGCGGGGACCTGGGAAGGTGTTGATTCGGGCGCGCAAGATGATCCACCCAACATCGATGTCAGCCATCTGGGTAAACAGGTTGAGTTTGAGCTGACCCCAAGTGAGGACATTGTTGAAAATTGGGTCCTGAAAATCCCCGTGCGGGCCAATCTTTTGTCTGACGGGGTTCAGGTGTTCCTGATTTGTGAAGCGGAAACTGGCGAAAAGCTTGAATCATTCACCATCCAGACGGGCGAGCCGTTAGACGACGATTTTCGCGCCGAAACTGAACTGCTGCGGGCCGAGTTGGATATGTTGAAACGGGCGTTTCGGCGACATTGTCTGGAAACTGCTTACGCCAGTATGCGTCGGCAGTTGTAAAATTGGATATTTTTGAAAAGAAGAAAGCAAAAAGTTACCCGTTTGACGCGGCGTTTTGCGTGACCGCAAAGCAAGGTTAGGTAGATGTGGTCAAAACAGGAAAATTACATGACAGCGTATCCGCATTTGCTGGCCCCACTGGACCTTGGCTTTACAACTTTGAAAAATCGGGTGCTGATGGGGTCAATGCATACCGGTTTGGAAGAAACCAAAGATTGGAACCGGGTCGCCGAATTTTATGCTGAACGGGCCCGCGGTGGTGTTGCGTTGATCGTCACCGGTGGGATGTCACCTAATGAAGAAGGTGGCGTGTTTCCGGGGGCCGCCGGATTATTTTCAAACGAAGATATCAAGAACCATCGTTTGGTCACGGATCGCGTGCACGACGCTGATGGCAAGATCGCCATGCAGATATTGCATGCTGGTCGCTATGCCTATGGGCCGAAATGTGTGGCCCCGTCGCCGGTAAAATCACCAATATCGCCGTTCCCACCAAATGAACTGGATGAGGCTGGGATCGAAAAACAGATTGCAGATATCGTAACCGCGGCAACACGGGCGCGACAGGCAGGTTATGACGGTGTCGAAATCATGGGGTCCGAGGGGTATTTCCTGAACCAATTTCTGGTCACCCATACAAATAAACGTTCAGACCGCTGGGGTGGCACTTACGAAAACCGAATGCGGTTGCCGATAAAGGTTGTTCGCCGTGTCCGCAAAGCCGTTGGGGATGACTTTATCCTGATTTATCGACTGTCGATGATCGATCTGCTGCCCGAGGGTTCGACCTGGGCAGAAGTTGTGAGGCTGGCCAAAGAAATTGAAAAGGCGGGTGTGACCATTATCAACACCGGTATCGGGTGGCACGAAGCACGGATACCCACAATTGCCACATCAGTGCCGCGCGCGGCTTTCAGTTGGGTGACGAAGAAACTGATGGGTCAGGTTGGGGTTCCGATCATCACGTCAAACCGGATTAACACACCGGACGTGGCAGAAGCCGTACTGACCGAAGAATGCGCTGACATGGTTTCGATGGCGCGGCCCTTTCTGGCCGATCCCGCATTCGTCAATAAGGCGGCGTCGGGCCGAGGGGCCGAAATTACGCCGTGCATTGCCTGCAATCAGGCCTGCCTGGATCACACATTCAGCGGCAAGATTTCCACCTGTCTGGTGAACCCACAGGCCTGTTTTGAGACAGAACTGCGGTATGAGCCGGCAGAGGTAGCCAAATCAATTGCGGTTGTTGGCGCGGGTCCGGCGGGGTTGTCGGCCGCATTGGTGGCGGCGGCACGCGGACATAACGTGACATTGTTTGACCGGGCGGATGAAATTGGTGGCCAGTTGAACATGGCCAAAGTGATCCCGGGCAAGGAAGAATTTGTTGGGTTGGTTGATTGGTACGCACTAATGGTGGCGCTCGCTGGCATAACATTGCGGTTGGGGGCTCATGTCGGTGCCGATGATGTTGCTGGTTTTGACGACATTATCGTTGCGACCGGCGTTAGGCCGCGTGACCCGAACATACCGGGGCAAGAAGGTAAAAATGTGCTGTCCTATATAGATGTGCTGCGGGGCAGGGCCCAGGTTGGTGAAAGTGCAGTGATCATTGGTGCCGGTGGTATCGGGTTTGATGTTGCTGAATTCCTGGCCGAGCAAGGGCATAGCCCGACCACTGACATAAACCTCTGGAAACAAGAGTGGGGTATTTCGGATCCAGAAATTGACCGTGGCGGGTTGATGCCACAGGGGCCGAGGCCACAAGCGCCGGTTCGTCAGATTACCCTGCTGCAGCGCAAATCTGAAAAACTTGGCCGGGGGCTGGGTAAAACCACCGGTTGGATACACCGTGCCACCTTGGCCAAGAAGGGCGTAAAAATGGTCGGTGGTGTGAATTATGAACGCATTGATTCCGACGGTGTGCATGTGTCCTTTGGCGCCGCTCGGGACAAACCGGACTTTATTGCGGCACAAAACGTCATTCTTTGCGCCGGTCAGATAAGTGAGCGATCACTTGCGGATGATTTGGCGGGCAAACATGGCTCAGTTCACGTGATTGGCGGGGCGGATTTCGCATCAGAACTGGATGCAAAGCGTGCAATCGACCAAGGTGCCCGACTTGCGGCAAAAATGTAACAATCTTAAGTCACTGAAAACAAAAGACATAACATTTAGTGTGACAATTAGAACGCAAAAAACCGGTGTTTTGTGAACAGTGACACATAATTCCCCTGTATTGTCTGTGCCTGAACGCATTCCTGCCTGATTTGGTCCTGATACCTGTCTGTGGTTGGGGGCCAAGACTAAGGTAACGCGTAATGGACCGACTAACTGAAATGGAAGCCTTTGCCACTGTGGTTGACCAAGGCGGTTTCACGGACGCGGCCCGGAAGATGGGGATTTCTAAATCCGCCGTCTCCAAGCATGTATCCTCGTTGGAGGCGAGGTTAGGTGCACGGCTGCTAAACAGAACCACACGTCGGGTCAGCCCGACAGAAATTGGACTAGCTTATTATGATCGTGCGCGCCGTGTGTTGAATGACGCAGGCGAGGCCGATGCGCTGGTGACATCGATGCAATCTGCGCCATCGGGTCTATTGCGTATTTCGGTTGCGACAGATTTTGGTGTGAACCATTTGTCGCCGGTATTAGGGGAATTCTTACAGGAATTCAGTGATATCACGGTCAATATGGTCCTGAATAATCGCTATGTTGAACTAATTTCTGAAGGTTTTGACATGGCCATCCGGATCGGCGAACTTGAAGACAGCACGCTGCGTGCCCGCAAGTTGACCGAAACTACAAGACGGATGATCGCTTCGCCGGAATATTTCGAAAAATTCGGCCGTCCGGAAAAGATTGACGATTTGAACGAGCATAAACTGCTGCACTATTCAAATCAGGCCAATAGCGCCGTTTGGAAACTGACCGCGCCCTCGGGTGAAAAGCGTCAGGTTCGCACGGCAGGTTGGTTGACGGTTAATGACGGGCAATCGCTGTTAAACGCTGCCATTTCTGGTCTGGGAATAGCCTATTTGCCGTCGTTCCTGTACGCGGATGCACTGACGGACGGTCTGGTTGAAGAAGCCATTCCTGACCTGCCTGTCGATACCCAAGGGATCTATGCGGTTTACCCGCCTGGTCGCTTTACCCAGCCAAAAGTACGCGCATTCATTGATTTTCTGGTGCATGCGTTTGCTGAAAAAGGTCCAGACAAGTGGTGATCTAACGCCATAATAATAAAAGACAATTAGCGGGTCGAGGTGAGTATCACTTCGACCCGTCTGTTTTGGTCGCGTCCACTTTCGGTCAGATTTGACGCGCGCGGCACAAGATAACCAACGCCAGCTGCTTCCAATTGCAGCGGCGAAATCGCGTGGTTTTGGAC
>CAXMPY010000017.1:21240-21495 GCA_964195275.1 uncultured Paracoccaceae bacterium
GCTGTACCACCGACGCTGCACGTTTTTTGGATAGTGCCAAATTATTGGCCAGCGACCCTTGGGTATCAGTGTGGCCGACAAGCGCTACGGATATTTTCGGATTTGCGTTTAGATAGGACGCAAGTTCCGCCAACGACGCGAAACGATCGTTACCCAACCGCGAAGAGCCGGTCAAAAAAGTCAGATCCTCAAGCGGCGCGCGGCCAACTGTCGATAACAGCTTTTCAATCTCACCCTCTGGCAATGACGTTCTAA
>CAXMPY010000018.1:0-19285 GCA_964195275.1 uncultured Paracoccaceae bacterium
CTATTGGGCAGGTTTTGCGGGGGCCGCCGTTTCCCTAAAATGCTGGGCGGCGCAAATGCAGCAAGTGGCTTGTGGTGCTGTGTCGACCTATCCTAGTTCTGGCGCTTTGGTTGCCGAACTGACGGCAAATTTGGATGCGACAAAGATCGCCCGACCAACTGCTATTGTAATCGGCGCCCAGGGCCGTGTTGGCACCGGTGCGCGGGATCTTTGTGCCGCGCTGGGTGTCGCAACCACCGATTGGGACATGGCCGAAACAGCCAGCCGCGGGCCGTTCCCGCAAGTGTTGCAGCACGACGTATTCTTGAATTGCATTCTGGCGGCACCGGAATGCCCGGTATTCGTACCCGCCTCGGCGAAATCTGCCGACCGAAGGCTGTCGGTTATTGGTGACATTGCCTGCGATCCAACTTCAGACTATTCGCCCATAAAAGTCTATGACCGGACGACGACTTGGGAAATCCCAGCGCTGCGTGTTCACGACACGCCGCCGCTGGATGTGACGGCGATAGACAACCTGCCCAGCATGTTACCGGTCGAAAGCTCAACCGATTTTGCCGCACAACTTTTGCCGACATTGTTGCAACTCGACAGATTGGACGCTGGCGTTTGGTCGCGCGCAAAGGCGACGTTCGATCAGCACATGGCGTTGCTCTGAAAGGAAATAATCGATGACGATCCATTGGTGCGGCACCGGGCTGTCGGCAATACCCGGGCTTAGACGGTTAATTGATGCGGGCTATGAGGTGACAGTTTGGAACCGATCCATTCAAAAAGCCCAGGATGCGGTTGGTGATATCACCAACCGAATTCAGGTTTTTGACCTGGACGTATTGGGCGCTGAATTACAGGAAAATGATGTTGTGGTTTCTATGCTGCCCGGCGACTGGCATGTGCCATTGGCGGAATTATGCATCGGTAAATCCGCGCATTTTGTTTCCTCCAGCTATATCACACCTGAAATGGCCGCGCTGGACAGTGCAGCAACCGCCGCTGGTGTCGCGCTGGTTAACGAAGTTGGGTTGGACCCCGGTATTGACCATTTGATGGCCCATTGGTTGGTGGCAGATTATCGGGCAGCCGCCGTCTATGACGACGCAAATGTATTGTCATTCATTTCCTATTGCGGGGGCGTCCCAAAACACCCCAATCCATTTCGATATAAATTCAGCTGGTCAGCATTGGGCGTGTTAAAAGCCTTGCGATCACCATCAAGATCAATCCGGGCGTTTTCGGAACTGGCAGTCGCGCGCCCCTGGGACGCGATCAGCAGCTACACGGCCCCGCTGCCCCTGCCTGAAAGTTTTGAAGTCTATCCAAACCGCGATTCAGTGCCTTTTCTGACGCAGTATCGTTTTGACAAAGATTGGAAAATCCGGGAATTTGTGCGCGGTACGTTGCGCCTGAACGGCTGGGCCGAGGCCTGGGCGGATGTCTTTTCAGAAATTGAAACCCTGCAAGGACCCGCAGGCGAGGCCCGCCTGCAAGAAATGTCAGACACATTCTGGGCTGACAATGCCTATGACGAGGGCGAACCGGATCGCGTTATACTATGTGTCGCCCTCAAAGCCGAACAGACTGGCAAACCTGTCTATCATAAAACCTACACCCTTGATGCCTGGGGAGATTTGCGCGGCACGGCAATGGCGCGCCTTGTCTCTGTTACGGTATCGCTGGCGATCGAGGCCGTGCTGGCCCGGGAAATTCCGCCAGGTGTCTCGGCAGCACCGGATGATCTAAAACTGATAACGCGCTGGATGTCCGAAATGGATACCCAGGCGCAGCATGTCCAGGTAGTGGACCATTTAAAGGGTTAACGTGACGCGTCGTTCGCCAATTCTTAGCCAACCACAAATCTGGGACTTGGCCACAAAACGTTTCGCATACGAAACGAAATTTGGGCGGAAGCACAGCCGATTGTTAAGATTTCGGTGCGTTCAACGGTACAACCACATCATCGGTTTCGGGTTCTATTTCCTCAAAATCAAAGTTGTCCAAACGGGCTGCGCGTTTGCCGGCGCGTTCTGCTGCCGTGCCGATCCCGTCCAGATCTTTGCGCACCTGTCCGAAATGTGTGTTCAACTTATCTACCCGTTCCACCACCAATTCCACGTCGCGGTGCAGCTGCCGCAACGTGGTGCGAATGGCACCGGCCTGTTCACGCATCCGGGCGTCTTTTAATATCGCTCGCATCGTGTTCAGCGTGGCCATGCAGGTTGTCGGCGACACAATCCAGACCCGCGCGTCAAAGCCTTCGCGCACAAGTTCGGGGAAATTTGAATGTAGCTCGGCATAAACCGCTTCAGATGGTAAAAACATCAGCGCGCCATCAGCCGTTTCACCTTCGATAATATATTTATCGCTGATCGCTTTGATATGGCTGCGCACTGCCGTTTTCATGGCCCGCTGTGCCTCAACCATCTGTTGGGATTTCGGATCAGCGCGACGCAGGGCTTCATAGGCCTCAAGCGGGAATTTCGCGTCGATCACAATGGGGCCGGGTGGATTTGGCAAATGGATCAGGCAATCGGCGCGCTTTCCGTTTGTTAGGGTATGTTGCAGTTCATAGCTGTCTTTTGGCAGCGCCTTACCAACAATATCGTTTAACTGAATTTCGCCAAATGCGCCGCGGGTTTGTTTGTTTGACAAAATATCCTGCAGGCTAAGAACGTCGCCCGACAGTTTTTCGATATTGTCCTGCGCCCTATCAATCGTTGCCAGACGTTCCTGCAATTGGGTTAGCGATTTGGTGGTTTTTTCTGACGAACCGTGTAGCACTTTGTCGATCCGTTCCTGCATATCCGACAGGCTGCGCGTCGATTTTAACGCGTTATCGTGCAGGCGATCGTTCATCTGTTGCTGAACCGCCGAAAGTCGGGTTTCCATGACTTGAATAACCTGGGTTTGCGCCGCAACCTGGGCATCCGAAACGCTGCTAAGATTGCCCTTTAGTTGTTCCTGCCCCGCGCCCAAACCTTGCATGGCCCCGGAAAGCTGGTGCAGTTGATAAATCATCGGTTCAGCAGATTTGCGCCCGGCGCGCAGGGTGAACAACAGCAATATGATGATCGCCAGTCCGATCACCGCCCCGACAAGAGCGGCGATTATTATTGGATCACTCAGGTTGATCTGGGTGCCGCCAATCTGGATCATGTGCGGCCAAACAACCGTTCTATATCTTTCAATTTTAATTCCACATAGGTCGGTCGCCCGTGGTTGCACTGACCGGAATGGGGTGTTGCCTCCATTTCGCGCAAAAGCGCGTTCATCTCATCTGCCTGCATCCGCCGACCAGATCGGATAGACCCGTGGCAGGCAACGCGCGATAGCACTTGCTCTATTTTGGCCTGAACGTTCAAGCTTTCGCCCTGATCTGACAGTTCATCCAGAATATCCAGCAACATGGCGCGCGCGTCAGCTTGTCCCAAAATGGCGGGCGTTTCCTGAACCGCGACGGCGCTACCACCAAAAGGTTCGATCACCAGTCCAAGTCGGGCCAGATCATCAGCGATGCCCAGCAATCGCTCTGCGTCGGCGCTGCTCATCTCAACAATTTCCGGGATAAGCAACGCCTGTGTCGCAACGCCGTTTTCCGCCATTTGCGCCTTTAGCTTTTCGTATACCAGCCGTTCATGGGCCGCGTGCTGATCGACAATAACCATACCATCTGTGGTCTGGGCGATGATGTAATTTTCATGAACCTGCGCGCGCGCCGCACCCAGCGGCCAGTTCTGCGATACATCAGCTGACCGCGCAAACGCCTCAACGCGCCCCGAAACCGGCGCCTCTGCAAAACCGGGCGCCATTGCCTGATAGGCGTGGCCAAGTGAGGCGGTACTGGGTCGCTCCATCTGGTAAACGCGGGGTCCGGTCGCTTCCGGGCGCAGGGCACCCAGCGTTGCATCCGCCACTGTTGTTGAGGCACGATGTCCGGCATTAGCCAGCGCGTGCCGCAGGCCTGAAACGATTAGCCCGCGCGCAATGCCGGGTTCGCGGAACCGGACCTCGGATTTGGCAGGATGAACATTCACGTCCACCAGTTGCGGATCGCAATCGATGAACAACGCTGCCGCCGGGTGGCGACCCCGGTGCAGAAAATCGAAATACGCGGCCCGCAAGGCACCGGTTAACAATTTGTCGCGCACAGGACGACCATTGACGAACAGATATTGCGCCGTCGCCGAGCCGCGCGAATAGGTGGGCAGGGCTGCATACCCGGTCAGGTGCAAACCCTCGCGCTCGGCATCGATCTTCAACGAATTTGCCGCGAAATCACGTCCCAGAACCTTGGCCAAACGGCCTTGCAACGCATCAAACATATCGCCGGTTTCTGCATCTGCACGAAACGCCAACCGGCCTTCGCCAGCGCCGGACACATCCCGCAGGGTAAATCCAACAAAGGGTTCGGCCATCGCCAGTCGTTTGATCACATCGCCGATGGCCTGCGCCTCGGCACGATCCGTGCGCATGAATTTCAGACGCGCCGGTGTTGCGTAGAAAATATCGCGCAGTTCGACGATTGTACCGCGGTTCAATGCCGCCGGGCGTACAGCATTAACCGCCCCGCCGTTGACGGTGATCATCGCACCGGGTTGCCCTGTAACGCGCGAGGTAATGGTCATGCGACCCACCGCCCCCAGCGACGGCAGCGCTTCGCCGCGAAAACCAAACGTGTGAATATCCAGCAGATCCGAGCCATCAATTTTAGACGTCGCATGGCGCGCCAGTGACAATTCCAGCTGATCTGGCGCTATGCCATGCCCGTCATCGACCACCCTGATCAGGGTTTTACCACCGTCTCTGTAAGAAACGTCAATTCGGGACGCCCCAGAATCTAGCGCGTTTTCCACCAGTTCCTTCAGCGCCGAAGCCGGCCGTTCTACGACCTCGCCCGCCGCAATACGATTGACGGCGTTGGCATCCAACTGACGGATATCGGCGCGGTTATCGCTTATCTTGGGGTGCGGGGCGGACATGCCACCAGACTTAGCATGGTACGCGGCGATTCGACCACAGCGTTTTAGTTGCCGGTTTCTACCCCATCTGGCTGCCCAACCACCACGAAATGCAGGTTTTCGGGTTGGTAAATTCGGCGCGCGACACGGTTTATTTCGGCCAGTGTCAGCGCGTTGATCAGATCATTTCGGGTGCGGATGTAATCCACCGGCAACCCGATCATCTGCATGCCCACCATGATCCGTGCAATCGGCGCATTGCCGTCAAAACGCAGCGCATAGGCGCCAGTCAGATAGGTTTTTGCATCTTGCAATTCCTGCGCCGTCAGTCCTGTTTCTCCGATCTTGGCCCATTCATCCCGGATCACGGCGATGCTTTCGGCCATGCTGGCATTATCCGACCGCACTTGGCCCAAGATTAGTTCGCCATAATCCATCGGCACCAATGATGTACCCACCCCGTAGGTCAGCCCGCGCTTTTCCCGAACCTCGGTCATTAGGCGGGATTCAAAACCACCGCCGCCGAACACTTCGTTTAAGACATAGGCTGCCATGTAGTCAGGGTCGTCGCGTTTGATCCCTTGATGGCCGAACAGCGCCACCGATTGTGGCGTGTCAAACGGAATTACCGTTGTGCCAGAAGTTAGCTGATAGTTGGCCGTTTTGGCCAATGGCCCGCCGGTTTGTGGCAATCCACCAAGTAATTCATCCAGCAACAGGCCCAGTTCCTGTGCCGAAATATCACCAACAGCAGAGACATACATTTGGTCCTGCGCGAATACCCGCGCGCGGGCGTCAACCATATCTTGGCGCGACAATCCCTGCACGGTTTCCAACGTACCATTGCGTGAACTTGCATAGGGGTGATCGCCCCACGCCAGCTGATCAAAGTTTGTTCCCGCGATATCGCTGGGGTCGGTCGCATCGGATTTGATGATCGACAACACTTGGGCGCGGACGCGATCAATGGCCACTTGATCAAAGCGCGGTTCAAGCAGGGCGGTTTTTAGCAATGCTACTGCGGCATCACGGTTTTCGGTCAGAAACCGGGCCGAGATGGTTGTGACATCATCATACACATTGAAACGGAAACTGGCGGCCAATGCTTCGCGCGCAGCAGCAAATCCTTGTGAATCCAATTCAGCCGCACCCTCTTCCAGGGTTGCCATCATCAGGCTGATTGCGCCGCGCTTGCCGGGTTCATCAAGTGCTGAACCGCCCCGAAATCGGATTTCAAGCGCGATGAAAGGAATGGATCGTTCTTCGACCAACCAGGCATTGATGCCCCCAGGCGACGTTAATTCCTGAACTTCCACAGCAGCCCGCACCGGCGTCGAAAACGCCATCGTCAACACGATTAGAATTACCAGTTTTTTCATTGCTGTACCTCGGCGGTTTCGGCAGGTTTGGCCCAACCGGTCACGGCGTTATCTTTGTTAAAAATTTCGTGCGCGGCCTGCAGGACATCGTCGGCCGTCACGGTTTGCAACAGGTCCGGCCAAGCCTGGATATCTGCAATCGTCAGCCCACTGGTCAGCGCCGCCCCATATCGGTTGGCCTGGGCGCTGATGTTGTCTTCGCCATAAATAAGGGATGCGCGCAATTGCATCTTGATGCTTTCGAACTGGTCGGCATCAACACCTTCTTCAAGGAATTCAGCGACTGCGTTATCAAGCGCGGCCTCGGCTTGGGCCAAAGACAGCGCGGGTGTTGGCGCAATAACCAGACCAAACGTCGTGTCATCCAACGACACACCGCTATAGGACGCTGACGTGAATATCGCCTGCTCGGTTTCAAATTGCAGTTTTTGACCAAGTACTGAAGTCGCCGCAGAACCGCCCAGAACTTCGGCCAGCATGACCAGTTTAGCGGCTTGAAATTGGTCGCCGCTGTCGCGTTCTGGCGCGCGGTATGACCGCGTTACAAAGGGCTGCGCAATGCGTGCATCGGTTAGCGAAAGACGACGTTCAGACAGGTGCGGCGGGTCTTGCGGGCGCAGCCGTTCGGGTAAATTCGCTGTGGGTTCCAGCGGACCATAGTGTTTTTCCGCCAGTGCCCTAACTTCTGCGGGTTCAACATCACCGGCGACAATCAGGATGGCGTTGTTTGGGGCATAATAGCGCTGATAAAAGTCAAATGCGTCATCCCGGTTCAACTGTTCCATTTCATGTCGCCAACCGATTACCGGGATACCGTAGGGGTGATTCAAGTACTGGGCCGCGTTGCGCTGTTCGCGGAACAATGAACCGGGGTCGCTGTCAACGCGGGTGCCGCGTTCTTCCAGAACGACCTGACGTTCTGTGATTACGTCATCCTGGGTCATTTCCAGATCGCGCATTCGGTCGGCTTCCATTGTCATCACCAGTTCCAGCCGGTCCGAGGCGATGCGTTGGAAATAGGCGGTGTAATCCTGGCTGGTGAACGCATTGTCTGAACCACCATTTTTGGTAACGGTTGCCGACAATTCACCGGGGCCAAGATCATCAGTGCCTTTGAACAGCAAATGTTCCAGAAAATGCGCGATGCCGGATTTACCGGGTGGTTCGTCAGCCGCCCCTACCCGGTACCAGACCATATGCACCACGACTGCGGCACGGTGATCTTCCAACACCACCACGTCCATGCCGTTATCCAGCGTAAACGTTGTTACATCTGCGGCCCTACCCGGAAGGGCAAAGGCGACAACAGCAAAAATTGCATACATGAAACGGGGCATTTGGGCTCCTAATTATTCGCTCATACCTATATTTGCGCTCGATCGACGCAGCATCAAGCCCATCAAGAGGTTGTGAAGTATGAACTTTTCGTCAACGCGCCGTGCGCGGTGGGGCAGTTGGGGTCTTAATGCCAGCGGCGCGCAGGCGTTCAAGTTCGCGGTATTGATCCAGAGATTGGGCGCGATAGGCTGTAAAATAACGGTTATTTCCGAAGAGGCGCAGAAACGACAACGCCCCGCGACGACGCCGGAACGCCAAATCAGCATCGGCTAGTTCCTGACGAATTGCCGGCGTTACGCCGTATCGGCGTGTGTAATTCAGCAGACCCGCATCGCTGGTTGGAATGCCGGCACGGGTTAAAACTGCGGCGTATCCACCCAACGCCGTAATTGCATCCGCGTTCGGCTTTACATCGGTGATGTTGGAACCACCCGGTGTTGGGTCTGGCAAAACGCTATAATTCACAGGTGTTTGCAACGGTTTTGCTGGCAGAACCGCAAATTCATCGGGGCCATTGCCGCGCGCGCCGGCCTTTAGCAGGTTTGGTTCACGATTGACGCAGGCCGAAACCAGCACCGTCAGCGCCAAAAAAAGCCAGATTTTGTCTGAACCAGACCGCATACACGACCACCTTACCCTTGTTGCCCTTTGTTTAGCTCATGAAATCCGCGCCGTCACGCCGCCTTTTTCTGGCCGGTAAATATGACCAATCCGATGGCGCCAGTGAATATCGCGATATCGGCCACGTTGAAAGCAAACGGGTTGTCAATTCCGCAGCACGACATGTTCAGGAAATCTGCAACCGCGCCATAAATCAGACGGTCGACAACATTTCCGGCAGCGCCACCAACCAGTAAACCAGCCGCGATCTGCCCGGTCCGCCCGGGTTGTTCCCTGCGGATCCAAACGATAACCCAACTGGCGATTACCACCGCGATACCGATCAGAAACCAGCGCGCAAGATCAGAGTGATTGGAAAACAAACCAAAGTTCACCCCTTGGTTCCAGGCCATGCGAAAATTCAGAAACGGTGGTATTACGTCGATCGAGCCTACATTCTTTAGGTCGAGCATATGAACCACCAAGACTTTGCTGGCTTGATCAAAGGCAAAGACCACAAGTGCAGCCCATAACATATAACGCATATTCATCCGTCCTTAGTGCCGGAAATGGCGCATATCAGTAAAGACCATTGCCAGCCCGGCGTCATTTGCGGCGGCAATCACTTCATCGTCGCGCATCGAACCACCGGGTTGGATTATGGCCCTCGCCCCGGCTTGGGCGGCACTTAGCAGCCCATCCGCAAACGGAAAGAATGCATCCGAGGCCACGACCGAACCTTGCGTCATGGGTTCAGGTAGTCCCAACGCATCTGCCATGTCTTGTGATTTTCGCGCCGCGATACGGGTGCTGTCAATGCGGCTCATCTGGCCAGCACCGACACCAACGGTTGCACCGTCTTTGACGTAAATAATGGCGTTTGATTTGACGTGTTTAGCGACGGTCCAGGCAAACAACATGTCTGAAAATTGTGCTTGGCTTGGTTTTCGTTCTGTGACGACGCGCAGGTCATCCGGCCCAATATGACCAATATCTTTGTTCTGCACCAACAGCCCGCCGGACACTTGGCGTATCGCCAAACCGGGCGCCGTTGGGTCTGCCAAACCGTCAGTTGTCAGCAGCCTTAGGTTTTTCTTGGTTTTAAATATTTCTATCGCGTCTGCATCGGCACCAGGGGCGATGACTACCTCGGTGAAGATCTGCGAGATTTGCGCCGCTGTTGCACCGTCCAGTGGCTGGTTCAGCGCAATGATACCGCCAAACGCACTGGTGCGGTCGCAATCAAAGGCACTTTGATAGGCTTGGGCCAATGTCGCGGCGCGGGCAACGCCGCAAGGGTTGGCATGTTTAATGATGGCGCAGGCGGGGCCATCTGCCGGATCAAATTCGCTGACCAGTTCAAATGCGGCGTCAGTGTCGTTGATGTTATTGTAGCTCAGTTCTTTGCCCTGAATTTGGCGGGCTGTGGCAACACCGGTGCGGTTTGATCCGTCCAAATAAAACGCGGCGGATTGATGTGGGTTTTCGCCGTAGCGCAGCGTTTGCGCCAAAATTCCGGCCACGGCGCGGCGTCGGGGAACGGCCGCGTCAATCGCGCCTGCCATCCAGTTGGAAACTGCTGCGTCATAGGCCGCTGTGCGCGCGTAGGCGTTCAGTGCCAGTGACTTGCGAAACGCCAATGTCGTGGCCCCGGCGTTTTCGCTAAGTTCGGTCATCAGCGCCGCGTAATCCAGAACATCAACGACGACATTCACAAAGGCATGGTTTTTTGCCGCCGCCCGGATCATGGCGGGGCCACCGATATCTATGTTTTCGACGCAGGTTGCATAGTCAGAACCGGCAGAAACCGTTTCTTCAAACGGATACAGATTTGAAATCAACAGATCGATCGCACCAATCCCGTGTTCGATCATCGCCGCCAGATGGTCGTCATTATCGCGCAGCGCCAGCAACCCACCATGCACCGCCGGGTGCAAGGTTTTAACCCGGCCATCCATCATTTCCGGATATCCCGTGACATCCGCAACATCTGTTACCGTCAAGCCAGCCGCGCGCATTTGATCTGCAGAGCCACCGGTGGACAAAAGTTCGACGCCGCGATCAGACAGGCCCCTGGCCAGTTCAAGCAACCCGGTTTTATCAGACACGGAAATCAACGCGCGGCGTACGGGCACAAGGTTTGTCATCGGTTCGTTCCCCAAGAATAAATCAGCTGCGGGTGTCTTCCTGGGCCAAGTCACGAACCGCGTCTGGTGTGAGCTGTGCCTTGGAAAGCGACCAGCGAATGCGTGTCGCATACTCTAGTGCTGTGGCAGATAAAACGATCTGTTTCGTCGTACGGGCCTTAATCCGGTCTTTTTCCAGATAAACGCTGGGTTCCAGGCATAGCTGGTTCACGCCATCATGGCGGAACACCCATATTTCACCGCTTTTTAGCGCCAGCGAAATTGCCGCGCCGCCCATATCAAGGTCGGCGTCAACATCAGGGTGCAGATGCAATCGGATTTTGAATCCGATGCCTTGCAAATGGTTTTTATCCATCGCGCGATCAAAAATCCTTTCATCGCTGGCTTCAATGGCCGCCAAGGTATCTTCGCCCAGTATGCCGCGGCCGTTTTTGTTCATGTCAATCTGACGAATATGCGTTAGCCCGTGCGATTTCAGATAGCCATCATGGCCCACAATGATGCCGTGCGCGCCATCTTCCACCAGATATTGGACCCGTACATCGGTTGGTGCGTCGCTCAGCGGTTCCATTCCCGGGCTATTGGTGAAACCAGACTTGCCAAAACGCGCCGACGAAATACCGTCAAGCGCCAAGGCCGAATGAGAAGCCGTTGCGCGGCCAGCACGCCGCCACTTGGCCCCCAAACTGGCACCAGAGCCACAATTAACGATCAGTGGGCGCCGCCCCGATGTCAGTTCTATCGCCAGGGTCGAGGCGTGGGCATTACCTGACGCCGCGCCTTTTGGCGGCGATGCTGCATCGATAATCAGGCTGGATCGGCCCCCATGCAGGCGCGCGAACCCCATCGACAGGCCTTCGGGGGCCGCCGATTTGATACCTGACGTTGCCAGCGCGTGGTCAAGACGGCCTTCGACGCCGCGTCCGCCGCCATGGAACCGGGCCAGCGAACCATCGCAATGGCGCAAGGCCCGCAATGTGGGGGCGATACGTTCAATTGCGCGCAAATGGTCCGGTGCTGCCATTTTTCCGGCCTCTGACAGGGCGGATGCCGCCCAGTTCAGCAGCGTGAAAACTTCCAGCAAGTCTTCGGGGTTACGGGTGGGAATGCCGCCTTCGGCATCGATCTGTTCGCGACATTCTCGTGCCAGGGCTTTCATCGCCGGATTAACAAATTGGTCCATGCCCGATAGGGACAACCCAGCATAAATCAAACCGGTCAGCGCTTGGAAACGGGGCAGCCCGGCGGACGAACTTTTCCAGCGTTTAGACAGAAATATCGTTTGTTGACCCAGCGATGCATAGTAGGAACGAGAAACATCAGATGGTTGCCCGTTCATCAAAAATATCGCGTGATTTATCCAGCGGATCAACCGTCGTCCGGTAAGATCGGGTGTCCAGCCATGACCACGGCCGTCGCTAAAAGTTTCGATCCATTCAATCAGCCAATCCTGGGCTTTCTGGCGGGCAGGCAGGTCACCAACGGCAGCCAGATCATCCAGCCAGGTAAAGCCGTGCAATTCTTCCTGAAAAGCAAGATCGGGCATCTTCAATTGCCAGATCGAATGTCTTTTGTCGTCAATCAACGAACCCGCAAACAAAAAATTACCGGCCACCAGCTGACGCCCGCGGGCAAATGATCCGATGGTTCTGGGTTCAGGTTGCGACACAAAACCAGTTGCAGCGCGCGCGCGCGATGCACGAACCGCATGCCATCGGTTCATCCAGCGCATCCAGCGCGCGGATAGGTTTTCGTTCTGGGACACGGGGGCTTTGCCTCGCCTCGCGTTAGGGCCTGTTGTTTTGCCAGACACTACGCGCAGATATCATCGGTGTCATCGGCGAAATGCCCGCGTTAGGCGGTCTTTCGCAAAGCCGTCATGAAAAACCCGTCTAATCCGCCGAATTCTGGCCAATAGTCCGGGCGCGTTCGCAGGCCCTCGTCGACGTACCAGGTTTCAGGCAGGCCAAGGGTGTTGCGGGCCTTGAAATCTATGCTGATGTTTTTGGTGCGTTTCAACAAATCTCGGACTTGTTCTTCGCCCTCATCGATCAACAAACTACAGGTACAATAAACCAGCCGTCCGCCTGGTTTCAACAAATCGACTGCGCGATCCAGCATTTTAAGCTGCAATTCAAACAATGCGGCAAAACCAGAACTGTCCTTTGCATATGGCAAATCAGGGTGGCGGCGGATGGTGCCGGTGGCACTGCATGGCGCGTCCAGCAAAATAGCGTCATAGGGTTCATCTGTGTAATGCAGCGCGTCAGTCACAACGATATTTGCCGAGAACCCTGTGCGTTTTAGGTTTTCATGCACCCGTTCCATGCGAGGGCCTGACATGTCCAGCGCTGTTACATCAGCACCCGTCGCGCAAAGCTGCATGGTTTTACCGCCCGGCGCAGCGCAAAGATCAAGCACACGTTCGCCTGCGCTTACATTCAATAGCTTTACGGGCAAGGTTGCCGCAGCATCTTGAACCCACCAATCGCCGGTTTCAAAACCGTCAAGTGCCGAAACCTGTTTGGAACCCGTCAGCCGTACCGACCCGGTCGGCAGAGTATTTCCGGATAGTTTTGATGCCCAGTCGTCGGGGGCGGATTTCACTGTTAAATCAATCGCCGCACCCTTGCTGTGGGCAAGTTCCATGTCCGCGACGACACCTTTGCCAAAATCCGCAATCAGCTGCTTTCGCAGCCATTTGGGCAACTTGGGAATTGGCAGGCTATCCCATTTTTCGGCCGGTAGCCGGGAAACGTTGCGTAGTACGGCATTGACCAGACCGGATGTCGCTTGGGTCTGTTTGTCGGCGCGCACAATGTTAACGGCGCTATTGACGACGCCATGCGACGCGGCCCCATCAACCAGCATTTCCACAACGCCAAGGCGCAACACGTTCAGCACTGTCATGCGGGGCTTGTTGCGCAAATAGGGCCCCAAAACCCGATCAGCACGGTCCATCCATCGCAGAACTGTCACCGTCAACCGCCCGGCGCGCGCGCGGTCTTCTGCGGGCAAATGGGCAACTGCATCCGTTAATAATTCTGACAGCGGCTGGCCGTCTTCTTGAATGGCATCAAGCATTTTGATGACGGCACGGCGTGGGGCAAGGCCAGGTTGGGACATTTTGGTTTGGTTCTCTGTGGTTGTCGGCTGCGCCCTGCCCCTATATCACCGCGACAATGCGAACAAGGACCGCCCATGTCAGACCCCGAAAAAAGCGTTGAATTACCGCCCGCTGCGGCGCGGGCACTGGCCGAAGCGGAAAGCCGTCGCAAGAAAGCCAAAAATGAAGCCCTGCAAACCGAACTGGGCGGCCGCGACGGGCCGGAGCCGGTGCGCTACGGGGATTGGGAACGCAAAGGTATTGCTGTCGATTTTTGAACGATTGTACGTCGTCTATAGACCAAGCACGTCATACATATCGTATTCACCCGGTTTTTTGTTTTGACCCCAAAGGGCAGCCTTTAACGCGCCCTTAGCATATAGCCCACGGTCAGTTGCGACGTGGCGCAGAATAATGCGTTCACCTGCACCCGCGAACATCACATCATGTTCACCAACGACATCGCCACCGCGTATGGCACTAAACCCGATATCGCCGCGTTTGCGCGCGCCGCTAACCCCGTCTCGGCCGCGATCCGACACATCTGCCAGTTCAACGCCGCGCCCGTCAGCGGCCGCTTGTCCCAGCATAAGTGCCGTGCCTGATGGCGCATCCACTTTTTGGTTGTGATGGGTTTCGACGACTTCGATGTCAAAATCGTCGTCCAAAGCGGCGGCGACCATTTTGGTAACTTTGGCCAGCAGGTTGACCCCCAGGCTCATGTTGCCGGCGCGAACGATCACCGCATGATGGGCCGCAGCGGTCATTTGGTTAGATCGCTTAGCGACAGACCTGTTGTGCCGATCACGTGAACCGCACGCGCCTGTGCAGCCAGGGCTGCAAATTCAACGGTTGCCGCAGGCGCTGTAAAATCCAGAATAGCCTGGGCTTTGGCGAAGGGTTCCAGCGGATCGTCCGTAACACGGATACCAATGTTTTGACTGCCCATAGCAGCGCCGACATCACGCCCCAACCATTCGTGGCCCGATCGTTCGATCACGCCAACCAATCGCGCCTTGTCAGATGCGACCACTGTACGAATAAGCATCTGACCCATGCGGCCCGATGCGCCGGTAACAACGATGCCTGGGTGTTCGGACATTGCGCTTCTCCTGTTGTTCTTTGCCCGGTTTAGCGACAAGTTCGCGACTTGGCAAAGCCCGGTTGCAGTGGCCCTCCTTTGGGATTATCTGCACGGCTATGGCAAAGAATTCACACCATTCAAGCGCTGGACCCACGCAGCGCCAATTGCGCGTCGGCGAACTGATCCGGCGCACGTTATCGCAGGTTCTGGCCCGTGGTGATATTCACGACCCTGACTTGAACCGATTATCAATCACTGTGGGCGAGGTGCGCACAACGCCCGATTTGCGTGTTGCAACGGTTTATGTGCTGCCACTGGGCGGCAAAGGTCGCGACGAAGCGCTGGAACTGCTGGCGCGCAATTCTCATGAATTACGCCGTGCTGTATCCAAGGCTGTGTCGTTAAAATATTCGCCCGAGTTGCGGTTTGTGATTGATGAAACCTTTGATCAGATGGATGAAACCCGCCGCTTGTTTCCACAGGACGATGTGCGCCGCGATCTGAGCGAAGACCAGCAATAATGGCGCGTCGCAAAAAGGGACGTGACGTGTCTGGCTGGCTGGTGATCGACAAGCCTGTGGGCATCACATCCACCACGGTGGTCAACAAAGTACGTTGGGCCTTTGATGCCAAAAAAGCCGGGCATGCAGGAACGCTGGACCCAGACGCAACAGGTGTTTTAGCCATCGCGTTTGGTGAAGCCACCAAAACAATTCCCTATATAACTGACGCGCTGAAAGCCTATCGTTTTACGGTGCGTTGGGGGCAGGCAACCAACACTGACGACGCAGAAGGTAAGGTGATTTCCGAAAGTGACACCCGCCCGTCTGACGCCAATATTAATGACGCATTGTCTGATTTTGTTGGTGACATACAACAAGTGCCGCCAAAGTTTTCGGCTGTCAAAATTGACGGACAGCGGGCCTATGCATTGGCGCGCGAAGGCGAAGATGTTGAACTGGCCGAGCGCGCGCTTTTTGTTGAGTCACTGGCAATGGTTGCGCGGCCTGATCCTGATCACGCCGAGTTTGAAATGATCTGTGGTAAGGGCGGTTATGTGCGGTCTGTTGCCCGCGATCTGGGTGAACAACTGGGCTGTTTTGGACATGTGATCGCCCTGCGCCGGGTTTGGTCCGGGCCGTTTGATGTCGCTGATAGCATCAGTTTGGATCAGATTGAGAATCTAGCGAAATCGCCGGAACTTGACGAAATGCTGCGCCCGCTTGAGGATGGGTTGGTTGACTTGCCCGAATTGACCGCCGGCGCCGAAGGGGCAGCCCGCCTGGCAAATGGTAACCCCGGGCTGGTGGTTACGTCGGATGCGGAATATGGCGACATTGCCTGGGCCTCTTACCAGGGTCAGGCCGTGGCTGTGGGTGTCTACAAATCCGGAGAATTGCATCCCAGCCGGGTATTCAATCGCTAAGTTGGCCGGTCAATTTCATTGCACCAAACCAGCGCCTAAGCCACAAGTTGCCTATGATCACACGGACACATCAGAAAGACGACGCCGCCAGCGTTGCGGTCTATTCAGATTGCGAAAAATACCGCTATCAGTTGACGCGGGTTTGGGATGATGCCGGCAAACAAGTACACTTCGTCATGCTGAACCCATCCACCGCGACCGAGGTCCAAAACGACCCAACGGTTGAACGCTGTGAACGGCGGGCTAGGACGCTGGGATATGGCGCCTTTCGGGTCACAAATATATTTGCCTGGCGCGACACAGACCCGCGCACTATGCGCCGCGCCACTGACCCGGTTGGTCCGGATAATGATGCGGCAATATTGCAGGGCTGCGGCTGGGCCGACCAGACGATTTGCGCCTGGGGCGCGCATGGCGAACATTTGGGGCGTGGCCAGGTGGTGACCACGTTAATAAAAGCCACAAACGCCGAGCTGTTGCATCTGGGCCTGACCAAGGCCGGGCATCCCAAACACCCGTTATACATCGCCTATGCGCAGCAACCCCAAGCCTGGATCTAGGCAACGATTTCGCCGATTTCCACTTGAATATCGGACGTCGTTGCGGTTGCCGCACCTTTCAGGATGGCGACCAGTTGCTGTTCAAGATACACCTTTGAATCTAATCCATTATCAGCCAATTTTACTTTCAGATCTAGGTCGCCCATCACCGATTTCGGATCGATCAGGATATGCAAAACATCCTGACCTGCTTGAAAGTCTTCGATCTCGGAATACCCCAGTCCGGCGTCGTCATCAAAATCGATCCAAATGTTATCGGCATCGGTTTCGATCTGATCCACCGGCAATATAACGTCGCCTTGGTTGCCGTCTGAAGGGGTTTGGATGTCAGCCTCGATCACTGGTTGTAAGATATCGCCGGGGTCGGGGTTTTGATTGCCATCGTCGGGCATGTCATCTTCATCCACTGGGGTTAGAATAATTGTTTCTTCTGGATCGACGACGGTTGGGTCATCCAGCAGGCTGGTCTGATCATCCGGGGGGGTCGCCATCCGGCAATGCAACGGTTGGCACGGTATCTGGCGTGGCGTCCTGATCGTCGTGATCGCCCATCAAATCCGACCACAATACCAACGGCCAAAGCGCCAACAGCAAAAACCCGATACCCATGACCCACCTATACAGCTTTACCCCAATAATTAGCTTAGCACTGAACAGACCGGCAGCATTGTATATAGTACTTAAAACCCGATACATTCCGCCTGGAACTGGCGGTAAAGGTGGTGGAAATTGGGCGATCCTTTGAACGAATTAAAGACCGATATTGCGGCATTGCAACGCGAGGTTTCGCGGCTGAACGAGCATCGGTTTATCAAGCTGCATAACTCTTTGCCCAAGCTGATTGGCTTTAACCTGATACGGGGTTTGGCGTTTGGGTTGGGCACGGTATTGGGGGCGACAATACTGGTCTGGATTTTGGGTCAATTTTTAGCCAATATCGATTTCATCCCGATCATCGGCGAATGGGCGGCCGAGATTGCCAACCAGATGAACGCCGACAACTGATCAAAACACTTTTCAATTCGTTTTTAATCCCCTATACGCGCGCATTCGCTGGATTCGAAGGCGAACAAATCCTCCACGGGCTTTGCTGGACGACATCCCGGCTTGTGCCATTAACCCTGAACCCAAAGGAGCCCCCGATGTCGATTGCTGCCGAAGAAAAAACACGCCTAATGAAAGAATTCGCAACCAAAGAGGGTGACACTGGTTCCCCCGAAGTTCAGGTTGCTGTTCTTAGCTCACGCATCGCGACACTGACCGAGCACTTTAAGACCCACAAAAAAGACAACCACGGCCGTCGTGGTCTGCTGAAAATGGTGGCCCTGCGCCGCAAGCTGCTGGACTATACCCGTGGCAAAGACGAGGCCCGCTATCAGGCCCTGATCAAGCGGTTGGGTCTGCGTCGGTAAAACGGCTAATTCCAGATTTTGAACGACCAGAACGCGCGCCAAACGGTGCGCGTTTTTTCGTACGTTCGGTGGGTTGATAGGGTGACATCTGGCCGACGGGTTGGGGTGGGTGAAGCCGCGGTTTGTACGTTTCGGGTGACTGGTTTCGTACCGTTGTGACCCTAGCCGGTGACCGCGCTTGTACGAAACCTACGGGGGTGAAATTGGGGGTTTTTGGGTGCTGGGTTGGTGAAACTGAGACAGAAAGCGCATCGCCCGGACCTAGGGGTGGGTGCATAGCGCCCTCCCCGTGGGGAAGGTCCGGGCGCTGCCCGGCGGTGCCGGGCGAGGACAACTCAACAATTGGGCGTCCATGGCTGGACCAAATATGATCGGTCCTATGGATCAAAAAATTTCCCAGCTAATTGGTGACGCGTGTAAACTCTACCAGCCAATCGCTTTGGCCAAGGGTTGCCCAATTCGAAATGGAAATGTCCTTTGGGAACAATTCGAAGCTGCGGCTTCTACTTGCGCCACCGGCTCGGCAGGAAGTCGGCGTCAGCTCCGAGAAAAAATAAATGAGTTGGCAACGGCCAGGGTGCTTGCCGAAGACAAGAACCTTACTGGAGAAATAAGTTACGAACCTAAATTGCTTACAAGTGGAAGGAGGATCGATTTTGTGGCCGAGCGTGCAGACGACAACCTGTATGTCGAGGTTAAGTCTGTCTATCCCGAAACACCTGACACACAAAAGACTTGGGAGAGATATCAGGAGTTACGGGAGCATCATCCAACAAATGTAGTATTTATAGTCGAAAGAGAATGGAGAGGGGGAGAATTTTACGGAGACAGCTTTGCCGCCAGAAGCAAGTTCCTCACCTATTCAATGGCATTTGAAGAGCGATTGGCCGAGGCTCAGTGTGTTCGTCCGGGACCGGGTATAATTGTATTTTGTGGTTCGGGGTTCCAATGGGACGTGGATCAGCTCGAAGATTTCGCTGACTTTTATCTATCGGGCCGACATCGTGCCGATGACCCCTTCGCGATGATGGAGCGGTTCGAAATGGACAAACCGGAATACGTCTACAACAAAATATTAGCCATTTCGCATTTTTGCATCGCCATGAGTTGGAAGCACATGTTCAACGCTTCTGTTTTCCGGTGCGTGGTCCGCACTTTGGTAGATAGTACCCCCTTCACTACCGGCACGTGCACCGCACGGGCCGCGCCTGACCTTCCCAAGGTCAGACGCAGCCCTTGTCGTTCGCGACAATCGCCACCCCCCTTCCCTTCCGCCCC
>CAXMPY010000018.1:19295-21321 GCA_964195275.1 uncultured Paracoccaceae bacterium
GATACATCAGGGGTCGGCGGCAATTCGGCCGCTCAGAAACAAGCGGGACCCAGCAAGGGCTGGGCGTGTCCGCAAATAGGAAAACATACATGTTTAAAGAGACCAAGAAATCCATGCAGTGGGGCGAAGAAACGCTGACACTGGAAACAGGCAAAATAGCGCGTCAGGCCGACGGCTCGGTTATCGCCACATTGGGCGAAACATCCGTGATGGCCAACGTGACTTTTGCAAAGACACAAAAACCGGGGCAGGACTTTTTCCCGCTGACGGTTCACTACGGTGAGAAATACTATGCCGCTGGTAAAGTGCCAGGTGGCTTTTTCAAACGCGAAGCGCGGCCAACCGAAAAAGAAACGCTGACATCGCGTTTGATCGACCGGCCAATTCGCCCGCTGTTCGTACCGGGGTTCAAAAACGAAGTTCTGCTGATTTGTACCGTGCTGTCCCACGATCTGGTGAATGACCCGGATATGGTGGCGATGATCGCCGCAAGCGCTGCGCTAACAATTTCAGGCGCTCCGTTCATGGGGCCAATTGGCGCCTGTCGCGTCGGTTTTGAGGATGGTGAATACATCCTGAACCCGGAAATCGATGACATGCACGACCTGAAGAACAAGCCCGAACAGCGGCTTGACCTGGTGGTTGCAGGCACCAAAGACGCCGTGATGATGGTTGAATCGGAAGCCTATGAGCTTACTGAAGAAGAAATGCTCGGCGCTGTTGAATTCGCCCATGCACAGATTCAGCCCGTCATCGACATGATCGTCGATCTGGCAGAAGACTGCGCGCGCGAACCGTTTAATTATCAGGCACCGGATTATGCCGATCTGTCCAAAGCTGTTGCCAAAGCCGGTGAAAAGGAAATGCGCGCTGCTTTCAAGATCACCGACAAGCAAGAACGCACGGCGGCTGTGAGCGCGGCACGTGATGTGATCAAGGCGGCATTGTCTGACGAACAGTTGGATGACGTGAACTTGGGGTCTGCGCTGAAAGGTCTGGAAGCAGGCATTTTGCGCGGTGACGTTGTGAAAACCGGCAAGCGGATTGACGGGCGTGATACTACGACAGTGCGTCCGATTGTTGCGGAAACCGGCCTGTTGCCACGGACCCACGGTTCGGCATTGTTTACGCGCGGTGAAACCCAGGGCTTGGTAGTGACCACACTGGGCACCGGCGACGACGAACAGATGATTGATGCGCTGCAAGGCATGCATAAGAGCAACTTTATGCTGCATTACAACTTTCCACCCTATTCGGTTGGTGAAGTGGGTCGTTTTGGTTTCACCAGTCGTCGTGAAGTTGGCCACGGTAAATTGGCATGGCGTGCGTTGCAGGCGGTTCTGCCGGCAGCAACCGATTTTCCGTACACGGTGCGGATTGTGGCTGAGATAACCGAAAGCAACGGGTCATCTTCGATGGCTTCAGTTTGCGGTGGTTCATTGTCGATGATGGATGCGGGTGTTCCTTTGAAAGCACCGGTTGCCGGTATCGCGATGGGTCTGATCCTGGAAGATAGTGGTGAATATGCCATTCTGACCGATATTCTGGGTGATGAAGATCACTTGGGTGATATGGATTTCAAAGTGGCCGGCACCGAGGCTGGTATCACGTCTTTGCAGATGGATATCAAAATCGCCGGAATCACGCCTGCAATCATGGGCGAAGCATTGGCACAGGCCAAGGACGCACGTTTGCATATCCTGGGTGAAATGAGCAAAGCTTTGTCTGAGACCTCGGAATTCTCGGTCCACGCGCCGCGTATTGAAACCATGCAAGTGCCAACCGACAAGATCCGTGAAGTCATCGGGTCTGGTGGTAAGGTGATCCGCGAGATTGTCGAAGTTTCCGGTGCCAAGGTGGATATCAACGATGAAGGCATCATCAAGATCGCATCCCCGAACGGTGACGCAATTAAGAAAGCCTATGACATGATCCACGCGATCGTGGCCGAGCCAGAGGCCGGTGTGATCTACAAAGGCACGGTCGTGAAGATCGTTGACTTTGGCGCGTTTGTGAACTTTTTCGG
>CAXMPY010000019.1:0-21236 GCA_964195275.1 uncultured Paracoccaceae bacterium
AAAAAAAGCAAGACAGGCTATTCTTCTTTTTCCAAATATCCCCGCGCGGCGCGCAGTTCGCCCGTAGGGCTAATGTCAGCGGCACCAAAGGCGCCTCATCTGGATTAGTCCATCGCCTTGAAGTGGAACTCGCCGCCTTCTTTGATACCGGACGGCGAGCGTGAAGTGATGGTTTTGGTGCGCGAATAAAACTTGAAACTGTCCGGTCCGTGCTGGTTCAGATCACCAAACACCGATTTTTTCCAGCCGCCAAAAGTGTGATAAGCCAGCGGCACCGGGATCGGGACATTGATACCAACCATGCCAATATTGATCCGGCTGGCAAAATCGCGCGCCGTGTCGCCGTCGCGGGTAAATATTGCGGTGCCATTGCCATATTCGTTGTTCATCGCAAGGCTTAGCGCTTCCTCATAGTCTGCTGCGCGTACCGTAGACAGAACCGGGCCGAATATTTCGGTTTTGTAAATGTCCATGTCTGGCGTCACATGGTCAAACAGATGTGGCCCAACAAAAAATCCGTCTTCATAGCCCTGCAATTTGAAATCTCGGTTGTCGACCACAAGTTCGGCACCCTGATCAACACCGGACTGAATAAGGGCAAGTATTCGTTCTTTGGCCTGACGGGTGACCACCGGCCCAAAATCAACATCATCCCCATCCGTATAGGGGGCCACGCGCAGCTTTTCGATGCGCGGCACAAGTTTTTCAATCAACGCATTCGCTGTTTCTTCACCAACGGGCACTGCTACTGATATTGCCATACATCGTTCGCCAGCCGCACCGAAACCAGCCCCAATCAGCGCGTCTGCGGCTTGGTCCAGATCAGCGTCTGGCATAATGATCATGTGGTTTTTGGCACCACCAAAGCATTGCGCGCGTTTGCCGTTCGCCGTGGCGCGGGCATAGATGTATTGCGCAATCGGCGTTGATCCAACGAATGAAACCGCTTGAATGGTTTCATTGTCCAACAGCGCGTCTACTGCTTCTTTGTCACCATTCATGACGTTGAATACGCCTTCGGGGAGGCCCGCTTCGACGAACAATTCGCCCAGCATCAGGGGCAGGGACGGATCACGTTCTGATGGTTTCAAAATAACCGCATTACCACAGGCCAGCGCGGGGCCAACATGCCAAAGCGGCATCATCGCCGGGAAATTGAACGGCATCACCGCTGCAACCACACCCAATGGCTGGCGCATTGAATACATATCAATGCCGGGGCCAGCGCTGTCGGTATAATCCCCCTTCAACAACTCGGCGGCACCGATGCAGTATTCAATCACTTCTAACCCGCGGGTAATATCACCCTTGGCATCCGGAATGGTCTTGCCGTGTTCACGGCTTAGGGCCTCGGCCAGTTTATCCATGTCCCGGTTCAACAGACCAACCATTGCCATCATAACCCGGCCACGTTTCTGCGGATTCGTAGCACCCCATTTCACCTGTGCCGCGGCCGCGGTTGCAACAACAGCGTCGATTTCTGCACTTGATGCCATCGGTGCCAGTGATTGCACCTCGCCGGTGGCTGGGTTGAACACATCTGAGAAACGTCCCGATGTGCCTTTGACGTATGCGCCGTTGATGAAATGGTTAAGTTCTTGCATGCCGATGCTCCCGATTTGATTTGGCACAGAATACCCTTGCAAAAATAAATGGAAAAGGGTCAATTTCCCAAAATAGTTTTGCAAAAATATGGGTACCAAATGGAAGTTCAGTGGGATGACATGCGAATTTTCCTTTCAGTGGCGCGTTTGGAAAGCCTGTCGGCAGCGGGTCGGTTGCTAAAAATTGACCCGGCAACGGTGGGTCGCCGGATCGGTCGGCTTGAGGAGAGTTTGGCCGCAGTTTTGTTTACCAAATCCCCCCAGGGCTACGCGCTAAGTGATGCGGGGCAGCGATTTTTGGCCCATGCTGAACGGGCTGAACAGGCGATTGCACTGGCGCGTCAGGATATGGCTGGGCAAGATAGCCAGCTTAGCGGCCAGGTGCGTATTGGGGCGCCGGATGGTTGCGCAAATTATCTGCTGCCGCAAATTTGTGCAAAAATCGCCGATGCAAATCCTGGTCTGGATCTGCAAATTGTGGCGCTGCCCCGTGTTTTTAACCTGTCAAAACGAGAGGCCGACATGGCTGTGGCGCTTAGCGCACCGGTAACCGGGCGGATGATCGTGCAGAAAATCACCGACTATCGTCTGCATCTGGCGGCCAGCGAAAATTACTTGAGAGATCACAAGAAAATTCTGGATGTAACAGATTTGGGCGAACACAGGTTCGTTGGCTACATCCCGGATATGATTTTTGACAAGGAACTAGATTATCTGGCTGAAGCCGGGGCCAAGCAGGTGAATATTGCCTCAAATTCCGTATCAGTTCAGATCAACCTGTTGCGTCAAGGTGCTGGTGTGGGGGTGGTCCATGATTTTGCCATGCCCATGTGTCCCGAGCTTCGGTCAGTATTGGCGCAAGAAATTCAGCTAAAACGCAGCTTCTATTTGATCCGCCACGTCGACGATCGCAAGGTTGCGCGCCTGAACCGAATTGCCAAATTGGTCGCAGCAGGGATCCGTAAGGAAGTTAGCCGTCTGGAAGCTGTACTTGACTCGTCAGACATTGCGCGTGACCCTAGCGTTATTGTCATGCGCTAAAGGGGTTAGATATGCTTGTTCGCCAAATTCTGAATGCAAAACCGTCCCAAGGGGTTGAAACAATTTTACCGGAAGCTTCGGTATCAAAAGCGGCGGAAATCCTGTCAGAGCGGCGCTTTGGCGCGCTGATTGTTTCAAAAGACGGAGAAACCGCGCTGGGGATCATTTCTGAGCGTGATATTGTGCGAGAATTGGGCAAACGCGGACCGGCCTGCCTGGGCGAATCGGTTGAACATTTGATGACCGCAAAATTGATAACCTGCACGTTAGATGAAACTGCCGATCAGGTTTTGATCAAAATGACGGATGGTCGTTTTCGCCACATGCCGGTTGTTGAAGACGGAAAAATGGCTGGTTTGATATCCATTGGTGACGTGGTCAAAGCACGGCTGTCCGAACTGGCGATGGAAAAAGATGCGCTGGAAGGCATGATCATGGGGCATTAGCCCCTGCAATTCAGGGCGCATTGATGCGTCTGTGCCACTTACACGGAGCCTGACCACCATGCGCATTGGACTATACCCCGGCACATTTGACCCAGTCACACATGGTCATCTGGATATTATCCGGCGGTCACTCGCCTTAGTGGACCGTTTGGTTATTGGTGTCGCTGTCAATGCGGATAAGGGGCCATTGTTTGACTTGGATGAACGGGTAGCGATGATAAGGGCCGAATGCGCGGCCTATACCCAAGATCATGCCATTGAAATCGTGGTACACCCATTTGACAATTTGCTGATTGATTGTGCCCGTGATGTGGGGGCGTCGCTGATTATTCGCGGGCTGCGCGCGGTCGCAGATTTTGAATATGAATATCAGATGGTGGGGATGAACCGGGTGCTGGATGCGTCGATCGAAACGGTGTTTTTGATGGCCGAGGCCCGGCATCAGGCGATAGCCTCCAAACTGGTGAAAGAAATTGCCCGCCTGAATGGGGACGTGTCAAAATTTGTAACGCCTGCGGTTAATGTGGCTTTACACGCGAAGTTCAAAAAATAAGATCGGCCAGTTGAAATTGGCACGGGTCGCCGCGCGATGCGCGACGACCCGTGCCTGGGGCAGGGTATTTGCAAAAAGAAGATCGTTTATAGTAATTTACCCATTGCGACTGCGGTGTCGCCCATCCGGTTGGAAAAGCCCCATTCATTGTCATACCAAGTCAGTATGCGCACCATGTTGCCGCCTATAATTTTGGTTTGATCCATGTGGAAGATGCTGGAATGGGGGTCATGGTTGAAATCACTCGAAACATTGGCGACGTCGGTATAGGCCAGAACACCTTTCATTGCCCCGTCTGCCGCGCCGCGGATAAGTGTGTTCACTTCTTCAATTGTTGTATCGCGCGCGGCTTCAAAAACCAGATCTACCACAGACACATTCGGGGTCGGCACCCGGATCGACATACCGTCCAGTTTACCCGCCAGCTCCGGCAGGACCAGCCCAACAGCTTTGGCAGCACCGGTGGTGGTGGGGATCATATTCAGGGCAGCAGCGCGGGCGCGATAAAGATCCTTGTGCATCGTATCCAGGGTTGGCTGATCGCCTGTGTAACTGTGCACAGTTGTCATGATGCCTTTGTTGATACCAATGCCGTCATTCAGTATTTTGGCCACTGGGCTAAGGCAATTGGTGGTGCAGGAAGCGTTGGAAACGATGGTGTCTGCAGCAGTTAGAACATCATGGTTGACGCCATAGACAATTGTTTTATCGGAATTTGCGCCAGGGGCTGAAATCAGAACCCGGGATGCACCACTTTCCAGCAACAGCGCGGCCTTATCGCGGGCGGTAAAAATCCCGGTGCACTCAAGGGCGATATCCACATCTGCCCAGGGTAATTCTTGTGGATTGCGGATTGCGGTGACTTTGATCGGGCCACGGCCCACATCAATGGTTTCGCCTTTGACCGTGACCTCTTGCGGAAATTTGCCGTGGACCGAGTCAAATCGCAGCAAATGGGCGTTGAATTCAACGCTGCCCAGATCGTTGATTGCGACAACTTCAATATCGGTGCGGCCACTTTCGATGATCGCCCGTAAAACATTACGCCCGATACGGCCAAAGCCATTGATGGCTACTTTAACGGTCATTTGAGTCTCCTAACTCGATAAAAAGATTGATCTTAGTTTGCTGCTTAAAAAGGTCAGATCGATCCCAAGGTCAACCGGAATTGTTTTCACTTCCAAAACCTGACCCAGTCACTGAACGCCGCGAATTTCTTACTCAGAAAAAGGCTGTAGGCCCAGTTAAACAGTAGGAAATCCACAATCAGCAACGCAAAGATCAAAAGTCCCAGCGATATGGCGATCCGGTTTGTGATGTCGATCCCTTTCCTGGTCTGAACGCGCTGCGCTACAAAAGCGCTTCGACCTTGGCGGCAACATTTTCAGCGGTGATGCCAAATTCAGCATATAACTTGTCAGCTGGGGCAGAGGCACCAAAACCTGTCATGCCAACAAAATCGGCTTTTGCAGATTTGCCGCGATCGCCCAGCAGCCAGCGATCCCAGCTATCGCGCAAACCGGCCTCAATTGCGACGCGGACGGGGCCACCGGGCAGAACTTTGCGTCGGTCGGCTTCGTCTTGGGCGGCGAACAATTCCATACAGGGCATCGATACAACGCGAGTGCCGATATTTTTGGCCTGAAGAATATCGCGTGCCTTCATTGCAATTTCGACTTCTGATCCGGTGGCCATTAAAATTGCCTGCCGTTTGCCGATTGCATCTACCAGAACATACGCGCCTTGGGCGGTTAAGTTTTTGTTCTTGTGTTCTGTTCGCAGCGTCGGCAGCCCCTGCCGGGACAGGGCCAAAACAGATGGCGTGTTTTCGCTTGATAGCGCCAGTTCCCAGGCTTCGGCGGTTTCCACTATGTCGGCGGGGCGGAATGTCCAGCTGTTCGGCGTGGCACGGCAAATCGACAGGTGTTCCACTGGCTGATGGGTGGGGCCATCTTCGCCCAGGCCGATGGAATCGTGGGTCATAACGTAAACCGCTGGCACGCCCATCAGCGCGGACAGTCGCATAGCACCACGCGCATAATCAACAAAACACATAAATGTCCCACCATAGGGCCGGATGCCGCCATGCAGGGCCATACCGTTCATCGCGGCGGCCATGCCATGTTCGCGGATGCCGTAATGAATGTAACGTCCTTCGCGATTGTCGGTATTAAAGATGCCAAGTTCGGGAGTTTTGGTCAGGTTTGAACCGGTCAGATCGGCGGATCCACCAATGGTTTCCGGCATGATCGGGTTAATAATGTCCAGTACCAGTTCGCTGGCCTTGCGGGTGGCCACTTTGGGCTGATCAACGCTGGCAAGTTTCTTGAAAGCTTTGATAACGGCCGACAATTTGCGCGGCGGTACCATATTCATAACCCGATTAAATTCCTTTCGGCGTCCTTCGGAAAGCGCTGCAAACCGGGTTTGCCAATAGGTCTGATCAACAGCACCACGGGCCCCTATCGCGGCCCAATCCGATCGAATATCTGACGGAATATCAAAGGCACCATCGGGCCAGCCATAGGCTGCACGGGTGGATTTGATTTCGTCATCACCCAAGGGTGATCCGTGGGCTTTGTTTGTGTCCTGTTTGGCGGGTGAACCAAAACCGATATGGGTTTTACAGGCAATCATTGAAGGTTTGCCTGCCCTTCTGGCGGCGATAATGGCGTCGTCAATAGCTTGGGGATCGTGGCCATCAATAGCTTGCACATGCCAACCGGCGGCCTTGAAGCGTAAAGTCTGGTCAGTAATGTCGGACAGGCTGATTTCGCCGTCGATCGAAATGTTATTGTCATCCCAAAATACGATCAGCCTCCCCAGTTTCTGCATTCCGGCCAACCCGATCGCTTCGTGGCTGATACCTTCCATCAGGCAACCGTCGCCTGCGATGACATAGGTGTGGTGATCAACAATTTTTTTGCCAAAACGAGCCCGCAAGCTTTCTTCGGCAATGGCGAACCCAACCGCATTCGCAAGCCCCTGACCCAAGGGCCCGGTGGTGGTTTCGATACCCTTGGCGTGGCCATATTCCGGGTGGCCCGCCGTAATTGACCCCCATTGGCGGAAATTCTTGATCTGGTCCAGCGTCATGTCTTCATAGCCGGTCAGGTGTAGTAGGCCGTAAATCAACATCGAGCCGTGACCGGCAGACAGGATAAACCGGTCTCGGTCCGGCCAATCCGGATTTTTTGGGTCAAATTTCAGGTGCTTTTCAAACAGTACCGTTGCCACGTCGGCAATACCCATCGGCAATCCGGGATGGCCGGAATTGGCTGCCTGGACAGCATCCATTGCCAGAACCCTAAGGGCGCAGGCTCTTTTCCAGTGATCGGCGTGATCTTCGCGAAGGGTGGCAATGTCCATGCAGGGGCTCCTGTCCGTGCGCTATAAGTTCTGCCTCGCGTGATAACAGCCACGTTCGGAAGTTCAAGCAAGCGGCGGCCCCTTTAGGCGGTTAGGGCTAATTTTTGAGTTTTAGGGCGCTTTGCCTTGACTTTATGGTCTGAGATTTGGAATCTCTTGTCGCGGGCAATGAAGTATTTTTGGGAACAGGGGCGACGATGACAGACGTGACCGAGTTAGAAAAACGGATTACCGGTGCCTTGGATCGCATTGGGGCCGGTCTGGACGCGATGCGCAGCGAAGATAATAGCGGCGAAGTTTCAACGCTAAAAAGCTCATTGGACGCTGAGAAAACTGCGAATTCGCAATTGCAGGAACGGGTCACTGCGATCAAAGACAAGCAAGAAAAACTGGTGACCGGGCTGGAAGCCGACGTTGCCACGCTGCGCGCCGATTTAGCTGGTCAGGAAAATGAAGTTCAAAAACTGAAGCAGTTAAATGAGCAGCTAGAGGAAAAAAACCAGGCATTGCAAGATGCTAATAAACAGGGCGAAGGCGATACTGAACTGATCAATGATGGATTGGTCGCCGAACTGAATGCGTTGCGGATTAGCCGGGACACGGACCGCGAGGAACTGGACGCGATATTGCTGGATCTGAAACCGCTGCTTGAAGGAGGTGCAAATGCCTGAAGTCATCATAAACATTGGAGGGCGCGATTTTGAGGTCGCCTGCCAAATCGGTGAAGAGCACTATCTGAAATCCGCCGCGACGTTTCTAGATGCCGAGGCGGCACTGTTAAATGACCAAATTGGTCGGATGCCCGAAAGCCGGATGTTGCTGATGTCAGGCCTGATGTTGGCGGATAAGACCGCTGGGTTGGATGATCAGGTTAAAACGCTGGAAGAAAAGCTGGCGACGCAAAAAGCTTTGATCGAGGAGTTGCGCAATCAGCCCAAGCCAAAGGCGCAAACCGTCGAAGTAGCAGTGATACCTGAGGCCTTGACCGACAGCCTGGCAGAACTGGCGGCGCGCGCGGAATCACTGGCAGCTGCGGTGGAAGAAAAAACCGGAACCTAAGCAGAGCTGAATTTTCTGCGAAAATTCGGTGTGTTGATCAACCGTTACTTTGGCGAATTTTCTCGGCGGCAACTTTGTCGTATGTGACGCCTTTGTCATCCAACAACTGATCAAGTTCACCTGACAAGGTCATTTCGATGATGATGTCACAACCGCCAACGAATTCACCTTTGACATATAGCTGGGGCACGGTTGGCCAGTCAGAATATTCCTTGATGCCCTGGCGGATCGCGTCATCTTCCAGAACATTCACATCAGAATATTCAACGCCCATATAGTTCAGGATGCCAGCGACTTTTGATGAAAACCCGCATTGCGGCATCATCTTTGTGCCTTTCATAAACAGGGTGACATCATTGCTGGTGACGGTATCTTTAATCTGGGTCTGGGTGTCAGACATGGTCTTACTCCGGTGTTTTGGTTGTGAGCGCCAGGGCGTGTAATTCGCCCGATTTTCCGTCCATTTTACCTTTGAGAGAAGCATAAACTGCGCGCTGTTGTTGTACCCGGTTTTGCCCGACAAAACTGGAGTCAACAACCTCGGCGGCATAGTGGTTTCCATCGCCCGCCAGATCCGTGATCGTGATCTGGGCGTCTGGGAATGTCTGGCGGATCAGGTCTTCGATTTCCTGGGCTTGCATCGCCATTGGCGCGTCTCCGGTTGTATTGGCACTTGATGTAATGCGCTGAACCTTGCGGCGCAAGTGTCCGCAGCGGTTTGGATGATGCGCGGCGATGTCCTGCGCCAAACAGCCGTGTAGCGTTGTGATGTTGCCCGGGAAAGGATATTTGAGGAACAAAGATAGATGTTCAGGTGACAGCGCTGGCAAAGCTTGTGCGAAAGATTTGGGCAAGTTCGGCTAACGGCGCGGAACTTTTGCCAAAACAAACCGTGGAGCCGCTGAATTTTCCGACAGTTTCGATAACCACATCTGCCTGTCCGGCGGCGACACACAGGGCTTCGGCCTGATCAAAGTCGCAGGCCACCAGATAGCGCGCCTGATCTTCGCCAAACAGCGTAGCGGTATTGTCCGGGTAGATGGTGACACCGGTCGCGCCGGCCTCGGCCAATTCAAAAGCCGCAAGTGCCAGGCCGCCATCAGACAAATCTGTGATCGCCGTGATCAGGTGGCGATTGTCGCGAATGAAATCGCCATTTTTCTTTTCGGCAGGCAAATCGACGATTGGGGCGTCCCCATCGTTGCGGCCAAACACTTCGGCCAGGATTGCCGATTGACCCAAATGGCCGGCCGTGGTGCCAACCAGCAAGGCAACATGCCCATCGCGGACCTGTCCTGCGATCAGATCATCCTTAGTGGCAATCAGACCGACCGCACCAATTGTTGGGGTTGGCAAGATACCGGTACCGTCGGTTTCATTGTAAAGCGATACATTGCCCGAGACCACGGGCATATCCAGCGCGATAACGGCCGCACTGATGCCTTTTATCGCACCGACGAACTGCCCCATGATTTCGGGTTTTTCCGGGTTGCCGAAATTCATATTGTCAGTAGTCGCAAGCGGTGTTGCACCGACTGCGGTCAGATTTCGATACGCCTCGGCCACCGCTTGTTTGCCGCCCTGATATGGGTTGGCCTTGACGTAACGGGGCGTCACATCAGATGTGAAAGCCAACAATTTGGTCGTGCCGTGCACGCGGACAATCCCGGCGCCCAGGCCGGGGGCAACGATGGTGTCGGCCATGACTTGGCTGTCATATTGCTGATAGACCCATTGTTTGGCGGCGTGATTTGGCGACGAAATCAGCGCGCGCAGGCCGTCAATTGGGTCAATCTGCGGAACTGGGCGCATTTCGGCTGGTTTTGGAGTCTCAACCCAGCGTCGATCATATTCCGGCGCATTGCCAGATAGCGCCTTTAGCGGCAGGTCGGCCATTAGTTTGCCGCCATGGAAAATCTCAAATCGATCCTCGGCGATTGTTTCACCTACCACTGCAAAATCAAGGTCCCATTTGTCAAACACAGCTTTGGCGGCGTTTTCTAGTTGGGGGTTCAGTACCATCAGCATGCGTTCCTGGCTTTCAGAAAGCATCATTTCATAGGCCGTCATTGCGTCTTCGCGCACAGGCACTGCATCAAGGTTCAACCGAACCCCAAGATCACCCTTGTCGCCCATTTCAACCGCCGAACAGGTTAGCCCAGCCGCCCCCATATCCTGAATTGATATCACCGCACCGGTTGCCATCAATTCCAGCGTCGCCTCCATCAGCCGTTTTTCGGTGAACGGATCGCCAACTTGAACGGTGGGGCGCTTATTCTCAATCGTATCGTCAAATTCAGCGGAAGCCATCGTTGCGCCGCCAACGCCGTCGCGCCCGGTTTTGGCGCCCAGATAGACCACCGGCATGCCCACGCCAGAAGCCGCAGAATAAAATATTTTGTCGGTATCGGCGATCCCGGCGGCAAAAGCGTTTACCAGACAGTTGCCATTATAGGCCGGATCAAACCGGACCTCGCCGCCAACTGTAGGCACCCCAAAACAATTGCCGTAACCGCCGATGCCTTCCACCACACCGTTAACTAGTTGCTTTGTTTTCGGATGATCCGGCTCACCAAATGACAGGGAATTCATCGCCGCAATCGGGCGCGCGCCCATTGTAAACACATCGCGCAGAATACCGCCCATGCCAGTAGCGGCACCTTGGTAGGGTTCAATATAGCTGGGGTGGTTGTGGCTTTCCATTTTGAAAACAACGCATTGGCCGTCGCCGATATCGACGATTCCGGCATTTTCACCTGGGCCGCAAATAACCTGAGGCCCGTCGGTGGGTAAGGTTCGCAACCATTTTTTGCTTGATTTGTAAGAACAGTGTTCGTTCCACATCGCCGAGAATATGCCCAGCTCGGTAAAAGTTGGTTCGCGGTTCAACAGGCGGATGATTTCGGCGTATTCGCCCGGGGCAAGGCCATGCGCCGCGATCAGTTCTTCGTTGATCTGTCGTTCATGCATCGTTGGTCCCCGCCGCTTTTGCCGATCTTTTAAGCCATGTCATTGCGGGGCGAAAGCCGCCATTCCGAACCATTGCCAAAATTAATTCCGACAACCATGTCGAAATCTGCGTGCCCCGTTCGTCCTTGATGTACAAACAACTGAAATCTGAAAGGAAACGATATGCAGTATATTGCTTTAATCTACTCGACACCCGGCGAAGGCCCACAGCCCGAAACACCTGAATGGGGGCCATTCATGCAAGGCTATATGGATGCAACAGAAGTTTACAAAAAAGACGGTGTGATGGTCGCTGGCGAACCGCTGCACGGCACTGATCAGGCAACAAGTGTACGGGTTCGCGGTGGCAAAACCGAAACGATGGACGGTCCATTCGCTGAAACCAAGGAAGCATTGGGTGGTTTTTACATTTTTGATTGCGACAATCTGGATGCCGCAATCAAATATGCCGCTATGATTCCGACTGCGGCTTACGGCACCATCGAAGTCCGCCCCATCATGGATATGTCCGGGGCCAGCTAGCAATGAGCGACGCCCCCAACCTGACCGCGACAATTGAACTGACCGCGACAATTGAAAAACTGGCGCGTGATGACCGGGGGCGGCTGCTTTCTGGACTTATTGCCAACCTGAGCAATTTTGATCTGGCGGAAGAAGCCCTGGCCACAGCATTTGAATCCGCGCTGATCCATTGGCGCCGTTCTGGAATTCCGGACAATCCTCAGGGGTGGTTACTGCGCGTGGCACGGCGCAAAGCAATTGATCACATACGCCGAAAATCCCGGTTTCAGGACTATCACCCAGAACTGGCGCGGCTTGCACATGAGGATGAGATGGATGCCAATCAGACCGCGTCTGAGATACCGGACAGGCGACTTGAACTTATTTTTACCTGTTGTCATCCGGCATTGGATGCAAAATCGCGTGTTGCGCTGACGCTGCGCACATTGGGTGGGTTGACGACTGCAGAAATCGCGCGTGCTTATCTGGACAAAGAGACAACAATGGGCCAGCGCCTGACGCGGGCAAAGTTAAAAATTGAGACCGCGAAAATTCCGTTTGAAGTCCCCGGTCGCGAACATTGGGCCGAACGGTTGGGGTCGGTGTTGTCGGTCATCTATTTGATTTTCAACGAAGGTTATTCTGCAAGTTCGGGCGATGCTGCCTTGCGCCGTGAATTGTGCGAAGAGGCGATATATTTGGTGCGACTTCTGGATCAGCTATGCCCGGATGAACCCGAAATCATGGGGTTGCTGTCGCTGATGCTGACCACCCATGCGCGCCGCAATGCCCGCCAATCTGCTGCTGGTACGACAATTGGGTTGGCGGATCAGGATCGGGGTTTGTGGGACAATCTAATGGTTCAGGATGGCCTGGCTGTATTGGATCGAGCGATGGCATTGGCCGTTCCAGGGGCATATCAAATAAAAGCGGCGATCAGCGCACTGCATGGGTCTGCCAGTGTATCAGCGCGCACTGATTGGGATCAAATCGCATTGCTTTACGCCCGTTTGCTGCATTACGAGCCTACGGCGGTTGTTCGATTGAACCGCGCTGTCGCAACCGCGCAAACCGGAAACATCGATCAGGCGCTTGATGAAATTGATCAATTGGCGACTGAATTGAAGGATTATCAGCCCCTGTACGCCGCCCGGGCTGAATTTTTGGCGCGCAAGGGCGACGTTTCAGCTGCAATCCAAGCTTATGACAATGCGATTTTGCGCACAGGAAACTTGTCTGATCGGGAATTTCTGAAAAGTCGGCGGGCACAATTATTGAACTAACCGAAAAAAAAGGCCGGGCAAAGCCCGGCCCATTTCAACAGGGAGGTGACACAGACGAGAGTTGCCTCAACCGTCTGCGTCACAGTTAACCTAGGCACGAAAAGTTAACGCTTCAAGAATAAACGCTCAGAAAAAACGCATTGCCGCCATGCATTCTGTGCATATCTAGCTGGGTGTTTCGGACTTTTGCTGTTTGCGGTGCACGGATATTTCTTCCATCACAAAATCGCGAAACGCCGCGATGCGTTTTGATTGCCGCAGCTCTTCTGGATAGGCAAGAAAAACAGGGACTTCGCCAGACTCGATATCCGGCAGAACCCGAACCAGTTCATTTGACATACCGGTCACATAATCGGGCAACACCCCGACGCCAAGGTTACTAAGCACCGCCTGCATCACCCCAAAATAGTTATTTACGTTCAAAATCGACGCAATATTACCGGCTAAAATATTCTGGACCAGTACGGCACCAGCGCGCACCTGAATGGCGCGTGGGTTTTGGCAAATCAGCCGATGGTCCGCTAAATCGGCCAGGCTAACGGGTTCTTCGTGGTTGGTAAAATATTCGCGAGACGCGTAAAGACGCATGCGCACGCCCATCAAACGACGCCGGATCAAGTCGGCTTGGCTGGGTTCTTTCATGCGAATGGCAACATCTGCTTCGCGCATCGGCAAATCAAGCACGCGTTCTTCCAGCATCAAATCTATCGTCAGATCAGGGTATTTTTCGTAAAGTTTCGGCAGGCGTGGTGCCAACCACAGGCTGCCAAACCCGGTTGTCGTGGTGATCCTAAGTTCGCCAAACACCTCTTCTGCGCTATCGCGAATACGGGCTGCAGCGGCGTCCAGTCGTTTGTTCATCGACCGTGTCGCGTCAAACAAAAGCTCGCCCTGTTCTGTTAGAATCAGTCCGCGCGCATGTCGGTGAAAAAGCGTGGCATTTAAGCTTTCTTCCAAGGCTCGAATTTGTCGCGACACCGCAGATTGGGACAAATGCAGCGTATCACCGGCATGGGTCAAACTGCCCGCATCGGCCACTGCGTGAAATATTCTTAGCTTATCCCAGTCCATTTCGGTCATTCCATTGCTTGTTAGCGCCTAGCATTTGTATCAGAGTTACCGGCAACCATAGGGCAATTGCAATCGATCCTGTGACGTAGAATTGTATTTGTAGGTCAGTAAATTTGACCTATAATGATATCAAGTTGAAATTCAAACCGGAGTTCTGGCAATGAGCCGTCAAGATATCACGCTTCACGACAAATATGATTTGCAAAAGTCGCCGGTGCTGATGAATGGCACCCAGGCGCTGGTGCGATTGATGTTGATCCAAAAGGCGCGTGATACGGCAGCAGGGCTAAATACCGCAGGCTACGTTACCGGTTATCGTGGATCACCAGTTGGTGCGGTCGATGCGCAGATGACCAAAGCCAAATCTGATCTGGACGCAGCTGACGTGCTGTTTCACCCAGGTTTAAATGAAGACCTGGCCGCGACTGCATTATGGGGCACTCAGCAGGCGGAACTGCGCGGCGAAGGCAAATTTGATGGCGTGTTCGGGCTTTGGTACGGCAAAGGACCGGGTGTTGACCGGTCTGGTGATGTGATGCGTCACGCAAATATGGCGGGTTCTTCACCACACGGTGGGGTGCTGATGGCGTTGGGGGACGATCACACAGGCGAAAGTTCGACGACCTTGCATCAATCTGACTGGGCGGTGATGGACGCCTACATGCCGGTGTTGTCGCCAGCAGGTGTGCAGGAAATATTGGATTACGGTGTTTATGGCCTGGCCCTGTCGCGGTTTGCGGGCGTCTGGGTTGGGCTGAAACTGATGAAAGACACGGTTGAGGTCACGTCAGTTGTGGACGGCAATCCCGACCGGATGCAGTTGAAATATCCAAAGTTTGATTTTCCCGAGGGTGGTGTCAATATCCGTGTTGTCGACACCCCGGTCGCGCAGGAAGCGCGGATGATCGATTACAAAAGGTTTGCCGCGGAAGCCTTTGCAAAGGCGAACAAAATTAATCACCGGGTTTGGGGTGAACGCGGTGCCAAAATTGGTTTTGTTTCAGCGGGCAAGAACTGGCTTGATCTTGAACATGCGCTGACATTGCTGGGGATTGATGCCAAAGAAGCAACCCGATTGGGCATCACCACGTACAAGGTTGGACAGGTCTGGCCGCTGGACATGGACGGGTTTCACGATTGGGCCGAAGGTCTGGATTTGATCGTGGTTGTCGAGGAAAAGCGCAAACTGATCGAAGTGCAGGTCAAGGAAGCCATATTTGACGACCGGAGTGGTCGGCGGGTCTATGGTTGGATGAAAAACGGGCAAGAGCTGTTTCCAACCCGGTTTGCGCTAAACCCGGTGCATATCGCCAGGTGTCTGGGTGGCATTCTGACCGAAGAAGGGCGCGGTACAAACAAGATTAAGTCTGGCATTCAATCAATTGAAAATGCAGAACAATCTGACAATTCACCAGACATTGCGACCCGGTTGCCATATTTTTGTTCGGGCTGCCCACATAATACGTCGACCAAGTTGCCAGACGGCGCGCGCGCCTTTGCGGGTATCGGTTGTCATTACATGGTTCAGTGGATGGATCGTGAAACGGTTGGCTTTACCCAAATGGGTGGCGAAGGTGCCAACTGGATCGGTGAGGCCCCATTTTCGAACCGTACCCATGTATTTCAGAACTTGGGTGACGGCACTTACAATCATTCAGGTATTCAGGCGATCCGCGCCGCAATCGCGGCCGGCACCACGATGACCTACAAAATTCTGTTCAACGATGCAGTCGCCATGACTGGTGGTCAGCCAAATGATGGAGGTCTGGATGCCGTGCGCATCGCCTATGAAGTGCAGGCAATGGGCGTGCGCGAGCTGGTTCTGGTCTATGATGACAAAGAGGATGTTGATTTCGCAGCCTTCCCGGCAGGCATCGAAATGCACCCCCGCCAAGATTTCATAGCAGTTGAAGAAAAAATACAAAAAACCAGCGGTGTATCGGTCATTCTTTATGTTCAGACCTGTGCCGCCGAAAAACGTCGCCGTCGCAAACGTGGTCTGTTTCCAGACCCGGATAAGCGGGTATTTATCAACACCGATGTGTGTGAAGGCTGCGGCGATTGTGGCGTTCAATCTAACTGCGTATCCATTGTGCCAGTGGAAACCGAACTGGGGCGCAAGCGCGCGATTGATCAATCAACCTGCAACAAAGATTTTTCCTGCGTTGATGGGTTTTGCCCGTCATTTGTCACCATCAAAGGCGCTCAAATACGCAAAGGGGCCATGGTTGAGATTGATATTGGCGATCTGCCCGAACCTGTGCTGCCAAATATTGACGGCACCTATAATGTCATCATCACCGGGGTTGGCGGTACTGGTGCGGTAACCGTCGGCGCCGGGTTGGCGATGGCGGCTCATATCGACGGTAAAGGCACGGCCATGATGGAAATGGCGGGTTTGGCCCAAAAAGGCGGCGCGGTTCATATCCATCTAAGGATCGCCGAAAAACCCCGCGATATCAGTGCCGTCCGGGTGGCTACGGGGGAATGTGATACCGTCATTGGCGGTGATCTGGTGACGACTGCGGGTGCGAAAACGATTGCGCTGATGAAATTGGGCAAGACCAGTGCTGTTGTGAATACCCATAATACAGTGACCGGTGAATTCACCCAAAATGCTGATTTCAGCCTGCCAAATGAACGGCTTAAACTGGCGCTGCAAGCCCGGTTGCAGGATCGGGTAACGATGTTTGATGCGACGTCGTTGGCATTGAAACTGCTGGGGGATACGATATTTGCCACCAATATTCTGAACGGTTCGGCGTGGCAGCAGGGCCTGTTACCGCTGTCACACCAAGCGATCTATTCAGCAATGGAACTGAACGGTGCCGCACCTGATCGCAACAAACGTGCCTTTGAAATTGGTAGATGGGCGGTTCTGAACCCAGCGGCGGTGGCAAAATTATTGCAGGGCGATACCGACGAAATTCCGCAAACCCCTGAGCAGGAGATCGACTATTACGCGGATCATTTGGTTGCTTTCCAGTCGCGTCGTTTAGCAGGTCGGTATCGCAAGTTTTTGAACCTCATCGCCGATGACGAATTGCGCGCGGCTGTGGCCAGCGGGTATCATAAGGTATTGGCCTATAAGGACGAATACGAAGTAGCGCGGCTGTTAATGACGACCCGCGCAAAGGCTGTAGCCGAATTTGATGGCGATCTGAAATTAACCTATCACATGGCGCCTCCAGTATTTACGCGGAGAAATTCTGCCGGATTACCGGTAAAACGTGAGTTTGGGCGAATGATGGAACGCGTGTTGCCAATTTTGGCGCGGTTCAAATTTCTGCGCGGGACCCCGTTTGATCCATTTCGGTTTAGTGCTGACCGCCGCGCAGAGCGGGCGATGATCAAGCAATATCAAGCTGACATGGTCGAAGTCTGTCGCGATTTTTCGCAGAATAATCAGGCGGCCGGTCTGGCATTGGCTGAATTGCCCCTGCAGGTTCGCGGCTACGGCCACGTTAAGGCGGCCAGCCACCTAACGGCGATGAAGCGGCGCGACGAGTTGTTGGTGGCATTTCGCGCCGGCGATGCTCCACTGGCAAAAGCCGCCGAGTGAACGCAATTTGTGTTTGGGTTAGATGCGCTTTGCGCCAGGATATTTAGAAAAAGAAGAAGCGAATATTAGCCAGTGGGCTTGTGTCTATAACGGCCCATGTTTTATGGGGAAGTCGGCACAAAAAGGGGCGACAGATGGCAGTGGGTGTATTTGATTCTGGGCTGGGCGGTCTAACTGTACTGGCGGCAGCGCAAAAAACTCTGCCCGATGTTTCGTTTGTCTATCTTGGCGACAGTGCCAACGCGCCTTATGGCGTACGGGATGCCGACAATGTTTATGACTTAACCTGTGCCGGGGTCGATCGGCTGTGGGCGGCAGGCTGCGATCTGGTGGTTTTGGCCTGTAACACGGCCTCTGCTGCGGCCCTGCGTCGGATGCAGGAAGCAGGCATGCCCAAGGGCAAAAGGGTCCTGGGGGTATTTGTGCCCTTGATCGAGGCATTGACCGAACGGGATTGGGGCGACAATTCACCGCCCCGCGAGGTTTCAATCAAACATGTGGCGCTGTTTGCCACGCCTTCAACAGTGGCAAGCCGTTCTTTTCAACGGGAATTGGCGTTTCGCGCGATTGGTGTCGATGTTGAGGCGCAGGCCTGTGGGGGTGTGGTGGATGCCATCGAAGACGGTGATCTGATCTTGGCCCAAGCACTGATACGCAGCCATGTTGATGCCCTGAAACGCAAGATGCCCGTCCCAGACGCCGCCATCCTGGGATGTACCCATTATCCGTTGATGGAAGAGGTGTTTCAGGCCGCATTGGGGGATCAGGTACAGGTCTATTCCCAGGCTGCCCTTGTGGCGGAAAGCCTTTCGGATTATCTATCGCGCCATCCAGAAATGTTGGGTAGCGGCAAAATGTCGGCCTACTTGACCACAGGGGATCCGAGAAAAGTGTCAGATCATGCGGTACGGTTTTTGCGACGACGGGTTGATTTCATATCTGCCTGAGATACCCCATTGCGGGCCAAATGCCGCAATCGCAAATTGTTGATCCCTTTCTGAAAGAAATTCCATGACCCATAATATCGCCATATTGGGCGCTTCCGGCTATACCGGGGCCGAGCTGGTTCGCCTGATTGCCACCCATCCATCGATGCGCATCGCCGCGCTGGCCGCTGACCGTAAGGCGGGGATGGAGATGGCAGATGTATTTCCGCATTTGCGTCATTTGACATTGCCAAAGCTGGTTACGATTGACGAAATAGATTTTTTGGGCATTGATCTGTGTTTCTGTGCGCTGCCCCACGCCACGTCACAAAAGGTGATTAAAGCGCTGCCAGCGAACCTGAAAATCGTTGATTTATCGGCCGATTTTCGTCTGCGCGATCCAAAAATTTACGCCCAAACCTATGGCGGCACTCATGATGCACCAGACTTGCAGGCCCAAGCAGTTTATGGGCTGACCGAGTTTTATCGCGACCAAATCAAAACCGCGCGGCTGGTGGCCGGTACCGGGTGCAATGCGGCAACCGGGCAATATGCGCTGAACCCATTGATCAAGGCGGGCGTTATTGATCTGGATGAGATCGTCATTGACCTGAAAACTGGCGTATCCGGGGCAGGCCGTGCCCTGAAGGAAAACCTGATGCATGCCGAATTGTCAGAAGGCAGCCATGCCTATGCTGTTGGCGGCGCGCATCGGCATTTGCCTGAATTTGACCAGGAATTTTCGGTACTCGCGGGGCGCGACGTAAGGGTTCAGTTTACGCCACATCTGTTGCCCACTAACCGGGGAATTCTGGCCACGTGTTATGTTCGCGGCGATGCAACTGACATCTATTCGGTCCTGGAAACCGCCTATAGGGATGAGCCCTTTGTCCAGGTGCTGCCATTTGGGGAACATCCGTCAACGCACCATGTGCGCGGCTCGAACTTTGTGCATATCGGTGTAGTTGCAGACCGCCTGGAAGGGCGCGTTATTGTTATCGCCGCATTGGATAATCTGACCAAAGGGTCATCGGGTCAGGCATTGCAAAATGCCAACTTGATGCTAGGTGAAGCCGAGACAGCCGGATTAATGATGGCGCCCTTGTTTCCGTGAAAGGACCGTTGTGAAAGGCTTGAAAAAGACACGCCGAATTCAGGTGATCGTGCTGGCGATTATAGCTTTGGCATTGTCCACGGCTTTGATTGGATATGCAATGCGCGACGGCATCAATTTTTTCCGCGCGCCAACCCAAGTTGCCGAAGCGCCGCCCGCCGCCAACGAAGTTTTTCGCCTTGGTGGTTTGGTCGTTGACGGTTCATTAATGCGCGGTCAAGGCACCACGATCAGTTTTGCGGTGACCGATACCAACGCCACGATCCCCGTGACATATACCGGGGTTCTGCCGGACCTTTTCAGCGAAGGGGAAGGCATGGTGGGGACCGGACGATTGATTGACGGGGTGTTTGTAGCCACCGAAATTTTGGCAAAACATGACGAAACCTATATGCCCAAAGAGGTGATCGATGCCCTAAAGGCCCAGGGTGTTTATCAGGAACCTTCAAACTAATACACCTAACAGCGTTGGACTGCGTTCGCGCGCTGCGTGATTGTCTTAAAGTTATGCGCGCACAGTCTGATACCGTGGTTGAGGGCCGGTTTCAGGTGCTTGAAGGTGGCCGCCGGGGCCAACGCGCGAAGATGTGACAATTGGTACAGACCCCAGGCTGGGTTGGCCATTGTGATTATGGGGCAATTGTTTAGGGTTCAGCCATGCTGGTTGAACTTGGTCATTTTGCCCTAATTCTGGCCCTGATGGTGGCCGTCGTTCAGGCGGTTGTCCCGTTTGTGGGGGCCTATCGCGGTCACGCGGCCTGGATGGCTGTGGGCGCGCCTGCTGCGTTGGCCCAGGTGTTGCTGATCGGGTTTTCGTTTGCCGTTCTGACCCATGCATTTGTGACGTCTGATTTTTCAGTGCAGCTGGTTGTGGCCAATTCCCATACTGATAAACCACTGCTGTACAAATTCAGCGGCGTTTGGGGCAACCACGAAGGATCAATTCTGCTGTGGGTGCTGATACTGGCGCTGTTTGGGGCAAGTGCCGCAGTGTTCGGCGGCAATTTACCCACCAGCCTTCGGGCGCGGGTTCTATCGGTGCAGGCGGCCATTGGCGTGGCGTTTTTGACGTTTATATTGTTCACGTCTAATCCGTTTTTGCGCACGGCTGCACCGCCAATGAACGGGCAGGGGTTAAACCCGTTATTGCAAGACCCGGGGCTCGCGTTTCATCCACCTTTTTTATATCTCGGCTATGTCGGGCTTTCGATGTCTTTTTCGTTCGCGGTGGCGGCATTGCTTGAGGGCCGGGTTGATGCGGCCTGGGCGCGCTGGTCTAGGCCTTGGACAAACACGGCCTGGGCCTTCTTGACCGTAGGCATTGGCCTTGGCAGTTGGTGGGCCTATTACGAATTGGGTTGGGGCGGTTTTTGGTTTTGGGATCCGGTGGAAAACGCATCGTTCATGCCGTGGCTGATTTCGGTGGCATTGCTGCATTGTGCCATTGTCGTTGAAAAGCGCGAAGCATTGAAAAGCTGGACGATTTTGCTGTCCATATTGGCGTTTGGCTTTTCGCTGATAGGTACATTTATTGTGCGATCCGGCGTGTTAACCAGTGTGCATGCCTTTGCCAATGATCCCGAGCGAGGCGTATTCATCCTTCTAATTCTGGCAATTTTCATCGGCGGGGCGCTGACATCGGTCGTCGCGCTGGCGCTCCTGCTCCGCATAGACGTCGTCATGACGCTGATCGCGATCGTCCCGCTCGTGCTCTTCGCGCTGATCGCGATGGCGGCG
>CAXMPY010000020.1:0-21015 GCA_964195275.1 uncultured Paracoccaceae bacterium
TTCGTTGTGCGCGTGTTTGGTGGATCGGCAATATCGCATCAGGAACTTCGGCCAAAAGCGTTGTTGAAATAATTTCGGGCGTATGTCCAAGGTGGCCGATATACAGACTTTCAGCCCAGGCACCCGATACTTGAATGAATTCATGACTGTCCAAAAGAACCTGATAAAACGTCATGGTCATGTGCGAATTAATCGGCGACGCGGCGGGATGCCCGATTAAGTTCCGGGCCTCAATATGAATTGTCTCCTGGCCGAAATAGTACTCGGTTTCACCGCCCGAAATAAGCACCCGTTGATTGCCGGCCACGACCAAATCTTCGGTAAGGCCGAAAAATGGCGCCCGTAGTCGGATTGGTGGACAGGCGCCCATCATAGGTAATTCTTGCTGGATGATCCAACGCACTGGCAGCGCGCCATTGTTTTTGGTCTGAACCAGTTCGCCAAGCGCAAGCCGTTGGATGGGGCGGTCGCCATGGGGGGTTGCAATCATCGCCCCGGTTGCCAGCGAAGGTGCCGGGCCAATCGGGACCGGCGTGTCACTAAGGGCCAGGCAACGGGTTCTTTCATCAAGGGCCAAATCATCTGAACCGCTTACGATATTCAGCAGATCATTTTCGGGAAATGGGATCGGGTTTTGAACGGGCACCTGAAAAATTGCCCCGTCTTCTGAGCAATCCATTGATAAGCAACCAGACCTATTCGGGGAATCCCACGTATAGGTTAAACGCACAATACCCGCTTCGCGCAAATTGACCGCGGCGATCATCGCGTGGCAACGGCTGTTGCCCTGTTGGGCTTCCAGAGACAGGGAATAGTCGGCATTTAGGAAAACCGTAAAACGCCGGGGCCAATCAATATCGTTAGAATAAGATACCAATTTACAGGGCGCTTTTTGCCGAAGCGAAAAATCAAATTCGATAACAATCGAACCCTGTATCATCAGGTTATTGCTGGTGAGGCGGCCAATTTCCTTGGCCGTAGCTTCAGGCCCCGGGACCGCCAGATCATTTACCGCAATCCAAGTCATCGGTTGAGCATGCCAAGTGTTGAAGCATGGTTTTCACCAATTTTCATGTGATGCCAACAGGGCAAGAACTTGCAATAAAAATTGGGCATGGTTAGCCGCCTATTGTTTGCGACGGGTGGGAAATAGCGGGGAAACCAAGGAAAGTCGCTGGTCTGGTCAATTTTTTTGCCGCATCCTGTGCCCTGCCCGAGGCATTTTGCTTATTTTCCCGAAGTATGGTGTATCCGGTTGAATCTGTTAATGAATTGAGGACAACGAGCTTGCAGACAAAACGCCGATGATGCCTTTTGGTCACAAACGGAGTCTGCGGGTTGGAAAAGTTACTGTTTATCGATGAAAATCAGAGGATTGCATGCCCAACACAGCGACTAACCCGGCAGACTTGACGGCAAAACTGGTGCAATGTGCTTCGGTCACACCAAATGAAGGCGGCGCCTTGGGGGTTCTCAGCGCGTTGCTGACAAATGCCGGGTTTATTTGCCATCGGGTAGACCGGGGCAAGGTATCAAACTTATTCGCCCGATGGGGCGAAAAAGGTGCTGATCGCACTTTTGGCTTTAATGGCCATACCGATGTTGTGCCTGTTGGGGACCTTTCAGCTTGGAGCGTGGATCCGTTTGGCGCAGAGATACGCGACGGATATTTATGGGGACGCGGTGCCAGTGATATGAAATCTGGCGTCGCGGCGTTTGCCACGGCGGCGGTGGACTTTGTTTCAAACACGCCGCCGGACGGTGCGGTTATTCTGGCCATCACCGGTGATGAAGAGGCCGACGCGGTGGACGGAACGGTCGCGATACTGGATTGGATGCAAGATCAGGGCGAAGCGATGTCGGTGTGCCTGGTCGGTGAACCAACCTGCCCCAACCATATGGGTGAAGCGATAAAGATCGGGCGGCGTGGTTCGTTAGTGGCCTATGTCACCGCGCGGGGTATTCAGGGGCATTCGGCCTATCCAGAACGGGCAAACAATCCGGTCCCGGTTTTGGCGGCTTTGGTCAACACCTTCAGTCAAAAAACATTAGATCCAGGATCATACCATTTTGATCCATCAACGCTGGCTGTAACCACATTTGACACCGGCAATCCGGCCACAAATGTTACCCCTGCTGAATGCAAAGCCAACGTGAACATCCGGTTTAATGATCAGCACAGTTCTGCCAGCCTGACCCGATGGATGCGCGCCGAGGCGGATAAGCTTCAGGACGAAACGGGCATAAAAATCGACATAGCGCTGAAAGTGTCAGGTGAAAGTTTCGTCACCCCGCCGGGCGTGTTGTCAGAACTTGTGACGAATGCGGTGAAAGTCGAAACCAACCGCACGCCAGAATTGTCGACATCCGGCGGAACGTCAGATGCGCGGTTCGTGAAAGATCACTGCCCCGTAGTTGAATTTGGCTTGGTCCCAAAGGCCATGCATGGCGTTGATGAACGGGTGGAAATTACCCATATTCATCAGCTTAAGGAAATCTACGGGCGGATATTGCGTGACTACTTCGCCTGAATATCGACGCCGACTTGTCATCATGGTGAAAGAGCCACGGCCTGGCCGTGTAAAAACCCGGTTGGGCCGTGATATTGGCATGGTGGATGCCGCTTGGTGGTATCGGCACCAATGCCGCGCGCTGATCCGCCAATTGCGTGACCCGCAATGGCAATTGGTCCTTGCCGTCGCGCTAGATACACAAACGCTGCAAAGCAGGTTTTGGCCCCCAGATCTGGCGCGCGTACCGCAAAGCACCGGCGATCTTGGGCAACGCATGTCACGAATTTTTAATCAAATGCCCAAAGGGCCGGTTTTGATCATTGGATCAGACATACCGACGGTCAGAAAACCAAATATTACGCGGGCGTTCAGCGCATTGGGATCTTCTGATGCCGTATTTGGTCCGGCAACCGATGGTGGTTATTGGCTGGTTGGCATGAAAAGCGTTCAGCCATGCCCGCCCAGCGCGCTTGAAAATGTACGCTGGTCAAACAACCATGCACTTGCAGACAGCATCGCAAGCTTGCCGGGAAAGCGGATCGCGTTGGTCGATCAGCTATCAGATGTGGACACGGCAGTTGATCTTGCACGATTTAGGCGCGACGAAAACGTAATGACGTGGTAGGCGACCCAGATGAAACCAGTGCCCTCAAAAACCGATATTCTGAATTGGATATCCAAGAACCCCACCAAAACCGCAAAGCGCGATATCGCGCGGGCATTTGGGGTGAAGGGAGCTGATCGGATTGATCTGAAACGATTGCTGAAAGAACTCGAAGCCGAAGGTCATCTTGAAAAGCGGCACAAAACATACCGTGACCCGGAAAGCCTGCCACCGGTTTCAGTATTGCAGGTATTATCCCCCGATAAGGACGGTGATCTTTTTGCGCAGCCGGTAGAATGGCAAGGTACCACGGAACCCCCCCGTGTGTTGTTGGTATTGAAAACATCTGATCCAGCACTTGGACAAGGCGACCGAATTCTGGCCCGCTTGATCGATGTAACGGCCGACGATCATCGATATGAAGGGCGGTTGATCCGCAGGATTGGATCCAATCCAAAGCGCATTCTTGGGGTGTTTCGTGCATCATCCGAGGGCGGGCGCATTTCACCTATTGAACGGGGCGCCGACAAGGAATGGCGTGTCGCCCAGGATGCAACCAACGGTGCCAAAGACGGCGAACTGATAGAGGCAGAAACAACCGGACCCAAATCCCGTATGGGTCTGTCAAATGCGCGCATTGTTGATCGGCTGGGCGATCCAAGCGCGCCCAAAGCGGTTTCGCTGATCGCGATCCACCAACATGGCATACCGGACGCATTCCCAGATCGTGTTGTGGCCGCGGCAGACAAAGCTAAACCCGCGAAACTTGGGGACAGGACTGATCTTACCGATATGCCGCTTGTCACGATTGACCCGGTCGATGCCCGTGATCGGGATGACGCGGTGCTGGCCCAAGCCGATGAAGACCCATCCAACCCGGGCGGTCATATCGTCTGGGTCGCGATCGCTGATGTCGCGGCTTATGTGACGCCCGGTTCAGACCTGGACCAAGAGGCGCGACATCGTGGCAATTCAACATATTTCCCAGATCGTGTAGTGCAGATGCTGCCCGACCGGCTGTCAGGTGATTTGTGTTCGTTACATGAAAACGTGCCACGTGCCTGTCTTGCCGTACGCATGGTTCTGGACGCTAAAGGCACTAAAATTGGCCATGAATTTAAACGCGCCATGATGAATTCGGTCGCTTCACTAAATTATGTAGAAGTGCAAAATGCACGAGATGGCGATACAAATGCCAAGACCGCGCCGTTGGTCGATACTGTAGTCAGCCCGCTATATATTGCTTACGAAGCCTTAAAAGCGGCCCGCGCGACTCGGCAACCACTTTATCTGGACCTGCCAGAACGGCGAATAGAACTATCAGAGGACGGCAAAGTATCGTCGGTTAATTTCAAAGACCGCCTAGACGCGCACCGCCTGATCGAAGAATTCATGGTCCTTGCCAATGTCGCGGCGGCCGAAGAATTAACGGCACGCAAGCAACCGCTGTTGTTTCGCGTGCACGAAGAACCGTCACCAGAAAAACTGGACGCCTTGCGAGAAGTGGCGCAAGCGTCAGGGTTGAATTTGGCCAAAGGGCAAGTGCTGCAAACCCGGCACCTGAATTCGTTACTTAGCCAAGCCAAGGGCACAGATTTCAGTGAACTGATCAACCTGTCAACTTTACGGTCGATGACACAGGCCTACTATCACCCGGAAAACTATGGGCACTTTGGGTTGGCCTTGCGGTCCTATGCACATTTCACATCCCCCATTCGTCGGTACGCTGATCTGATCGTCCACCGGGCGTTGATCGCCGCACATGGTTGGGGGGATGATGGGCAAACGGCAGCAGACGCCGAAGGCCTGGCTGAGACGGCCGTGCACATTTCCGAAACAGAGCGCCGTTCAATGACGGCCGAACGGGATACGACCGACCGCTACCTGGCGTCTTTCCTTAGCGAACGGGTTGGCAATGAATTCACCGGGCGCGTGGCGGGGATCGCGCGGTTCGGCGCATTCGTAAAACTTGATGAAACCGGGGCAGATGGTTTGATCCCGGTGCGAAGCTTGGGACGGGAATATTTCAACCATGATGCCGAAGCGCAGGCGTTGGTGGGGTCTGACACTGGGTTTACAATTGCCTTGGGTCAGCGCGTGACCGTGCGGTTAGCAGAGGCCGTGCCGGTCACCGGTGGTCTGTTGCTGGAATTACTGACTGTCGAAGATAAAGCAATACCGCAAGACCGGGGCAATAGACGCGGGAAAGCGTCGCCGCGAAAACCTGTGCGGGCTAAAAAGAAAACCGCGAAAACCCAGCGCAAAGTCACCAGAAAACGGAAATAGTGGATCGGTTGGTTATGCTTGAAAACCCGAACCCTACAAGATTTGCGGACTGGATCGCGTGGTTCCGAACGCGGGCTTTGCGCAATGGTATTTCAGGGCGAGTCTATGATGTTGCATTGAGCGATGTAAAATTTAATGCCGACGTAATCGATCACGATCGCGCGCAACCCGAGGCCCTGCAAACCATATGGACCTATCTTGACCGGGCCGTGACCGACGTCCGGGTTGATGCGGGCCAAAAAGCGCAGCATCGCAACAAAAACCTGTTGCGAAAAATAGGGGCAAAATATGGTATCGTCCCTGAATATATCGTCGCAATATGGGGTCTGGAAAGCAACTATGGCACCGTACTAGGCAATTATCCGGTGATCGGTTCACTTGCCAGCCTTGCATTCGATGGCCGGCGCGCCGGGTTGTTTGAAGACCAGTTGATCGCAGCCCTGCATATTCTTCAGTCCGGCGATGTCACCATTGATAATATGGTTGGTTCATGGGCCGGTGCTATGGGGCACACGCAATTCATGCCCACCAGTTTTCGCCAGCTCGCGGTAGATTTTGACCGGGACGGTGTGCGCGGCATTTGGGGTAAAGACCCCTGCGATGCGCTGGCGTCAACGGCGGCTTTTTTGGCTGCCGCTGGCTGGCAGCGCGCAACGCCCTGTGCGGTCGAGATTGTGCTGCCGACAGATTTCGACTTCGCCCAAACCGGGCTGAATAATGCCAAATCCGGATTAGACTGGCGCCGTGTTGGGGTGAATGTCGAACTAAACGATGCGGCATCCATTCTGGTACCTGCTGGCGCGACAGGTCCGGCGTTTGCGGTATACGAAAACTTTCGCGCTTTGATGAAATATAATTCTGCGGTTCCCTACGCGCTGGCCGTATCGCATTTGGCCGACCGGATCGCCGGAAGCGGGCCTATCGGCCAACCCTGGCCACGTGACCAACCAGCGATGGATCAACGTCAGCGGCAAGAATTTCAAATGATGTTAAGTAACGCAGGTTTTGATACCAAGGGCGTCGATGGAATTTTTGGGCCAAATACGTTTGCGGCGTTGCGGCGTTTTCAGGTGTCGATCGGCAAGGTTGCCGATGGTTTCCCGACGGCGGATATCTTGGTATTGTTGCGCAAAGCGGGATAGTATTGTTACGGATAAGGACAAGAATTGGCCAAGAAACGTAACCTGATTATTGCCGGTTTGATGGCGCTGGCACTGGGCGCACCGGCCACGGCATTCTGGTTTCGGGATTCCGAGGCAGGCCAACACTGGCTGGAACGCCAGATCGAAATTGTTGGTCATAAATCACTGATGCGGGTCGGCGAACACGCGGACCCGGCGGTGTTTATAACGGACGGGTGTAGTGGCGGCATGTCGGCGATTTGGCGCGATTTGGCAAATCAGATTCCCGGGGTGAAGGAAGAGCTCGGCACCAGCCTGCCGTGGCGCGGCTGTTGTGTCACCCACGATCGCGCCTACAATGATGCCGCAGGTGCGACGTCTGCGAATGCCAGTTTCGAAGCCCGAATTGGCGCCGATCAAACGTTGCGCGGCTGTGTGGCTAATCTTGCGCTGGCCGAACCAGACAAGACCGTGGAATACCTGGTGCTTGCAGATGCAATTTACACATCGGTCAGGTTGGGCGGCGCACCCTGTTCCGGCTTACCTTGGCGATGGGGTTATGGGCTGCCTTCTTGTTTTGTTGGGCATTGGTTTTTTTTGTGGATGACGAATAGGGCGCTGTCTGCGCCCACCCCAGATTTAATCCGGGCCCCCCGAGAATATTTTTTAAAAGAAGAAAGCGAGCCCCAATTGGCAAGGACCTTTGTGTCAGGTCAGGTTGGTGTTAACAACGATTTGAATTCCGCCAGAACTTGCGCATAAACATCGCGTTTAAACGGCACAATGTTCGCCACCAGATCGTCAGGCGCGATCCATTTCCACCGCGAAAATTCCGGATGTTCGGTTTGGATGTCAATCTGCGCATCGTTGCCGTTAAACCGCATTAAATACCAAAGCTGTTTTTGCCCGCGCCATCGACCCTTCCAAAGCTTTTGCACCAACTCTGCCGGTAAATCATAGGTCAACCAGTCTTCTGTCACACCTTGAATGGTCACTAAATCCGGTGAGATGCCGGTTTCTTCCTCTAATTCGCGCAGTGCTGCGTCCCGCGGGTCTTCGCCGGGATCAATGCCGCCTTGGGGCATTTGCCAAGCTGGCCCGGGATAATCCAGGCGCTGCGCCACAAATATATCACTGCTGAGATTTGCCAGCATGATACCCACATTTGGGCGGTACGGCAGAGATTTGATATCTTTGGATGTCATAACCGGGTTGGGGCCGGAAGGACCGGCCTCAATACCTTATTCCTGCGATCTAATGGCCGCGAGGCCGCGCAAAACATCAATTGCATAGGCCAGTTGAAAATCGTTTTCCCGCAATTCAGCAGCCTTTGTCGCGGCGGCGCGATCTGCCTCGATCAAAGCGATCTCGTCTTCGGTTAGGCTGTTATTATCCAGCGATCCGCGCAAATCAGCCTCCGTCCTATTTTGCCGCGGTTCATCGGCTGGTTCATCCGAAGGCGGTTTGCGCAGCGGCTGTTGGACAATGATGTCAGGCGCAACACCAAGTGCCTGAATGGACCGTCCCGATGGCGTGTAATACCGCGCGGTGGTCAGGCGCATCGCACCATGTGACCGCAGCGGCATAACGGTTTGAACTGAACCTTTGCCGAAACTTTTGGTGCCAACGATGATGGCGCGGCGATGGTCCTGCAAGGCGCCGGCCACAATTTCTGAGGCCGAGGCCGATCCACCATTGATCAGAACGACTAGGGGTAAGCCCTGTGCCAGATCACCCACGACAGCATTGAAACGATCGCCGGTTTGCGGGTCGCGGCCCCGGGTAGAAACGATTTCACCTTCATTCAAAAAAGCATCGGAAACTTTGATTGCCTGATTAAGCAGGCCACCGGGATTATTCCGCAGATCGACGACAAAGCCGTCTACATTTTGGATTCCGCCCAATTCTTCGACCGTCTTCGCAAGCCCTGCCGCCAGGTTTGGATAGGTTTGATCATTGAATGTCGCCACGCGCATGACAACGCTGTTGCCTTCGGCGCGAACCCGCACCGCAGTTAACTTGATCGTGTCGCGGATAATCGAAACATCAAACGATTCATCAATGCCTTCGCGTACAACCGTTATGATGATTTCAGAACCTATCGGACCTTTCATCAGTTCCACAGCGTCACCCAGTGTTAGGCCCAGCAGCGATTCACCGTTTACGTGGGTAATAAAATCGCCGGACGCCATGCCCGCGCGGTCTGCCGGCGTGCCATCCATCGGCGTGATAACTTTTACGAAACCATCTTCCTGGGTGACCTCGATGCCCAGTCCGCCAAATTCGCCCCGCGTCTGTTCGCGCATATCGGCGGCGTCTTCGGGGGGCAGATAGCTGGAATGCGGATCAAGCGAGGTCAACATGCCATTGATTGCCGCCTCGATCAGATCGCCTTCGTCGACCTCTTCAACATATTGCGAACGGATGCGTTCAAATATATCGCCGAACATATCAAGCTGTTCGTAAACCGAAGCGTTACGCAAGCTTTCCTGTGCCAAAAGAGGCCCGGCAATCTGAGTGGTCAAAATTGCCCCGGCCAAGATGCCGCCGGTAGTGGCCAATACGAATTTTCTCATCGTTGAATTATTCCTTTGTCTGCGCGAACCAACTGGCTGGATCTACGGGCTGCCCACCCAATCGTAGCTCTATATAGAGCGTTTCTGTAGCTTCGGAACCCGCTGTTGGGCCAACTTGGTCAATTAATCTATCCGAATTGAGATTTTCGCCCCCCATCAACCCAATGGCCGTATCGGCGGCAATTACCTGACCAGCTTGACCATATACCTGATCCAGACCGGCAAGTACCAACAATACACCGGCGTAGGGCTCAAGTATTATCACATTTCCGTAGTCCAGAAGCGGTCCTATATAGCGTAATGTGGCGGGCCACGGGGCAGTGACCAATGCCTGTGGGCGCGCAGCGATTAATAAACCTGGGCGTTTAATACCGGCTGCGTCAGCTTCATTGAACCTATGCAGGACATTTCCCGAGACCGGCAAAGCCAACATGCCCTGCGCTGATGCGAAATCGCGGACCGGGTCAATTTCATCCGGTTCAAATTCAAGCCCGACTAGCCCGCTGGCAAAACCATCCAGCGTTTCGGCACTGTTAATCAGACTTTGCAACTGCGCGGGGTCTGCTAAAAACCGCTGTGGCAGGTCAGTTCGGTTTGAAATTGCCTGGCTGAGATCGGTGCGCGCCTGTTGGACGCCATTTAGACCTTGCTGCAACGTCATTGCGGCATTTTCCTGCAACCCGCGCAGTACGACAACCTCTTCCAGACGGGTACGCAGTGCGTCGGCCTGTTGTTGGATCGCCGGTGTAATTTCGGCAACGATCATGCCAGATCGCGCGGTGCCCAATGCGCCGGTTGGGTGCAACAACGTAAGCGGCCCAGACGATGACTGAATTGAAAGTAATATACCCAGAATTTGCGAAACCTTGTCACTTTCAGCTTCAAATTCGCGTTTTATTGCGGCCTCTCTTTGGGCTGCGCGTCGCAGGCTTTCACGCAAAGCATCAAGCCCATCTTCAAAAGCCTGGATTGTTTGGCTAAGGGCAGCCACCCGATCACTGGCACGACTGGCTTCACTTAGCGCAAGATGCGCGGCATCAAGGTTCTTGGCAGCTTCATCAGCAAGACTGGCTGGGTCATATTGGCTGTGCGCTGGCGAACACATCACAAAAACAACCATTGAAATGAAAGCCAAGCGGATCATGAAACCAACAGGCTTTCGCCGGTCATTTCCGGTGGTTTGGTCAGGTTCATTAAATCAAGAATTGTTGGCGCCAGATCGGCAAGCCGACCGGTGCGCAGGCGGGTGTTTGGGCGCGCACCCAGCACAACAACGGGTACAAGATTGGTGGTGTGCGATGTGTGTGGGCCACCGGTTTCAGGATCTATCATCGTTTCGCAATTGCCGTGATCGGCGGTGACAATCATGGCACCAACTGCCGCCAAAACGGCGGAAATTACCTGTGCTAGACACTGATCGACGGCCTCGCAGGCAAGAATGGCGGCGTCCAGATCGCCAGTGTGACCAACCATGTCCGGATTGGCATAGTTTACAACAATTAGGTCGTAACCGGTGTGGATCGCATCAATCAAATGGGTCGTGACCTGGGCGGCCGACATTTCCGGTTTCAAATCGTACGTGGCCACTTTGGGGCTTTGCGGCATATGGCGGGCCTCGCCTTTTTCGGGCACTTCGACACCGCCGTTTAAGAAAAACGTAACATGGGGGTACTTTTCGGTTTCGGCGATGCGAAATTGTTTTAATCCCTGCTCTGCCACCCAATGACCCAACGTATTCTTGATCACGGGTTTAGGATAAAACGTGGTCATATAGGCACCGTGGTCACTGGAATAATCAGACATTCCCAGCATGGCGGCGAGTGCAGGGCGCGGTCCGGTTTCAAAGGCGTCAAACGCAGGATCGCCAATGGCGGCCAGGATTTCGCGGGCGCGGTCGGCGCGAAAATTCAGACAGAACAGGCCGTCGCCTTCGCGCATACCAGCATAATTTCCAATGACAGTGGCAGGTATAAATTCATCGGTGATGTGTTGGGCGTAGGCCGTGGTTATGGTATTACTGGCGCTTTCGCCTGCCGCGCCACGCCCATGGACCATCGCATCAAACGCGGTTTTCACGCGCTCCCATCTATGGTCGCGATCCATCGCGTAATATCGGCCTGTCACCGTTTGCACACTGGCATTTGCCGGCATTTCTAGTGCCTGAAAATAATCTAACGCAGATTTTGGGGCGACATCCCGCCCGTCCGTTATCGCGTGTACAGCAACTGTCACGCCAGCATCGGTCAAGGCCCGTACTGCGGCCTGTAAATGGGTAACGTGGCCATGAACACCACCATCCGAGATGACGCCCATCAAATGTGCCGTGCCACCGGTTTCTCTGAGTTTGGCCGTGAAATCCGTCAATGCGGCGTTCGAAAAGAATGATCCGTCTTCGATTGCCAGATCAATTTGCCCCAAATCCATTGCGACAATCCGCCCTGCACCAATATTGGTGTGCCCGACTTCCGAATTGCCCATTTGGCCTTTTGGCAATCCGACATCGGGCCCATGGGTGACTAAAGTCGAATTTGGACAGCTGGCCATCAGATTGTCGAACGCAGGTGTATTGGCCAAAGCAGGGGCATTGGCAGCGGAACTTCCGCGCAGACCCCAGCCATCGAGGATACACAATATTACTGGTTTTGGTGTGTTCATCATTAGGACCTGCTGCTGGTGACACTTCATAACGTTGGATTGGCTTGGGGTAGAAGGGCTTTATGCCTCCGGCGGGGATATTTGTGTAAAGAAGATACTAGGCCCGGTGATAGGGTGCGCCTGCAAGGATGCTGGCGGCGCGATACAGTTGTTCACACAGCATGACCCTGGCCAGTTTGTGCGGCCAAACCATTTTGCCGAAAGATATTGATGCAGCCGCTTTCGTTCGCAACGCAGGATCAAGGCCATCCGCGCCGCCAATGACAAAACTGAAATCACTGTGACCCTGATCGCGCCAGTCTGCCAGCAAATCGGCGAACTTTGGCGAGGTCATGGTTTTACCCCGTTCGTCAAGCGTGCAAAATAGCGTACCAGCTGGTATTGAATTTGTAAGCAGAACAGCCTCAGCTTGCATGCCGCCGCCTTTTCTATCTTCTACTTCGAATATTTTGGCGGGGCCCAGCCCCAATGCGCGCCCGGTGCGTTCAAACCGTGTCAGATAATCGTCAATCAGCGTGCGCTCGGGGCCAGTGCGCAGGCGTCCTACAGCGCATATCTGGATACGCATCAGGGTTTGGCCGGCGCCTGTCCCGGGTCCATCCACAGTTTTTCGAGCTGATAGAATTCGCGCACTTCGGGGCGAAAGACGTGTACGATCACGTCGCCCGCATCAATCAGAACCCAATCGCCCTGATCTTTACCTTCAATCTTGCTGATGATGCCAAAATCCAGTTTAATCCGGTCGCCGATTTTCTCGGCAAGTGCTGCAACCTGGCGCGAGGAACGGCCAGAGCAAATCACCATATGGTCGGCCATTTCTGATTTGCCGTGCAGATTGATCGACACCACATCTTCGGCTTTATCTTCGCTAAGGCCTGCAAGGATTTTGGATAGTAGTTTATCGCCGGAAGGGTTTTTCGCACCGCGCTTTACGAGTGTTTTGGTTGCGGTCATCGAAGATGCCGCCTGGGTCGTTTGGGACAGATCATTGCCCTCCTATTCTGTGCGCCGCAATGGCCCCGGCACCGGGCATATTTGTGAGCTAACATCGGGTGTCGTGATTCTCAATGATCAGCGGCAATTTTATCGTCACTTTGTAGCGATCGATGCAGCCAATTCGGTTGGTTTTAGTCATTTAAGCCTGGTGTCTCTTGATCTGGGTCGTCCAATATCTTAATCTCACGCTGCGGGAACGGGAATGAAATGTCATTTGTTTGAAAAATATCCCAAAGCGCCAAATATACATTGCCACGAATGTTGGTCAAACCACCGGTCGGATCTTTAATCCAGAACCGCAAAAGGTAATCGACCGTACTGTCCCCAAACCCGACGATATGGCAAACTGGTGGCTTGTGTTTCAGAACCCGATCCACGCTTGCCGCCGCTTCTTTCGCCAATTTTCGCACGCGATGTGGATCGTCGCCATAGGCCGTGCCAAACGGAATATCCAGCCGCACAAAATCATTTGAATGCGACCAGTTGACCACTTGGCTGGTAATCAGATCTTCGTTCGGGATCAGAAATTCACGACCATCGCGGGTTACCACTGAAACGTAGCGCGCCCCTAGCGTGTTAATCCAGCCAAACGTTTCACCAAGCGAAATTACGTCACCGGGCTTTATCGATTTATCAATCAGGATGATGACGCCCGAAACCAGATTAGACACGACTTTTTGCAGGCCAAAGCCAAGCCCGATACCCAGCGCACCTGATACAACAGCCAGGCCCGTCAGATCAAACCCAACAGCTTTGATCCCAATAAAAAACGCCGCCGCATACAGCACAATTTGCATGGCTTTGATCATCAAAACCTGCATCGACGGTGAAATGTCGTCGTTTTTGTTGATCCGATTTGCGGTGGTAGAAGAAACCAGCCGCGCGACCGTAATTAGAACCAACGTAACGACCATCGCCTTAAGAATGGCGAATGCAGACAGCCTGAAATCGCCAAACTCTATCGCGACGCCGTCAAGAAATTTTGAAAAGGGTTCGATCAGGTCAAGATAGTAAAGCGTTACATAAATCCAAAGGCTCCAGGACACTATTCGTCTGGTGAACCGATTGGCGATCAGACGGGCGGCAAAACTGACCAGCAGCCACGCGGTAGCAATGCTTGCCGCCAGACCCAGGATATTGCGCCAGGATGGAAACAAATAGATTTGTGCCATCACAACGTTGGCAATCCAAATAAGCGCTACGAAAAATATCAACTGCAAGCGTTTGTGCAGAATAAGCAAAATGCGCAACTGCCATTTTGGCCAACCCTCTAGCTTGCGCATCCATTCGTGCATTTTGGGGCTCAGCCAGCGGTGCAATAGGTAGGAAACTGCGAAGCACGCCACCAGCGTTGCAATTTGGACTTGGCCGCGAAATATATTGAACGAACTAAATCGCGTCGCGATGCTGTCCCACAGTGACGCCGTTTGTTCCAATACTGTTGGTATTTCTGTTTCCATTTAACACCTCGTTCCAGCAGACTGCACAGGGCGACATTGAATGACAAGGGCAGGCAGATGAGACTTAAGATTGGTTTGGTCACTTTGGTTGTGCCAGAGTACGAACCGGCCATTGCATTTTATGTGCATGGATTGGGATTTGAGCTGGTTGAAGATTTCCCCCAGGGCAAAAAACGCTGGGTGGTGGTGCGCCCAAAAGGGTCTGAGACTGGGCTGCTTTTAGCCCGTGCAGTTGGTCCACAACAAAATGCAGCAATTGGAAATCAGACAGGTGGGCGTGTCGCGTTTTTCCTGCACACGGATAACTTTGCGCATATGGCAGCGCGGATCACCCAAGCAGGCGGTACATTTCAGGAAGAGCCACGAAACGAGGATTATGGCAAGGTGGGTGTTTTTCAGGACCCGTTTGGAAATCTCTGGGACTTGATCCAGCCTGCCTCTTGATCAAGGTCGCCGGGCGCTATACCCAGCGGGTATGACTCGTGTTTTTAATATTGCCGACCATTCCCGTCTACCCTGGCGGTTTTTTGGGGCGACCAAAGCAGTGCTTGTCGGGACCTGAATGGCCCGCACGACTGCACAGAGAATACCCGATCTGATCTTACGAGGAACGCAAATGACCGCCGCAAAAACACTTTACGATAAAATATGGGATGCCCATCTGGCCCACGAGGCCGAAGATGGCACCAGTTTGCTGTATATTGATCGGCATCTAGTACACGAAGTGACCAGCCCGCAGGCCTTTGAAGGGTTACGCACCGCCGGTCGGACGGTTCGGGCGCCAGACAAAACGATCGCAGTACCCGATCATAATGTTCCAACGACCTTGGATCGCGCTAAGGGTATTGAGAATAAAGAAAGCCGCATTCAGGTCGAGGCATTGGATAAGAACGCCAAAGATTTCGGCATTCACTATTACCCGGTTGACGACATTCGCCAGGGTATTGTGCACATTGTCGGGCCAGAACAGGGCTGGACGCTGCCGGGGATGACGGTGGTGTGCGGCGATAGCCATACAGCAACCCACGGTGCATTCGGGGCGTTGGCGCACGGGATTGGCACATCAGAAGTTGAACATGTTCTGGCAACACAAACGCTGATCCAGAAAAAATCGCTGAATATGAAGGTCGAAATTACCGGACATCTTGGCCCTGGCGTAACGGCCAAGGACATCACCATGTCAGTGATCGGTGAAACCGGCACTGCGGGCGGCACCGGTTATGTCATCGAATATTGTGGGCAGGCCATTCGTGACCTTTCGATGGAAGGCCGAATGACAGTTTGCAATATGGCCATCGAAGGTGGTGCGCGTGCAGGGCTGATAGCGCCGGATCAAACTACATATGATTATGTTCAAGGCCGGCCCCATGCGCCAAAAGGTGAACAGTGGGACGCAGCGCTTGCGTGGTGGCAAACATTGTTCAGCGACGAGGGCGCGCATTTTGATAAATTTTTGACGATCAAAGGCGAAGATATTGCACCGGTGGTTACCTGGGGGACGTCACCAGAAGATGTGCTGCCGATCACCAGTGTGGTGCCGTCGCCTGACGACTTTGAGGGTGGCAAAGTCGAGGCGGTAAAGCGGTCTCTGGACTATATGGGCCTGACTCCGGGCACAAAGCTGACGGATGTAGCGATAGACACTGTGTTTATCGGATCCTGTACCAACGGTCGGATCGAAGATTTTCGCGCGGTTGCCGAAATTGTCAAAGGTAAAAAGATCAAAGAAGGCATGCGGGCGATGATCGTGCCCGGTTCCGGCTTGGTCCGCGCGCAGGCTGAAGCAGAAGGATTGGCACAGATTTTTCAGGATGCTGGCTTTGATTGGCGGTTGGCGGGCTGTTCGATGTGTTTGGCGATGAACCCTGATCAACTGGCGCCGGGTGAACGATGCGCTGCAACCAGCAACCGAAACTTTGAGGGTCGACAGGGGCGCGGTGGGCGGACCCATTTGGTGTCCCCGCAAATGGCGGCAGCCGCGGCAATAACCGGGCATCTGACGGACATAAGAGAGATGATTTGATGGACAAGTTCGAAAACATCACCGGCGTCGCAGCACCCATGCCTTTGGTCAATATCGACACCGATATGATCATCCCTAAGCAATTTTTGAAAACCATTAAGCGGTCTGGTTTGGGTGTGAACCTGTTTGATGAAATGCGCTACGCCGACGATGGATCAGAGATCGCTGATTTTGTATTGAACAAACCCGCCTATCGAGACGCGGAAATCATCGTTACTGGCGATAACTTTGGCTGTGGTTCCAGCCGCGAACACGCGCCCTGGGCCTTAAAAGATTTCGGCATTCGGTGCGTAATCTCGACCAGCTTTGCGGACATATTTTTCAACAACTGTTTTAAAAATGGCATCCTGCCAGTTGTGTTGCCCCAAGATCAGGTAAAAGCGCTGATGGTTGAATCTGAAAAAGGCGCCAATGCCCGGATAGCCGTGGATCTTGAAGCTCAGGAAATCAGCACGTCCCAAGGCGACGTATTTGCCTTTGATGTTGACGCGTTCAAAAAGCGATGTTTGCTTGAAGGGCTGGACGAAATTGGTCTGACGATGGAAAAAGTCAAAGCAATTGACGACTTTGAGGTGAAAGCAAGGACTGACCGCCCTTGGGTCTAAAAACATTCTATCCACTAAATGTGGGGCCATGTCCTCAGGTTGCCATTTTCTAACGTCAAAATGATGCAAAGCCGCACCAGTTTCTCCACGATTTAGCCTCAAACTTTTTATTAATCTTACCAGTCACTTGCTGGATGAGACGAAAGAAGGCAGAAATTGGGCAATAATGAGGCAACCCGCCTTAATTGGCTGGGTCAAAACGGAAAAAAAGCGTGGCATTGTACTGCGCTTGGCCATTTTGAGGGATTGAAGCGGTGATTTCGCGGATTTCAGGTGCGGTCGTACGCGCAATGTTGGTGGTGTTGCTGATTGCAACGCCGTCTATGCTGTTGCCCGGTGTGGGTGCTGATGGAAAGCAGATTGTTGCGCTTGTCGCGATATTCGGTGCTGCGCTGACAATCTTTGAATACGCGTCTGCATATCCCGGATTGGTCGAATTTCGCGACGCCCCACCATTCAATCGGGTCCGGTTCGTGTCGCTTTTCACCACAGTATTTTTACTAAGCCTGATCAGCCGCGGCAATATCGACCCAACAACCCTAACCCAATTTGTCCAGGCCGTCGGTGGATTAATTGGTTTTGCGATTGATTTCCCCTATAGCCCGGTGCGGTTGATCGTGTTGATGCTGCCCGAAAACACAACAATCGAACATGTGGCTCTGGTGCGGACAACGGCAGGCATGAGCTATCTGATTTCGCTGCTGACGCTGGCAATATTCCTGATCACTTTGCGCCTACAGAACTGGCCTACCGTGAATGGCAGTTTCAATGTTTGGGTAAATTTGCCGACATTTGATCCAACTGCAGGCGAAGACGTTGTACGTCGCCTTGAACGCGATGCGCGTCTTAACATTGTGTTAGGATTTGTCTTGCCATTCTTAACGCCAGTAGTGGTAAAGTCGGCGGCGTCGCTGTTCGGCGCGGTGTCGCTTAATGATCCGCAGACATTGATCTGGACAGTTTCGGCATGGGCATTTTTACCAGCAAGTTTGTTCATGCGTGGAATAGCGTTGGCGCGGGTCGCCGAAATGATCGCTGCCAAACGCCGTCAGACCTATGCAAAAGCAGAAGCAGACGCCGAGGACGCAAGCCTGGTCGTTGTCTGATACCCTGCCTTGCGATGTTACTTTCCAGTCCTGCAATATCTCAAGAACATATTGGCGTTGCGAGATTCCACGTTGGCCTAAAACGCTTTGGTCCGGGATTGTTACTGCGTGACATCCTGAATGGTAATGATGAACAAATTAGGACCGTTATCGATATCATCGTGACCGCAAAGCCAGATATCCTGTTGCTTACGCAATTTGATTTTGGACAGCACGCTTTGAACGCGTTCACCGATGCGTTGGCCCAGGCTGGGGCATCTTTTCTATTCTCTTATTCCACGGCGCCAAATTCTGGTGTTGCATCCGGTCGGGACCTGGATGGTGACGGATATTTTGGCGACGCAACCGACGCCGAAGGATACGGTGAATTTTCCGGGCAGGGCGGCATGCCGATTGTGTCGCGATTTCCGATCGATGAAATAGCAGCGCGTGATTTTTCGGCATATTTGTGGCGTGATCTTCCGGGTGCGCGCCCGCCAAATGCGCAAGACGAAAACAGCGCTAACAACGTTCAGCGCCTGTCTTCCGTTGCACATTGGGATGTTCCGGTCAGTCCACCAGACGGGTCAAAATTGCATCTTTTGGCCTACCACGCCACAACACCGGCGTTTGACGGGCCAGAAGATCGAAATGGGTTGCGAAACCATGACGAGACACTGTTTTCGCTAAATTATCTTGATGGAAAGTTGGCACAAAAAGCGCCGAAAAAACGCTATATTGTGATTGGTGATGCTAATCTGGACCCGGTTGACGGGCAGGGCAAACACCTGGCAATTCAGGCATTATTGGACAGTGGCCATACCACCCACCCAAAGCCACGTAGCGATTACTCGAAAGCGGCGGCGGCTAAGCAGGGCGGTGTCAATATTACCCGTCTAGGCGACCCAGCACTGGACACGGCCGTTTGGCGCGACACCAAAGGACCGGGAAATTTACGGGTCGATTATGTTCTGCCTTCGGTTGATTTGAAGGTAACGGATGTGGGCATTGTCTGGCCCACACCCGAAAAATTGGCTGAGCTTTCAGACGACCGGGGCCGCGCCATCAATTGGCATGGCCTGGTCTGGGTGGATATTGCGCGGTAACGCAGCGGCCATAACCACGCGCAAATCTGTCGGCGCAAAATCAGGCAACAAACGGGCCAATTTTGAACCGTCTAATTGGTGATCGGTGTTCCAAAGATAGCGCATTTCCGTCAGTTCGCGCGCCAGTTCCCAAAACGGTGTGGCAAGCTTCATCACACCCCATGGAAATCCGGCCAGTTTGATCTTCCGATCTAACACGTGCTCTAGTTCGTGGTGCAAATCATTGGTTGTAAACGCGTGTCCAGCGAATGGGATATCCTCGAACAAACTCAGCTGATCGCGGATTTCGGCAAGCCCGACCGCGGCGCGGGCCCAATCCGGCAGGTAACAATAGGCCTGCATCGCATCAGGCCTGCCTGGGGACGTGATGCGCCCTTTGGCAATCTCGCGCAGAAAAACCAAACCCATGATGTCGTCATTTCGCATCGGGTCGATAAAGTTCCCGGCGCGCAGAATGATGGTTTTGACACCCGCATCGCGATAGGCTTGCTCCATCTCTATTCTGATTCTCCCTTTCCGACTTGCGGCTTGCTGTGGTGTATTTTCTGACCAAATACCGGGGCTAGCGCCGAAATTGTAGACATTGCCGGGGATAATGACCGTCGCGCCTGCAGCTTGGGCGGCCTCGATCACTTGCTGTGTGATCTGTGGGATCAGCGTCGCCCAGTTATGGTAATTCGGTGGGTTCAAACCGTTAACGATAATATCAGCGCCTTTGGCCGCGCGTATCATGTCACCCGATTTGCGGTCATAGGAGCGAACATTGCAACCATCAGCGTTGAAGGCTTTCGCCGCATGCTGGCTGATTTTGCCAGACGCGCCGAGGATTAAGACAGTTTTGTTCATTTTGGTTTCCTTTCAGTTTCTGGTATCAATACTAGTTGTTCATGTTTGAATATAAATTGACCAAATTCGATCATGTGATATTCAATAATGTATGGACAAATTAGTAGAGTCGCTGAACTGGGACCTGATCCAGTCATTCTGCGCCGTGGGGAAAGAGGGGTCGCTTTCTGCTGCAGCGCGCAAACTTGGTCAAAGCCAGCCCACGACCGGGCGGCATATCAAAGCTATTGAACAATCGCTGGGTTTAGAATTGTTTCACCGCGTGCCGCGCGGGCTGGTGCTGACAACTGTCGGGCAGGAAATGTTTGACCACGCCCGTGAAATGCAGCAATCGGCGGCCAGGTTGCGGCTGGCGGCAGAAGGGCGTTCTGCCGATTTACGCGGCACAGTCCGGATTACGGCCAGCCTTGTGGTGTCACATTTTCTATTGCCCGCGATTATTGCGAAAATGCGGCAATCCCTGCCAGAGGTGGATATTGAACTGGTGCCGTCCGATACCGCTGAAAATTTGATATTCCGCGAGGCGGACATCGCCATCCGCATGTATCGACCGACTGAACTGGATGTGATCACGCGACATGTCGCAGATCAGGAACTGGGACTTTATGCCAGCCGCGAATATTTAGACCGAGCCGGGCGCCCGGCCAGCTTTTCGAAACTCTCGGCGCTGGATTTTGTCGGCCTTGACAAGAACGATCAGATGATAAGGGCAATGCGCGATATCGGCATGAATGTGGACCGCGAATTTTTTCCGGTCAGATGTGACGATCAGGCCGCGCATTGGCGCCTGGTATGCGCCGGCTGTGGCGTTGGCGGGATGCAAGTCGCAATCGGGGATGCGGAAACCAAAGTGGAACGCATATTCAATGAACTTGAATTACCAACGCTGCCGGTCTGGCTGGCAGCGCCAGATGCGTTGCGATCCAACGCGCGAATCCGCAAAGTTTGGGATTTGCTGGCCCAAGCGTTTAACGCCCCACTTGCTTGACCCTGTCAGATCATGGCGGTACCGCAGGAAAACCAAATTTACGACAAAGGAAGCCCGATGAGCAACCCATCCCTATTGATCCTTGCCGGTGACGGCATCGGCGCCGAAGTCATGGTTGAGGTGCGTAAAGTCATCGACTGGTTTGGCGACA
>CAXMPY010000021.1:0-20463 GCA_964195275.1 uncultured Paracoccaceae bacterium
CGACAAATTCCGGGCACCAAGGGCGCGCGCGCGATCAAGCACCCATTTCATTCGATCAACACCGGCGCGACGATGCGCTGGATCGGGCGAAATCAGGTTTTGGGTCGAATCACCAATCGCAGACACGGCGGTTCTGTCCAAACCGATGTCGTCCAGCATGCGCGCAATCGCAGAAAAATCGGCAATCGATCCTTCAAAAATCGGAATTTCGACACCATCAAAACCGGTATTTTTGATGTCCTTAAGCAAGCGCGCGTGTTCAGGACCAACATGGGTGGTCCACAAAAACATGCACATCCCGATTTTCATTTGTTGAGTTTCCCGAATTCGACCAACGACGCCTAACTGGTCATACCAAATCTGACAATTTCGTCAATGATTTTGATATTCTCGATGTCCAGGGTCCAGCGGGTATTCGCACGGGTTGCATTTATCTAGCCCTAATTGTTAGGTTTTTCCGACAATAAACGGGGCTTGATCTCGAAATCGATTATATGTTAACTGGTCTAACCAGATTTATCAATTCTTGTTCCGCACCTGTGCGGGATATTGCACCAGTTTGCGACTAAATTCGCAACATTCCGGAGGAAACAATGCATCTATCTACACATAATTGGATGAGAGCCGAACCGCTTGATGTGACGCTGCGCCGGATCAAAAGGCTGGGGTATGAAAGCATCGAGATTTCCGGAGAGCCGGAACAGTACGATATCAAAGAAACCCGTGCCAGCTTGAAAGAACACGATATCCGCTGCTGGGGCGCGGTCACGCTGACATTGGGCGAACGTAATCTGGCGGCAAAAGACGAAGGTCAACGCGCCAGATCAGTAGATTATGTCAAAAGCGTCATCACGATGGTTAGCGAACTGGAAGGTGAAATTATTACATTGGTTCCAGCAACCGTTGGTAAAGTAGCACCAGACGGCACCCCCGAAGAAGAATGGGGCTGGGTTGTCGAAGCGACAAAAGAATGTTTTGCGCATGCACAGGCTAAAGGCGTCAAAATTGCCGTGGAACCGCTTAACCGATTTGAAACCTACTTTTTCAACCGTTGCGCCCAGGCCTTGGCTTTGGCTGAAGCAGTTGGTCCAGAATGCGGCGTTTGTTTAGACGCGTATCATTTGAATATGGAAGAAAGTAACATCTACGATGCAATCCGCCTGGCCGGGGACAGGCTGTTTGATTTCCATGTTGCCGATAACAACAGGTTTGCGGCTGGCATGGGCCACATTGATTGGGCTCAGATCATCACCACCCTAAAAGAGGTAGGCTATGACGGCGCGATAACCAACGAATTTGTCGCACCAGTTGATCGCACGCCAGCGGCGATTTATCCCGACATGATTGAAAAGAACCCGGTCGACATATCACCCGAACAGCTGCAGTTCATTCAGGATCACGGTTCAAGCCTGCTGTCTGAGGAATTTTATACCGACCAGATGCGGATCACCGCTGAAACCATCCTGCCGCTTATCAAGTAAAGCGCTTGGCTTGGGTATCGTCCCCGGGGTCGGTGCCAATTTTCCGGAGAATTTAATGCGGATTAAGAACGTCAAAGCTTGGTGGATTCAGATCCCGATTGAAACGGCACGCCAGCACGTTTCGGATTTTGGACAGCTAAAAACATTTGATTCCGCGATCGTCAGAATAGAAACCGACGATGGTCTGATTGGCTGGGGCGAAGGGAAAAATGCGGCGGGCAGCGCCGGTCATTATGCTACTTTGGTCCATTTGCTGAACAACGAATTTGGGCCGGCGATTGTGGGCCGTGACCCGGCCGATGTTACCTATATCTGGGAAGATCTTTACAACGGTGTCCGCGCCGAAACTGCTGCTAAACGTGGTCATGTATTGCCCGAACTGGCGCGGCGCGGCTTAACCGTCGCCGCGATCAGCGCCATCGACCTGGCGTTATGGGACATTTTGGGCAAGGCCGACGGCAAGCCGGTCTGGAAGTTATTGGGCGGGCGAAAATCGGACCGATTGCCGGCCTATGCGTCCGGTGGGTGGGCCGCAGAAGATACCATAGGTGCGCAACTTCTTGATTATGTCGATCAAGGTGGGTTCAAAGCCGTTAAAATGCGGGTCGGTGCAATGGATGGGCGCCCAATACAATCCGCCAAAAGGGTGCGTGCTGCGCGGGCGGCAATTGGTCCCGATATCGAACTGATGGTCGATGCGCACGGAACCTACACCGTTGGCGAAGCAAAGCGATTTGTACAACTGGTTGAAAATTGTGATTTGGCCTGGTTCGAAGAACCGGTCACATCAGACGATAAACCGGGCATGGCTGAACTGCGCTCATTTTCGTGCATGCCGATCGCCGCCGGAGAATCCGAAGCAACGCGCTTTGCATTTCGTGACTTAGCGGTGGCCAAAGCGGTCGACATTTTTCAACCCGATCCCGGATTTTGCGGCGGCATTACCGAAGCGATGCGGATCGGTACAATTGCCAGCGCTTTTAATCTGCGCCTTGCACCGCATTTATGGGCAGGCGCGCCGTGCTTTTTCGCAGGACTACACATCTGCGCGGCTTCGCCCGCCAGTTTCACAATTGAATTTTCCCTTGGTGCCAACCCTATGATACATGATCTGGTACACGAAGATGTTCGGGTAAAAGACGGCATGATTGCTATTCCTGAGTCACCGGGCCTGGGTTTCACGATCAACGAAAAAACAATTGAGGCGTTTCAAGTACCCCAATGACCAAACACGAAAATTCTTTATTGCTGGCATTGGCCGCCCATATTGTGCCGGTCGCTAAAAAGGCGGGTGGCAAGGCCCCGTCCGAACGCGAACTTTCCGAACATTTTTCGGTCAGCCGCGGTCAGGTGCGCGAAGCTTTGGCAATTCTAGAGTCGCTGCAGATTATAGAAAGACGCGCGAAATCAGGTATTTATCTGAACGAAGAGCGGTCCGGTTTGCAGAAATTGGCATTTTTTGCCGAGGCCGGAATACCACTGGAACCACAGCAAATCTATGAAGCCGTCGAACTGCGAAAAATCCACGAAATCAAAGCCGCAGCGTTAGCAGCAGAGCGCGCCACAGACGAAAATTTTGATCGTCTTCGCCAAATACTGGCGGATTCAGAACTGCGAATATCCGAAGGCCTGGGGCTGGCGTTATTGGATCGCGATTTCCATTTGGAAATTGTAAAGGCCACGCAAAATTCATTATTCTACGAAGTTTGCGCTTCGTTTTACGCCACATCAGGTCAACGGTTGCCGATATATTTCGAAAAACCCGACCGAAACCAACGCTCGCACGTCGAACATGTGCAAATATTTGACGCGCTATTCGCCCGTGATGCAACGTTGGCCCAGGCCACAATGAACAGTCATTTGCGCGGTGCGCACAGCTATTGGGTTGAGCTTCTTGAAAACACGGACGACGGTGAAAAGTGATCTTTTCAACCCATCCTCTGCACCCAGATGTAGAGGCTGGGCTTAGCGAACTTGGTAATTACTGTGTAGCATCTGCACCGACCCGCGAGGCGATCGAAAATGAAAGTTTGGGCAGCGAAATCATCGTTGTCCGCGCGCCAATTCCGGTAGGCGTGATTGCCCGTGAAACTGGCCTGCGGGCGCTGGTTCGACACGGCGCCGGGTTGGATATGATACCCGTCAAGGCCGCCACCCAAGCCGGCGTTTTCGTGGCCAATGTGCCGGGTGCCAACGCCGTGACGGTAGCCGAACACATCGTCTGGACATCAATCGCGTTGCTCAGAAAGCACCCAAAAGTACGGTCAGATTTTGAAAAATTCGGCTGGAATCAGGCGCGGGCGCACAGTGATACCGGGCTGGAGCTAAACGGTAAGACACTCGGCATCATCGGTCTGGGAAATATTGGCACGGCGCTATTGCGGATTGCTGTTGGTGGATTTGCAATGCAAGTGCGCGCATTCGTTCGAAACCCTGACAACCTGCCAAATGGTGTTCAATATGCACCCCTGGAAGAACTTTTGCGCGTTAGTGATGTCGTGGCTTTATGCTGCCCCTTGACCGACGAAACCCATGGTTTGATCGGTGAAACGCAACTTGAACTGATGAAATCCAGCGCTGTTCTGATCAACGTTTCGCGCGGGCCGGTGGTGCAAGAAGTGGCGCTGATCCAGGCCCTGCAAACTGGTCAAATTGCCGGTGCTGCCCTGGACGTATTTGACACCCAGCCGCTGCCGCAGGACCATGTATTCTTTAAAATGCACAACGTAATTTTGACGCCTCACATGGCCGGGATCACACAGGAAAGCATGCTGCGGATGGGCATGGGTGTTCTTAGCGAAACGCGCCGTATTCTTGGAGGGCAGAACCCGACGAATCTTGTAAACCCGGCTTGCCTGGCGCAGTATCGCGCACGTTTTGGAAGTACAAACTAGGCGTTCAGATTTTCGCCGCTCGCGCGATCAAACAGCAGCACCTTTTCTGGTTTCCAGCCGAAACGAATTTCTTCGTCCATTTCAACCTTCATCTTGGCAGGCACAGTCACATGCAACCGTTCGTCAGCGGCGTCTATGGCCAAATTCTTGATGACACCATGATCTTCGATGTCAAATACCTTGCCCTGGACCGGCGCGCCGCCTTCAATCAAAACATTCTCTGGACGTATGCCAAACGATAACTTTTGGCCCTCGGGTCCGCCGGATATCAGTGGAAGTTTGCCACCAGAATCTAATATTGCGCTGCCGTCGGAAACCATCCCCGGCAGCAAATTCATTGGTGGCGACCCCACGGCGCGCGCCACGAACGTGTTGATCGGGTTTTCATAAACTTCAGACGGCGTGCCAACCTGGACCAGGCGTCCGTTGTTCAAAACACCGACCATATCCCCCAACGACATTGCTTCGATCTGATCGTGGGTTACAAATAGAAATGTTGCACCTAGTTCATGGTGTAACTTTTTCAACTCGATGCGCAGGGCTTCGCGTAGTTTGGCGTCTAGCGCCGACAAAGGTTCGTCCATCAAGAACACACGGGGTTCACGGACGATGGCACGTCCGATGGAAACCCGCTGCATTTCACCACCGGAAAGTTTTTCGACCTTACGGTCCAAAAGATCGGTGATCTGCAACGTTTCGGCGGCTTTGTTAACGCGCTGTGCAATTTCTGTAGCGTTCAAATTACGGGTTTTCGCCTTCAGTGGAAATTCAAGATTTCCGCGTACAGTCAATCTTGGATACAACGAATATTGTTGCAATACCAATGCCACATCGCGTTCGGCGGCATTCCAATCTGCCACGTCCAGGCCATCGATCAGGACCTTACCACTGCTTGGTTCTTCAAGCCCGGCAATCACGCGTAGGGTTGTGGTTTTACCGGCACCGGTTGCGCCCAAAAGCACGAAAAACTCACCGTCTTGGATCTTCAAATCAACACCGCGCAAAGCGCGTGTGTCAGAAAAATCTTTGGTTATATTTTGCAGTTCGATACTTGCCATCAGATTGCCGATCTTAGTGAATTGCCGCTTGCTGTATCAAAAAAATGTGCTTGTTCGATGTCGACATCGGCCCACAGATCCTGCCCTTTGCCAGATGCAAAACCGCTTTCGGTGCGTACCCGCAATGTTGTATCGCCTATCTGGACGTCAATAATGTCGTGCGATCCCAAGGGTTCGATATTCGTCACCTTTGAAGGCAAGTGTCCGTTCGTTTCCTGGCTGGACACCGTCACCGCCTCGGGCCGTAGCCCCAACGAAACGGCCCCGCCATTGTTTGTTAACTTTGCCAGTAATGATTCTGGAAACTGAAATCCTTGCGCGGAACTGCCAATCGCTACCTGACTGCCCGATATTTCCGCTTTGGTCACGTTCATGACCGGGCTGCCAACAAACTGAGCCACAAACTGGTTAGCCGGGCGCAGATATACGTCATCAGGTGCCCCTATTTGTTGCAGGACGCCATCATGCATGATGACAATCCGATCGGCCAGCGACATTGCCTCGATCTGATCGTGTGTGACGTAGACGCTGGTTGATCCGCGGGCGATGTGTAGCCGCTTTATCTCCGAACGCATTTCTTCGCGCAATTTGGCATCAAGCGACCCAATCGGCTCGTCCATCAGAAGCGCCTTGGGGCGCCGCACCAATGCCCGCCCAATCGCTACCCTTTGCATGTCGCCGCCCGACAAAGCCGACGGTTTTTTGTCCAGGATCGAGCTGATCCGCAACACATCGGCGACCTCTTTTACCGCCTCTTCACGCTCGGCTGTATCCAACCGCACTGCCCTAAGCGGAAAAGCAATATTTTCGTATACAGTCATATGTGGATACAGCGAAAAGCTTTGAAACACGAAAGCTATATCGCGGTCTGCCGCCTTTTTATCCTGCACCGGTTCGCCGTCAATCAGCACCTCGCCGGACGTCACGCTTTCAAGCCCGGCAATTGCTCGTAATGTCGTTGTCTTGCCACAGCCAGATTGGCCCAGCATCACCAGAAATTCGCCATCCGATATCGTCAAATTCATATCTTTGATCACTTGCGTGGGGCCAAAGAATTTCTGAACATTTCTAAGTTCGATGCCAGCCATTAGGTTGCTTCCTCATCTTCAAGCACCACTTTGGGAGCTTGAATGTGGGTTGTAACAAGAAACCCGATTAAGCCGATAAGAATGAGCGTCAGCCCGTATCGATGGAAAAACGAATTCCACGGCTGGCAAAGTGCAATGATCCCCAAAACCATCAACCACTGAGCGGCCGGTATCAGATATTTTTGATTAACAGCTCTGAATGTCATTTTCTGATCGCTCCGAAAGACATGCCTCGCAACAGGTGGTTACGCAGGAAAAAGGTAAAGAACGCGACCGGCAACAAAAATAACAACGTGCCTGATGCAATGACGGTCCAGTCTGGCAGCCCAGAACCAACCTGGCTTGGGATAAATGGTGGTGCTGTCTGTGCCTTACGATTGGTCATGATCAATGCAAATGCGTATTCGTTCCAGGCGGTGATGAAACAAAACACAGCGGTCGCGGCTATGCCGGTCATTGCTTCGGGCAGCACAATTTTAAAGAAGGCCTGCATGCGAGTGTAGCCATCAACCAGCGCCGCCTCTTCATACTCGCGCGGTATTTCGTCGATGAAGCCTTTCATCAGCCACACAGAAAATGAAAGATTGAAGGCTGTATAAAGTATGATCAACCCAAGATGGGTATCGTTCAAACCCACGATCCGGTACATTAGGAACATCGGGATCGCCACCACGACGGGTGGCAACATTCGGGTTGATAAGATGAAGAACAGCCAATCATCTTCGCCGGCGACTTTGAACCTTGAAAACCCATAGGCCGTAATCGTCCCCATCGATACCGCCAAAAACGTGGATATTAGCGATACGATCAACGAATTCTTGAAACGGTTGAAATAGCCAGACGGTCGCACTTCGCCCTTGCCGGTGCGCACAACTTTTTCACCACCATCCAGCACCATTTTTTCCCACCAGGGCGCGGCATCATAAATTTCGTCTGATACCGCTTTGCGCAATTGGGACCGCTTGACGCTGAGCTTAACAAAGGGTGAAACTTCGGGCTTGAAGAACACAGTTGGCGGCACGGTTGTCGCCAAAATGCGCGGTTTGAATGCGGTCGATGCAATCCAGTAAATCGGCACCAGCATAATAAACATCGCCACGAACACCGCGACAATAGCGGTGCGGTTGAACAGCCTCTCACCCGGGGTTTGAACGCCTGCCATCTTAACGTTCCTTCACTTTATTTAGGTATTTCACGTAGATGTTGGTAATCGCCACAACCATGATCAGAATGATATAGGCGAAGGCCGAAGATTTTCCGGTTTGCCATTCCAGGAACGCCATTTTGTAAAGCCGGATTGACACCAATTCGGCGTTCGGTTGGCTGGTTAGAATAAAGGCCAGATCAAAGGTCTTGAACGCCTCCATTGTTCTGAAAATGATCGCGATCATCAATATTGGCGCCACCAACGGCAAGGTAATGCGGAAAAACGTATATATCTGCCCCGCGCGATCAATCTCGGCAGCCTCGTAAAGATGCTTAGGTACAGCCGACAAACCGGCCAGCGACAACAGCATCACAAACGGCGACCACATCCAGATATCTGTCAGCGCAACGGCCCACAGGGCGACATCCGGGTCGGCCAACCATTCAAATTTGCCCAATCCCAAGGCATAATTGATGATCCCAAACGAAGGATCGTAAAGAAGCTTCCAGAACAATCCAACGACGGCCATCGATAACATCATTGGCAGCATCAGCAGCGTTGTGATCAACCCTTTCAGGGGTATATCGCGGTTCAGCAGCAACGCCAGACCAAAACCGACAATCACCTGACCTGTCACCGAAATAAGCACATATTTGGCGGTGACTGTAAAATTCTTCCAGATAAACGGATCCGCCAAAAGTTCGCGGTAGTTGCGCAAACCCACAAAGTTTGCCGGTGCGCTTGTTGACGCGCGAAAGTCGGTAAATGAATACCCCAGTGAATATAACAGCGGAAAAATATTGAATATTATAAGGAACGCAATCGTTGGAATAACGAACATATTCCGTATTGTCAGATCGCTCCACCCTCTGGTCGCTGCACGCGAAGCAGGATCAAGCTGGGTCATGACACCGTTGGCCATTAGTAGATCGCTCCTGTTGTCTAAAGTGGGGGGATTGCGTGAATAAGAGCGCCAGATGACGCTCTTATTCGTAGTATGTTAAACTGCTTAGTCGACACGACCGTAGCTGCGGAATGTCTTGGTCCAATCACTGGCCAAAGCATCCAACGTTTCTTTAGCCGTACCTTCGTCACCGACGATATACGGGTACAGACGCCGGTTTGCAGCCGTCAGCAACTCGGCAAATTCAGGCACTGCCCAGAAATCTTTTACCTTGAACATGGTTTGGTAAAAGGCTTCGTTATAAGGCGTGGCATTGCGGAATTCTGCAGAACTTAGTGTCGCTGCATGGGCTGTATAGCCGCCCAGTTCCGCCCAACGTTGCTGAACATCGTCCCGGATAAACCATTCCAGGAATTTCATGGATTCTTCCTGTTGGTCAGAATAGCTGACCACGGAAATGCCCTGCCCGCCAAGTGCGGCAAACTGATCGCCCGATGGACCAGCCGGGTTCGCAAAAAAGCCTGTGCTGGCCGCATGTGGGTTGGTTGCTTCGTTCAAAAGTGCCGGAAAGAAAGCGAAATAGTTCATCGACATCGCCGCCAGACCTTCGGTGATGGCCTGGTTGTCTTCGACAAAGAATGTTTTTGCCCAACCTGGCGGTGTGAAGCCATACAATTTCTTGTAATCCTCAAGCGCTGCAACCGCTGCGTCAGAGTTTATATAACCATCAACTTCATATGTCTCAAAGTTACCAAGTTCGGCACCGTAAGAGAAAATGGCGTTTTCGACACCCATGACCATCGCGTCGTAGGAATTGTCGGTGTAGATTGCGACGCCGTAACGGTCTTCGTCGGGGCGATGGAAAAATTCAGCGATGTCCAATAGCTGTGCCCAAGTTTCAGGCGCTGCCAGATCATAGCCATATTTGGCGTTGAAGGCAGACATTTCAGCCGGGTCTTCGAACCAATCCTTGCGGTAAGACCAGCCAACAGCATCACCTTCCGCCGGGACAGCCCAGAACTTGCCGGAATTTCCGGGGTATTCTGCATAGTATTTCACCGTTGCCGGTGCCATCACTTCGCCAAGATTATGCTCGTTGAAAAAATCCGTCAGGTCGACGTAATGGCCACCTTCTGATGCGGCACCCAGCCATTGGCTGTCACCAACGATCATATCATAAGCAGAGCCGCGCGCGTTAAATTCGGTAAACGCTTTGGTCTGAAAATCGCCCCAAGGCGTGGTTTCAACCGTAACAGTAACCCCTGTTTCGACTTCGTATTCGTTTACGAGTTCCTGCAAAAAGTTTGCAGGGTCCCATTCGGCCCAGAAAATTGTCAGATCCTGAGACAGTGCAGATGTCGCGCCAAGCGCTGACAGTGCCACACCGGCAAGCAGGCCAGTTATTGGTGATTTCATTAGATAATCCTCCCAGTTGATATCACGCCAAGCTCTTTGCGGGTCTGTCCGTCGAGCTTGGCCAATTGCGGGGCTGTATTTGGCGTTGTCACCCGCGCTCGGTCGTTTGGTAGTACCAGATTGAATAGCCTGTCAAGTAGGTTTAAGGCAATTCAAAGCTATTTTTATTCCACTCTAAGCCGCCTTTCGCCTTTTATATATGAAAATAATGGATTTATCACTGCGACGGCAATATATTGACGGTATCTAGTATATTTGCCACCTGGTTCGGTATTTTGTCTAACTGGCCTTACCAGTTGTGCCTCCTTTCAATTTTTTTCGCTGATTGTCGCCTGCGTCAGTGTTTTGGATGCCCAGACGACGACATCCAACGAGGCTTTATGTTCAAGCCCGCAAATATCGCGCAGGACGACCAAGCCCTCGACGCCGAACAATACCGACAATGCCTGCACCAACCGATCACGGCTGTGGCCTGCCGGAATCGGTGCCAGCGCACGATCCAGTAATTCCGTCCGATGTCCGCGCAGGGGCGCGTCGGGCACAGTTTTCCCGTCATCGGCGTCCAAGGCGACACGCAAAGCCGCCCGAAACGTTGTTTCATTATCGGTGATCACCGGAAAAGATTGCGCAATCAAATCACCAACCCTTTCAACCGGGTCAGGATTGTCACTGGTCCAATCAAGGATCGAACCCAGGCTTTCACCAACAACCGCATGCACCATGGCTGTCTGCGATGGAAAATATCGATAGGCCGTCGAACGCGAAACCTCTGCCCGCTGGGCAACATCACTTACCGACGGCGATTGGCCCCGTTGCATCATGTCGCGTGCTGTCGCGACCATCAGCTTCCAGGTCCGTGCACTTGCACCTTTAAGGGGAATCGAATCTGTTGATTGACGTGAGACTTGCATCCTAATATGGTACTCTAGTTCCATAATGGAATCAACATCGCAATGGCCAGGAGGCTAAATTGCCCAATCTCTACCTTGTTGGAACGGCAGATACCAAGGTTGCAGAGCTTGATTTCCTGCGGGGTATTTTGGCCGGTTCGGGCAATTCTGTCACCGTGGTTGATGTTGGAACACGGACCGCAAATACGACAGTGGAAGTATCAGCCCAAACTGTGGCCGGCCACTATTCTGACGGATCCCACGCCGTGCTGGGCACCGATGATCGTGGAACAGCAGTTGCTGCAATGGGAGCGGCTTTTGCCGAATATTGCACACAGAATACCAGCAGTATCGACGCTATAATCGGCATCGGTGGTGGTGGTGGCACGTCGATCATCACAGCTGGAATGCGCCGTTTGCCGTTTGGGATCCCCAAGGTCATGGTGTCGACATTGGCCGCCGGCGACACAGCAGCATTTGTGGGTGTATCTGACATCATGATGGTACCGACCATCACAGATTTAGCCGGAATTAATCGGGTTTCCCGCACTGTTTTACACAATAGCGCACAGGCCATTCTTGGAATGATCAACAACCCGGTTCCAATCGTACGCGATGCTAAACCGGCGATTGGCCTTACAATGTTTGGCGTCACAACGCCCTGCGTATCGATGGCTTCAGACCTGTTGCGCGAACAATTTGAACCACTGACATTCCACGCAACTGGCACCGGCGGTCGGGCGATGGAAAATCTTGCAAGGCAAGGCCAAATCGCGGGCTTGCTGGACATCACGTTGACAGAGATTTGCGATTTTCTATTTGGCGGCGTTCTACCCTGCCGCCCCAGCAGGTTGGACGTTGTGGCCCAACAAAAATTGCCGTGGATCGGATCACTTGGCGCATTGGATATGATCAACTTTTGGGCACCGGATACAATCCCGGATATCCACAAATCGCGCCTGTTCTATCACCACAATCCAAATGTCACATTGATGCGCACGACACCGGCAGAAAATATGCAAATGGGCAAATGGATCGGTGAAAAATTGAACGCCTGCACTGGTCCGGTGCGCTTGCTGGTGCCGGAAAAGGGCCTGTCCGCGCTTGATATAAGCGGTGGTGATTTTTGGCAACCTGAGGCGAACTTGGCGCTTATCCAGGCATTGGAAGAGACCATGAATCTCACAAATGACCGCCAATTAATTCGCGTGCCACATCACATCAATGATCCACAATTTGCCCAAATCGCTGTGGAAAATTTCCTGACAATAATTTCGGATACCTAAAAATGAGCCAAATACCTCGCAAAGAAATATTAGCAAAGTTGCAAAGTCTGGTGACCCAAGGACGCCCTATCATCGGCGGCGGGGCAGGCACCGGTCTTAGTGCGAAATCCGAAGAAGCGGGCGGTATTGATCTGATCATTATCTACAATTCAGGCCGTTATCGCATGGCTGGCCGTGGTTCGGCTGCCGGGTTGCTGGCCTATGGCAACGCCAACGAAATCGTCAAGGAAATGGCTGTCGAGGTGCTGCCAGTGGTAAAAAAGACCCCGGTATTGGCCGGTGTAAATGGCACCGACCCGTTTGTTTTGATGCCGCAGTTTCTAAAAGATTTGAAATCGATGGGATTTTCAGGCGTTCAGAACTTTCCGACGGTCGGCCTGTTTGACGGTGTTATGCGACAAAGCTTTGAAGAAACCGGCATGGGATTCGGGCTTGAAATCGAAATGATTGCCCAGGCCCATGCGCTGGATCTGTTGACGACACCCTATGTGTTTAATGCGGATGAGGCGGCGCAAATGACCAAGGCAGGTGCTGATATCATCGTGGCGCACATGGGCGTCACAACAGGTGGCAGCATCGGCGCCACCTCGGCCAAGTCACTTGATGATTGTGTAGTGGAAATTGATGCCATATCCGCAGCAGCGCGCGCGGTTCGGTCTGACATCATCATTCTATGCCACGGCGGCCCCATTTCAATGCCCCAAGACGCTGAATATGTCATACACAGCGCCAAGCACTGCCACGGTTTTTATGGCGCAAGTTCGGCCGAAAGACTGCCCGCTGAAACAGCCATCCGGAGACAGATTGAAACGTTCAAGGCTATTCCAGGCCGCACAGAAGGAGCCGCAGAATGAGCGACATGAAAAATATTTTTGTCTATCCAGACGATGTTGATAATTTTGGTTTTGACTGGGGCAAACTGGCCCTGACGGTTGGGCCCAACGTGAATGATGCAAAAGCGCTTTCTGCTGGGGTCGTTTTTGTGCCACCGGGCAAAGGCCACACTCGCCATAATCATCCCGGTGCCGAAGAAATAATATTTATCATCAAAGGCACGGGTGAACAAATGGTCGAAGACCAGGCTTGTAATCCGGTTACGAAAACCGTCAGCGCAGGGTGCTGCATTTTCATCCCGGAAAGCCGCTTTCATTCGACCCAAAACACCGGTAACGAACCGATGGAAATTTTCGTCGTCTATTCCCCCACCGGCCCCGAAGAAGCGTTGAAAGAATTGCCGGACTTTCATCTGATACCGGCCAAAAACTGATAGCGAGGCTGCAATGACACAGGCAATGCAAGTGGGCGACCTGCCCTACAGCTTTGACAAGCTTGATGATTTGATGGAGCGGGCAGGCTTGGATGTTTTGTTCGCGACGTCAAAGCACAATGTTCACTACTTGCTTGGCGGCTATCGGTTCATCTTTTTTTCGGCGATGGATGCCATAGGGCACAGCCGCTATTTGCCAATATTCATTTATGTAAGAGGCGACGCCGCCAAAACCGCCTATATCGCTAACAAAATGGAAATCGGTGAACACGCCGTACATCCGTTTTGGGTGCCGAATTTTCACCCGGTATCATGGGGGTCGGTGGATTCCGTTCAGGCCGCCACCGACTACTTGAAATCTGTCGGCGCAACCAACGGGCGCATCGGAATTGAACCCGGGTTTTTACCCAAAGACAGTTTTGACGCGCTGTCATCAGCGCTGGATGGCGCCAGCTTTTTGGATGCCACCGGCGTTATGGAACGGCTGCGTATCATTAAATCTGCCCGCGAACTTAACTTGCTGCGCCAAGCTTCCGAGAAAATAACCGACGCCATGCAGGCCACCATCAAGGCGTCCACCGCCGGTGATAGCAAATATCAAATAATCGACCGGTTGCGCCGCGAGGAAACGAAACTGGGTCTGCAATTTGAGTATAGCCTGTTGACGCTTGGTAGCAGCCACAATCGTGCTGCATCAGATCAAGAATGGTTGCCCGGAGATGTATTGTCGATCGATTCAGGTGGCAATCTAGAGGGCTACATCGGTGACATATGCCGCATGGGTGTATTGGGCGAACCAGACAACGAGTTGATCGATTTGCTCGCCGAGATTGAAACAACCCAGCAAGCAGCATTTTCGCTTGTGAAACCCGGTGAACTGGGCGGAGACATGATCGCCAAAGCACAGGAATGCAAAGCCGCGCAACCAAACGCCAGCGACACTGATTTCTTTGCCCATGGAATGGGTGTCATCACCCACGAAGGTCCTTTTCTGATGACAAATCATCCTGTTACCTACGAAGGCACCGACGCGGAAAACCAGCTTGAGGCTGGCATGGTCATATCGGTCGAAACAACGATGCTTCATTCAACGCGTGGATTTATCAAGCTGGAGGACACGCTGGCTGTGACACCAGAAGGCCACGAAATGTTTGGGACATCGGGACGCGGGTGGACGCAGAGCGACTAGACCTTAACTGTATTGTGCGCATTCAATCTCGAACCCGGTGGGACAAACCCTATAAGCACCTTGGCCCCATAACCAACGCGCCTTCCGGCACGCTTGGTCCTGTCCCGTTTTAATGCCGCCCCCGGTAGCGACCGGCGAGAAGCCGCGTCTAGGCCTTGACCCGTCAAAAGCCTCGTTGTTTGATCAGCAATCAGAGCTGCGTCTCTGATTGGTTAACGTTTTGTACTACGCGACAAGGGCCAGAAACATCCACGGCTAACCACCCATTTAAGGAACTAGATATGCCTGCCATTTCTTATCAGCTTTATTCTTCGCGCAACTGGGACCCAGACGAGACGTTTGCGATGCTTGCTGACGCGGGCTTTAAAGAAGTTGAAGGTGTCGGTTCACATTACGCAGATCTGGTCAAGACCAAATCATTGCTTGATGCCCATGACATGACCATGCCGACTGGGCATTTTGCACCGGATCTTGTCGAGGATAACCCTGAAAAGGTCATCCAAATTGCCAGCGCTCGGCACTGTCAGGGGAAAATCCAAAATTCTTGAGATGTCGTGGATCCGCCTATTTCGATCCGAAAAAACCGTGAAAAATCAATGACGGAGAAATGTCGGCTCTGTGTGCGGGCGAGTAAATAATTTTCCTCTGACAGTGCCGGCCGAAACGGTTCCACCAAAACCGCACCGTCTCATGGCTGATATCAATACCGCGTTCGTGCAGCAGATCTTCCACATTCCGGAGTGAAAGCGGGAACCGAACATAGAGCATCACGGCCAGGCGAATGATCTCGGGCGAGGTTTTGAAATAACGAAAAGGGCTGCGTTTTGTCATCCCACGAAACTATATCGCCACCGCGCCCGGCCCAACCAAGTTTCCTATGACAGTGCCTCAACTTCCACCCTGCCCGGCTCAAGCTCGTTTCCTCTGACAGGACCTAGCCGCAAGTTCTGTGGGCGTGCTAGAAAGGTAAGCGCTAAGCGGTTCAGCACTTTTCGCGCGCCCAACGGCTTCATTTTTCAAGAATTTTATGGCCGCGTGCTCGTGTTCTGTTAGAAACCGAAGTCGTACAAGATCTTCATCTGGTGCCAATTTTTCAAGATTGTGAAAATCGTCAATATAGCCCGGAAAAGTTCTTCGCATTTCTGCTAATAAACCATCCCAGCTTGCGGCGTCTGCAGCAGCTTGGTCGGATCCCAAGGCATGCAGTGTTTTGTCAAGACGCGGCGTCAGGCTATATTTCTGCAAAAGTGGGCGAACCGCATTTGCGGCATGGCGTTCAACGTCACCCATCAAATTCATTTTCTGTTTCTGATCAAGCTCCACCAACCGCGCTGCTAACGCGTAGAAATACGCTTCGCCAATAATTTCTTCTTCATAATACAACAACAGCGTGTCCAGATAGGCCTGCTTCAGATCGACATCTTGCATGCTAACTTCCTAATGGCCGGATCCGGCGACTATTTCGACGCGGTCATGCTTCAACCGCGGGTCAGGGTCGTGCGTGTCCAATTCCTGCGCGTAACGATGCCCAGCATGTACCGCCGCTGCGATAATCGCCGGCGCCTGGCAATCACCGATACGTTCCAGATTAAACGGCAGCGGTTCGGCGTCTTTTGCCAAACCCATCAAGTCTTGATATAGCGCATCGTCCGGTGCGCGCTGTGTGACCATGACCAGTGAGACAACATTCAGTTCTTTTTCTTTGCCAGAATATTCGCAAGCAAGACGGGCTTTGGTACCGTCAAACGACAACAGCGTTTGGGACAGTTCTAGACCCACATCCAGCTTCATCAGATGCGCGCGAATTCGCCAGTTTTCCGAGGTCATCTTAGTCCAGGCTGAAACCGAATCCGATGGTGTTGCCAGCGTGACCGGCAGGCCGGCTTGGCGCACACGTTCAGCAATCACGCCGCCCATGTAATAGTTGTCTTCGTCATAAACCAGCGCTGGACCAGTGGGCAGTTTGCCCGCCATTATGTCGTCTGGCGTCAGAATTTCCAGTGAAGTACCCGGCGTGATGACGGACACATAGGTTTCGCCATCAAATCTGTCGCGCCGCCAATGCGCGCCGGTCGCAATCGCAACGTGATCAGGTTCGACATCCAAGACGTCCTTGGCCGTTAGCAGGCTTTCACGGAATATTTCGACATTTGGCATTTTGGCCAGTTGCTGTTCGCGGTAGTCACGGATGCGGGCGTATTCGCTCATACCGGGCAAGGCACTTTCCTTTGTGACACGGCCACCCAGTTCGCGGCCTGCCTCGGCCAACAAAACTTCGTACCCCCGTAAACCCAAAGCACGGGCGGCTTCTAAACCCGCAGGGCCGGCCCCAACGATCAGAATTTTGGCAGACGATGCTTTTGGCGCGATGCTTTCTGGGTGCCAACCCCGTCGCCATTCCTCGCCCATACTTGGGTTTTGCGTGCAGCGGATTGGCACGCCCAGACTGTCGCCCGAATAACAGATGTTGCAGCCGATACATTCCCGAATGGAATCGACATCGCCAGATTTGATTTTGGCCGGCAGAAACGGGTCGGCAATCGAAGGCCGCGCCGCCCCAATCAAATCTGTGATCCCGCGTTTGACTTGTAAAACCATCGTATCGGGTGACGTAAATCGGCCTACGGTCACGACGGGTTTAGATGTCACTGACTTGACGAAATTCATATAGGGTTCAAGCGGTGCTTCTTTGACGAAACGCGACACGCCCATTTCAAGCGAGTAGTCGGCGACGTTGATATCCCAAAGGTCTGGCAATTCGGCCAACATTTCGAACAATTCACGCCGTTCGCCATAAATTGGTACCCCGTCTTCGCCAATTTTTTCATCGGCTGCAAAACGCACCGCAACTGCGCATTTATCGCCCACTGCATCCTTGGTTTCTTCGATCAATTCGCGGGCTAGCCGGGCGCGGTTCTCCAGCGATCCGCCATATTCATCACAGCGGGTATTCATACGGGGGTTCAGAAAATTCGAGATCAGATAGCCATGGGTGGCATAGACGTAAATAATGTCAAATTCGGCGTCCTTGGCGCGCAACGCCGCCTGGCGATGCCACTGTCGAAAAGTGCGGATATCGGTTTTGTCCATCGCGCGGGTCTGAAATGGGTGCCCGGCCAAATTTGGAAAGCTGTCCAGGTCTAGGGACACTTCGCGCGTCATCAGATTGGCGGTACGGGCACCGCCATACCAAAGCTCGGCCCCCGCTAGGGCGCCGTGTTCATGCACTTTTTCAGTCATCAGGCGGTTCGCCCGAATATCTGTATCATCCCATAGTGAGGCCTGCGGGTGTGGCAGATCGTCGGAACTTTGGTGGATTGAATTGTATTCGGTGCAAACCACACCCCAACCGCCCTGGGCCTTCATGCCACGCATTTCTGCCACCATGCGCGGGCGCAACCAGCCCATACCGGTGCAATGGGGCACCTGGTAAAATCGATTTTTCGTGGTCACCGGTCCGATTTTTATCGGATCAAACAGGATGTCGTAGCAGGGATCACGGGGCACAGCAGGTCCTTCAGGCAACGGGGTTTCGTTCGAAATGATTTCGAAAAGTTGTGGCCAGATAGGTGCGTATCTGGGCCTTGGCGCTATCGCGTGAAAATTCGCCCGGATACATCAGAATATTCAACCAATAGCCATCATATAGACCTTCCAAAGTATCTGACACAATTTCGGGGTTGGTGCGCTGATAGCCACCTTCTGCAACTATCTGAGCGCAGAGCGATTTGGACAGTTCCCAACGTTCGGGGTCAATTGCTTGCATGATATTACGGTATTTCGCCCGGTAAATCGCTTCGCCGTAGAACCCGAACCAAACTGCAAGCTTTTTTCGATTGCAAATACTGGGATGAAAATGCGCATCAACAATCGCCAGCAGCTTAGCCTCGGGGGCCAGGTCGGCCTTGTCATAGCTTTTCCGCCACTGATCACGGTGTTCTTCAGCCAAAAAGCGCAGCGTTTCTTCGAACAGAATTTCCTTGGTTTTGAAGTGGAAGTTCACCAAACCAATCGACAGGCCTGCAAATCCGGTAACCGTGGTCATTGTCGTTCCGGAAATGCCATGCTTGGCAATCGATTCCACGGTGGCGTTGATCAGTTGCTGTCGGCGAATTGCGCGCGTCGCGGTGCGCGGCGATTTTGGCATCGCGTCAAGAGCATCAGCTTTTCCCATATCGGTCATCCAGTTTGCATTTTTATATGTAATTTCAATGTATTAAGCATAATTATTCCGGCCCCAAAACGACGATCGCATCGTTACTCCAGCTTAACCAGACTTGGCGTGCGGTACCGCTGATACTGGTCACTTTCTCTCGGTTTTGGGCCGATACCGCCACTGGTTGGGTAACGCCATCGATCCGAACATAATAATGGCTTCGTTCACCAAGATAGGCCGCGTTTTCAAGAACCCCAACAACCATGTTCGTGCTTTTCTGCGGCTGCATCTCGGACACCGTGATCTTCTCGGGGCGAATTGCAGCAGTGACCGCCCTACCCGGCTTGAGTACCAAATTGGCGGCAGCAACTTTTAGTTCACCCAAACCAATTGCACGAATTGTTGCATTATCCTTGGCAACATCAAGGACTTCGGCATCAAAAAAATTCATCGTGCCGATAAAATTTGCCACCTCGCGACTGTTTGGCGCTTCGTAAAGCCGTGTTGGCGTGTCGGCCTGCAGCACCTCGCCGCGGGCCATAACTGCAATCCGATCTGAAAGCGTCAGCGCCTCTTCCTGATCATGGGTCACGAACACAAAAGTAATGCCAATTGATTTCTGCAATTCGCGCAATTCCAGCTGCATCTGTTCGCGCAGCTGTTTGTCCAGCGCACCAAGCGGCTCATCCAGCAACAATACCTTTGGTTTCAGGATCAATGCGCGCGCCAGTGCAACCCGTTGACGTTGACCACCTGACAATTCATTGGCTTTGCGATCACCATAATCAGGCAATTTTATCAACGCCAGCATTTCATCAACCATGTCGTTTTGGCGTGCGCGCGACAGTTTGTATTTACGCAACCCGTAGGCAATGTTGCCGCGAACATTCAGATGCGGAAATATTGCATAACTCTGGAATACCATGTTCACCTGGCGCAGGTGCGGTGGCACCGACAACATCGGTTGGCCGTCGATATAGATTACACCAGATGTCGACGGCTCGAACCCTGCCAACATCCGCAAAAGTGTTGTCTTTCCGCAGCCCGAGGCGCCCAACAACGAAAAAAATTCGCCATGTTCGATGTCAAGCGAGACATCGTTTATGGCCTGGAAATCACCAAACCGCTTGTTGACATTCCTGATCGAAATAAAGGCATCGCGCTGGGTCATATTCATCGTCGCCCTTATTTCCCAATCCGGTCAAAACGCGCGATCCATTGGCCAACGAAGACCAGTACAAAAGACGCGACAAGAATGATGGTAGACAGCGCCAGAACAGACGGCAGAAACGCTGGAAACCGAAGTTGGCTCCAGATAAATATGGGCAGTGTCGGGTCCGTTCCTGATAGGAAAAACGCCATAATAAATTCGTCAAACGACACGGTGAATGTTAGCAAAAGACTGGCCACAACGCCTGGGTAAACGATTGGCACGGTGACCCGCCAAAACGTCCACCACATATTTTCCCCCAAATCGGCCGACGCTTCTTCGATTGATGCGTCAAATCCTTCAAACCTTGGGATCAGGGTTGCAACCGAAAACGGCAGGCAAATCAACAAATGACCAACGGCCACTGAATATAGCGACAATTGGATGCCCAATCGGCTGATCAGAATCAGCAGCGCAACGCCAAAGATGATGCCGGGCACCACCAGTGGCAGCATGATAAACCCAACGATCGGCGCA
>CAXMPY010000022.1:0-19932 GCA_964195275.1 uncultured Paracoccaceae bacterium
GCCATCCAGTTTAATGAAAATCCCGGCTTGGAAACAGACGTTTGGCTTGTTCGCGGGGATGCCTGGCGCTGGCCGGTTGTGGGCGTGGTCGGGGTGTATCATCGGCCTGGGGGAGTGTTTCACCGATCACCTCGTCCATTGGGTGCCCAAGGTCGCTAAGGTGATGTGACATATCCTCGACATTTTGCGCGATCAGGTGCACAACAATCCCCTCGCGTTGCAAATAGCCGGTTACACGCAGCAAACGCCCCCCCATCACAACCCGTCGAAACTGTTCATACACTTTCGGCCAGACCACGATATTAGACACGCCGGTTTCGTCTTCCAGCGTCAAAAAAACCACACCAGAGGCCGTACCCGGACGCTGGCGAGTGATCACCAAACCACAAACCAAGGTGCGTTTCAGCGGTGCGTCCGCAAGTGCTGCATGGGGGGTAAGACCGGGAATTGAAGGGCGCAACAATTCCATCGGGTGGGCGCGCAGCGACAGGCGCATGGCGACATAATCCTCAACCACTTCTTCACCAAGGTTCATCATTGGCAACTTTACGTCTGGTTCATTGACGCCTTCGCCGTCAATTGGATCATTGAACAGCGGCAAGGGCGTTTGCCCCCGGATCGCCTTGACCTGCCAAAGTGCAGCCCGCCGGGTCAGGCCCATATCTGAAAAGGCATCCGCTTCGGCCAGCCGTTCCAGCGCGCCGGGCGCAAGACCGGCCCGCAGCCACAGCGCCTCGGGGTCCGGATAGCCATTACCACGCGCCACCACGATCCAATTGGCATCTTCTTCGCGAAAACCTTTGATCTGGCGAAAGCCAAGCCTTAGCGCCAGCACCCCACCGGCGCGGCGCTCTAGCGTGTTTTCCCATGTGCTGTGATTGATACAAATGGGCCGTACCTCAACTTGATGTTCGCGCGCGTCCCGGACAATTTGGGCCGGTGCATAAAACCCCATTGGTTGGGAATTGAGCAGCGCACAGGCAAAAATCGCCGGGTGATGGCATTTCAGCCAAGCCGAAACATAGGCCAGCATGGCAAAAGCCGCCGCGTGGCTTTCGGGGAAACCATATTCGCCAAACCCTTCGATCTGGGAAAAACAACGACCGGCAAATTCAGGGGTGTAGCCGCGCGCCAGCATACCGCTGACAAACCGGTCCCGAAACGTGCCAATGGTGCCCATCTTGCGAAAGGTGGCCAACGACCGACGCAAAAGGTCCGCTTCTTCCGGCGAGAAACCGGCCCCCACCACCGCGATCTGCATCGCCTGTTCCTGAAACAAAGGCACGCCCAGGGTTTTGCCCAACACCGCCTCTAGTTCTTTTGAGGGGTACGATACGGTCTCGCGCCCCTGACGGCGGTTGATATAGGGGTGCACCATGCCGCCCTGAATTGGGCCGGGGCGTACGATGGCGACTTCGATCACCAGATCATAGAATTCGCGCGGTTTCATCCGCGGCAGAAAATTCATCTGGGCCCGGCTTTCCACCTGAAACACACCAACCGCATCCGCCACACACAACATATCATAGGTGGCTTTGTCCTCTTGCGGGACCGTGGCGATGCTAAGTGTTTTGGCTTCGTGTTCACGCAGCAAATCGAACGATTTACGGATACAACTCAGCATGCCCAACCCAAGAATGTCGACTTTCAGTATCCCCAGCGCGTCGATATCATCCTTATCCCATTCGATGACTGTGCGGTCTTCCATCGCGGCGTTTTCAATCGGACACAGTTCGTCCAGCCGCCCTTTGGTAATGACAAAACCACCGACATGTTGGGACAGGTGGCGCGGAAAACCGATGATCTCTCCGATCAACTGAATGGTCTGGGCAAGGCGGGTGTCGTTCAGATCAAGACCAAGTTCCTTAATCCGGTCAGGGTCGGCCCCGCCATTGCTTTGCCCCCAGATTTGCCCAGACAGATTGGCGGTCACATCCTGGCTAAGCCCCATCACCTTGCCGACTTCGCGGATTGCCGCACGGGATCGGAAATGGATCACCGTGGCACAAAGCCCAGCCCGGTGCCGGCCATATTTTTCATAGATATGCTGGATCACCTCTTCGCGGCGTTCATGTTCAAAATCCACGTCAATATCGGGCGGTTCACCGCGATGCTCTGACACAAACCGTTCGACCACCATTGAGATGGTCTCGGGGCTGACATCGGTAATCCCCAGCAGATAGCACAGGATGGAATTGGCTGCTGATCCGCGCCCCTGACATAAGATGCCTTCTGATCGGGCAAACTGCACGATGTCATGCACGGTCAGGAAATAGGCCGGGAATTTCAGTTTTTCGACCAAAGTCAGTTCTTTTTTGACCTGGGCATGGGCCTTGTCGGGGGCGCCGTCCGGATAGCGGCGCTTTAAACCCTCTGCCGCTAATCGCGCCAACCGGTTTTGCGGATGTTCACCATCGGCAATTTCATCGGGGTATTCGTAAGACAGCTCGCGCAGACTGAAACTGCACCGGGCGGTAATTTCCATCGTGCGACGGATGGCCGCCGGGTGGTTGCAAAAAAGCCGGGCCATATCCGCATAGCCTTTTAGCCGTCGTTCAGCATTGGGCAACGCACGAGTGCCGATCTGATCTATGGTGATATGTTCGCGCATACAGGTCAGCACATCGGCCAATTGGCGACGATTGGCGCGGTGCATCAGAACACCGCCAACGGCGACCATAGGTGCCGCAGTCTTGCGCGCCAGATAGGCGCAGCTGTCAAAATAGGCCTGATCGCTACCATCATAGCGTGGTGCTGCGCCTAAAAACACATACCCCGGATAGCATCGCTGCATCGCCTGAATATGCTGGGCGCCGGTTCGCATATCCCCTTTTGATAAAGCAATCAGGATCATGCCAGTGCAACCTTCCAGCAGGTCGCGTTGCTGTAAATGGCATTCGCCCTTTTCCGCGCGCCGCTTGCCCAGTGTCAAAAGCCGCGTCAACCGGGCATAGGCCGCACGATCACATGGCAGGGCGATCCATTCCACGGGGCTATCTTGCAGGACCAGACGGCAGCCAACGATTAGCTTGGGCAGCGCCTGGACCTCGGGCCGCTGGATTGGATTGGGATGGCCAATTTCCTGACGCGAACAACTGTCCAGGCGGTGCTGAGACCGGATCCGGATTGTCTCTGCAGCCGTACGGTGCAATTCCTTAAGCGCGGAATAGGCCCGCACCACACCTGCCAACGAATTACGATCCGTGATGGCGATGGCCGCAAGGCCCAATTCGGCGGCCCGCGTGATCTGTTCTTCGGGGTGGGATGCCCCGGTCAGAAAGGTGAAATTTGTGGTCACGCAAAGTTCGGCATAACGAGATATCGTGCTGTGCAGGGGATGCGCTTGGGTCATGCAAATTCTCCTTGCACAAACCAGCCGGGGTTTTGCGGCGTGTAAAACAACCAGAGCCGCCACCCCTGTTTGGTTTCCACCTTCCAATAATCGCGCACACCCAAGCGCCAGTTTTCATCCGGCAGCCACCATTCCGGTGCGATCCGTTCCGGCCCGGTGCTGTGCCCAACCGTCAACGTCATGCGCCGCCAGCGCAGCTGTTTGGGTGGATGCCGGCCTGTGCCATAGATCGGCTCTGGCGCAAACAGGCGCAAAGGTCGCTGACGCAAAGATACCCAAGGCCCGCCCGGATCAGACCATGCCGCAGATGCAATAATATAGCTGCGTTCGGGAATATGGCTGTCTGCGGGCAGAAATCGCTGCACATTATCCAGACCGATCCGATTACCAATGCGGGTAATCAGGTCATCCAATTTGGCGGGCGGCGCATCTTGCCTATGGGTAATTTGTTGGGCGGGCAATGGTTCAACCTGCAGCGCCACAAGCCGCAGCTGATCAATGCCAAAGCAGGCATCCACCGCGCTAATGCCCTGTTCAAACAACGGCAAAATACGGGCCGGGCTATGCATCGGGCGGGCCAGTCGCAGTTCGACGACCTGACTGACCTGATCCACCCGGCGCAGCGTCAGTTCCAACACCCTTGCGCCCATCTCGCGCATCTTCAGCCTGTCGCATAATTGGTCCAGCAATCGCGCTGTACCCGCCATGACATCCTGGGTCAGACCGATCGGTTCCGGCAGGCTTAACCGCATCTGATATTTAGGCGGGTCTTGCAGTGGTGATATGCTTTCGGGTTGCGCCCCCAACGCCTGATCCAGCCGTAAAAGCACCCCAGTATCAAAGCGGCGCGTTATCGTGGCGCGGGGCAATGCGCTCAGATCGGCAATTGTGCGCACCCCAAGCCGCTGCAGCGCGATGGTGGGTTTTTCGTCTAACCGCAATGCCGCGACAGACAGATCGCCAATGGCCTTTAGCGGTTGCCCCGGCGCGGCAATGCCTTCGCCGTAATGCGCCAGCGCCCAAGCGGCACCGCGCGTATCCGCCAGACCACTGCGAACCAAAAGACCTGCCCGGGTCAGCCGCAAATGTATATCTTGCAAAAGCGCTGCCTCGGACCCGAACAGATGCGTAGAGCCCGTGACATCCATCACCAGCCCGTCTGTCCCTTCGGGGCCCACCCAGGGACAATACTGTTTTGCCCATCGCACCAGGGTCTGCAAAAACATCTGATCCGCCGGGGTATCAGCCGGGTGGCTTTGCAGATCAGGGCAAAAAGCACGCGCATCGGCATACCCCATCCCGCGGTGCAGCCCGTGCTGGGTCGCGATATCGTTCAGGCAATAAATCCGTTCGGTGTTGTTTTGCCGATGGGTCAGCGCAAAAGGCGCATCAACGGGTCGCACCCTGAGAAACCGGTCGCTGGCCAGCCTGGGAAACCACAATGATACGACGCGCTTCGGCATTCCACCGTACATCCCACGCTGTTAATGTTCCTGATTTGTTCTTAGTAAGTTTCCATCGTTGCAGAGTCGAGTCCGCTGGATCAAAAACTGACGTACACTGCCAACGGGTTTCAGCCGCATTGCTGCCCATTCCGTCGGCCACAATGCAAAGCCCCGTTGTTTTTCCAGCTTTCGCCGCTAATTGCAGCCGCCGTCCAGCGGTCAGGCCTAAAGGCTTACTTAGTTCCACAACCGCCAATGCAACAACACCAGAACGCAGGGTTTCTTCGGCCGCGGCCAAAACTTCGGTCTGATCCTTGCTGTTCACCAGCAGCAAGTCGCTGGGGTCAATGTATTGACTGAACCCAGCAGGATTGATCTGCCCCAATTGCCAGCTTTCCCTAATCCAGAAAACTGAACCCCCGATCTGCCCAGCCAACGAGAATGCAAAGCTTATGGCGCCGGGGCCGAATACCTCGTGGGTGCGGCCTTTGCGCAATGGGTAATACTGATGGAAATCAAGTGCCATACTGCATCTTATCAACTGATCGGGATAAATGACTAGGGCATTGGGCCAGACGAACTGTTGAAAGCGCCAGCCACAAATGTTCGTGCAGGCCTACACCCGTTCAAAGATCATCGCGACACCCTGCCCCACGCCGACACACATGGTGCACAGCGCATATTGCCCGCCGGTGCGCTTTAATTGATGGGCTGCTGTCAAAATCAATCGCGCCCCAGACATGCCCAGCGGATGCCCCAGCGCAATGGCGCCACCGTTCGGGTTAACATGGGCGGCGTCATCGGCAACGCCCAGTTCGCGCAGCACGGCCAGCGCTTGCGCGGCGAACGCTTCGTTCAATTCGATAATGTCCATTTGATCAATACTCAGGCCCGTACGCGCCAATAACTTGCGTATTGCCGGCACTGGGCCAATCCCCATGATCCGGGGTGTCACACCTGACGCGGACATGCCCACAATGCGCGCCATCGGGGCCAGCCCATTGGCCTTTGCGGCATTTTCAGACGCAATCAGCAACGCGGCTGCACCATCGTTAATGCCCGAAGAATTTCCCGCCGTTACCGTTAAATCGCCGCCGTTAATGCCAACCAGTTTACCCAGTTTGGCAATATCGGTCGTCGGACGCGGATGTTCGTCCCGGTCAACCAGTACACCGTCGCCAAGGCGTTTCGGCACGGTGACAGGCACAATCTCATCGGCAAAAAGACCGACAACGTCCGCCGCCTGCCAACGGGCCTGCGAACGGGCGGCGAAACCATCCTGATCGGCGCGGCTGATCCCGTATTTGGCCGCCACGTTATCCGCTGTTTGGGGCATAGAATCGGTGCCGTATGCGGTTTGCATTTTTGGGTTGATGAACCGCCAACCAAGCGTTGTATCATAAACTTGATTGTCTCGGCTAAAAGCAGATTGCGCCTTTGGCATCACAAACGGTGCCCGGCTCATACTTTCCACGCCGCCGGAGATGGCCATGTTATAATCACCGGCCCCAATAGCGCGCGCCACCATACCAACAGCGTCCATGCCAGACGCACACAGCCTGTTCACTGTTACACCCGGCACATCATCGGGCAACCCGGCCAAAAGCCCCGCCATACGCGCAACATTTCGGTTGTCTTCCCCAGCCTGATTGGCACACCCCAGCACCAGATCGTCCAGCGCGGCCCAATCCACATCTGGATTGCGGGCAACCAACGCGACAATCGGCATCGCCGCCAGATCATCGGTTCGGATGGTGCTTAGCGCGCCGCCATACCGCCCAATAGGGGTGCGCACCGCATCACAAATAAAGGCGTCCATAAAACCAGTACTTTCCTGCTATGCACCCGGATCAAACGAGCGCCCATTTTCACTTGGACAAACCAAGGGGCCAATACAAATATGCAAAAAAACGCCGACGCCAGCCTATGTTTGCGAAAACTCTTTGTAAACGTCCAAAAACCGGGCACGGTTTTCTGCGGTATACGCCGTAAAATCCACATCCAGAACCGAGGTTAATTCCGACACCATGCTCCACAGCATTTCTCGCATCAGCGATGCACTTTTCATCGCCATATATCGGTGCAGCAATTCAGTGTTCGGCGCTGATCCAAAATACAGATCCAGCATTTTGATTTCCTGCGCTTGACTTAACATATTATTTGACGCCAACCCGCCCAGATCGAAAAGCGGCGAATTGAAACCCGCATAGTCCCAATCGATCAACCAAAGACGTTTGCCATCATCCAGAAAATTTGCTGCTAACAGGTCGTTATGGCCAAATACTATGTCAAATGGCGCCGCCGCAGTTTCAAGTTCATCGGCGATCTTAAGGAATTCATCCAGTTGCCCGATATGGGGGCTGTCGCGCTCAGTAAGTGTCGCGACATAATCCCGGATCACATGAAATACCCAGAATATCAAAGACGGGCCGCGCAGATGCTTTAACACCTCGCGGTGGCAGGTTTGTACCAGCGGTATAATCCGTTCCAACATGCCAGTGCCCGAAACATCGGTTTCTGACAGGGTTCTGCATTCGATGAAGTCCAGAACAGTCACACCATCTTGGGCATGGATGACAGCAGGTGACAACCCTGCCAAGTGCGCCGCGCGACTTGCTGCCAATTCGTTAAAACGCATGACTTGGTGTTCCGGGATATCCTGCCCAAGGCGCACGACATATTTTTGAGCGGCGTCCGTGACCACGTAATTCACGTTGGTCAGACCACCGCCCAACGGTTCTGTGGTGATATCTCCCTGCCAGATCGGCAGCGTGTTGATCTGCGCAATTTGGTCGATTGCAATCATACAAAAGGGTCCCGTTTTATGTTGGCCGCTAGCCCAAATAGACGCCCAACTTCAATAGAAATGACCTTGGTGTCTTAATACTCTCATGGCACATTCATTAAGAAAACAGTAATCACGAAGATCCCAAAAGACCGCGGCGAAATCGGGGGTCAAAAATCGCTAACAAAATGTCGGTCACAAAATTTAAGCCTATGATCGATGCAGTTAACAAAAATAGGATCGCTGAAGCAAGTGGTTGATCATTGGACCGGACAAGCGCCTCTAGCAATAGTCCCCCAGCGTCCGATATTGTCAGGATAAAAGCAATGATCGGCAATTCGTTGAACACGCGGTTGAGGTCAAAACCTAAGGAATTAACAACTGGACCAAGGGCATGGCGCGCCGGGTAGCGCCAAAGTAACCGCCGTCCAAACAAACCCCGCGCCCGTGCCGCGGTTACATATAATTTGCCGTATTCATCCGAAACCAATGCTCGCACGGCCTGGAGCGCAAAGGCGGTCGCTGACCAGCCCAGAACGAACACTGGAATCCATGCGTGAGACAGGAAATTTACAAATTTGTCGTAAGACCATGCGGCGTCCTGGTATTCTCGGCTGAGCAATCCCGAGGGCGTATTGCCGAACATCACTGACCATATCAGTAAGATAATTAATGCGAGCAAAAAGTTAGGTATGGCCAGTCCGAGATAGGAAAAAATCCTAAGAAAATTTATAACAGCGGGTTTGTTGGCCGTGGCCGAGTAGATTCCCAAGGGAACTGCAATCGCGTATGCCAGCAACAGTGACGAAAAGCAGAGGCCCAGCGAAACCCAGAATTTTGTCCCAAGCAGTATATTTATTGATTTTCGCGTGGTGCAGGAAAAACCAAAATCGAAATGCACAAATACATTTTTCACCAATCTACCCATCGAATGAAGAAGGGCCTGTTATCGACGCCGAAGAAAAACTCGCAGCGAGATGAGTATTCTACCGGGCTTAGTTCCATCAGACTGAAAATAATGAAAGTCACGATTAGCTACGTGATTATTGCCAGGATAAACCGTAGTCCTACAAAACGGATGATTTGTAACACGGTGTGCCCTCCAACACTTTTCGATTTATGCCAACGCTATTGAAAACGTCGTGCACAGGTTGCCTGGATTGGAATCGTATTCATAATTGGTTCATGCCCTCCATTCTTGTTATCACAGTCCGCAGGCGACGTCCGCTTTCTGTAGTTCGGCCACTTCACAAACGTGGATTTGAGTTGAAGGCCGACACCGCCGTTCGGGTAATTTTGCGATGCCATTTCGCCCCATACTGCCCATGCCAACAATAACAGCACTTGTCTTTGGCATTGTTCCTCAAACCGGGCAGACCTATACCGGCGCAGACGCGTATCGCTCGCAAACCATTAACAGCCGAGGCCCAATTTGCAGCATTTTCTGGATACCATTCTGGCCATCACCGCTGAAGCTGAAAAAATTCCACGTCAGTACTTTCGCCAAGCACTGGAAATAGACCATAAGCAGGATCAAAGCCCGGTGACAGTTGCCGATCAAGCAACCGAAAAATTTATCCGCGATGCCCTGGCCAAAAATTACCCGGATCATTCAATTTTTGGCGAAGAATTTGGCCAGTCAGACGGCAACGGCCCCTATCAATGGATCATCGACCCGATTGACGGCACCCGCGCGTTCATTTCAGGTATGCCGCTTTATGGCATGTTGCTGGCATTACTGGAAAATTCAGAACCCGTCTTGGGCGTGGTTCGGATGCCCGAATTGCACGAGGTTTATACCGGCAGTGCAGCCGGGGCATTTTTGAATGGCAGCACACGATTAACGGTATCGTCCACCACGTCGCTTGCCCAGGCATTCTTATACATAAACGAAGCCGACAAAATTCAGGCGGCTGATCCGGGCATATTTCAAAAGCTTGCGACAACAGGACGCGATCGCCGATTTGGCTATGACTGTTATCCGCATATGTTGGTTGCGGCGGGTCACGCCGATGCTTGCATTGATTACGATCTAAAGCCCTATGACTATTTGCCCCTAAGTGCTATTATCAAGGGCGCCGGTGGTCTGATCAGCGATTGGCAAGGAAACCCGCTAAACATGCGGTCTGACGGTCGTGTGGTCTGTGCCGCGACGCCCGAATTGCACCAACAGTTACTGGCGGTTCTGAAGGCGGACTGACGTCAAGTTCACAAAATAATCCCCGGATTCTACCCCATTTCCAACCTTGGGAAAATTGAGCCTTCCAATGTCGATCTGTCCATGCCGAACATTTCGGCCATGGCCCAAGCCGCCACGCCCCGCACGTCACCGGTTGGCTGCAGGTCCCGCCGGTCATACAGATCAGCCTCGGCCAAACCGGGCCAAGTGCCATAAACCTTGCCGCCCGCAACGGCACCCCCGGCAAGCAGCATCAATCCGCCGGTGCCATGATCGGTTCTGGCGGTGCCATTTTCCCGCGCTGTGCGGCCGGATTCTGTCATCGCAACCACCGTGGTCTGCGCCCAATTCTGGCCAAGGCCTTGTTTTAGCGTCAGGATCGCATCCGCCGTTCGTGGCAGCGCTTTGTTCAACGCGGCGGATTGATTTCGGTGCGTGTCCCAGCCATTGATCGAAAAACAGGCAATGCGTGTTTCATGATTTAGCCGGTCTGCGGCAAATGCCGCCAATGCGCGTTCTGAATTGCCACCACCCTGTTGCATCATCGCTTGCATATCGACGTCGGCGTCACCGCCGGTTGCCCGATCAGCCGCAATCAAATCGGCCAGGTCCATCGCTTCAAGGGCCGAGCTTTGGAATAGTGGGTCGTCATGGTAGGCTTCGACCAACAGCCTGCGGGCCTGTTCAGACAGGTTCAGTTTGGTGTTCGGCGCCCTATTTGACACCGGTGCGTTCCCCAACAGTATCTTCAGATTTTCGCGCCCAATGGCGAAGGCGGTTTCACCGGTTGCCCCGGCATGACCTGCAACAGCCGGTTCAGCCAACCATCACGCACCACCCCATTCCCAGCATCTGGCGCGGTGCCGGCCTCTAGCAGATCCTGGCCATCAAAATGGCTGCGCTTGTCAAGGTAGGGCGTCGATACAGTCTGTACAAACGCCAGGTCGCGTTGCCGCCTCAGCGGCATCAGATCTTTCAGCCCATCATTTAGCGCAAAAAACCCGCTCAAATTGCTGGATTTGCTGCGCAGTCCGGGCCGTGCAGGGGCGAAATCCGGGTCCCCCACGGGTTGAACCACGTCCAGCCCATCCATACCGCCCCGCAGAATAATCACGACCAAACGGGCCGAACCTGGAACCGAGGCGAAGGTATCGACCGCAAATAACCGGGACAATTGGAATGATCAAAAATCCGTTGGCGCGCCACCTTCGGCTTTGCGTCGAACCACAAATTCGGCCAGTTCTTCGCGGATGGCAACATCCATCGGCGGGGCTTCAAAACTGGCGATTATTTCCTTGAACATTTTGTGGGCGCGTTCAGCCGTCCAAACGCCACCCTTGATGTCCCAGCCTTCGTAATTGGTCCAATCTGACAGAAACGGCTGATAAAAAGCCTGTTCATAGCGATCTTGTGTGTGCTGTATGCCAAAGTAATGCCCGTCGCTGCCGACTTCGCCAATCGCGTCCAGCGCAATATCATCGGGCGTTGTGGCGGTAATCATTGGTTCCATATAGCGTTGGATCATCTGCAAAACTTCACAATCCATGATGAATTTCTCGGGGCTGGCGATTAGCCCGCCTTCTAGCCAACCAGCGGCGTGGTAAACCATGTTCGTCCCCGACTGCACCGCCGACCACAGGCTGTTGGATGTTTCCCACATCGCTTGGCCGTCTGGTACGTTTGATGTGCAAACGCCCGACGCCCGCATCGGCAACCCATATCGTCGCGCCAATTGGCCGGTCATTTGCGTGGCGCGCATATATTCCGGTGTACCAAAGGCCGGGGCGCCAGTTTTCATATCAACATTTGAGGTAAAAGTGCCGATCGCGCAGGCACATCCGGGTTTGACATACTGAAACAGCGCGATGGCGCACAGTGCCTCGGCAATTGATTGGGTGACCGCCCCCGCCATCGTCACCGGGGCCATCGCGCCGGCCAGGGTGAAGGGGGATACCACCACCGCCTGCCCGCGTCGGATCATTCGCAGACAGCCATCGATCATCGGAATATCGTGTTTCAAGGGCGATGTTGAATTAATGTTGGTGTACATCCGGGGCGTGGCTGCAAATTCTGCATCACTTAGCCCACCGGCGATGCGCACCATTTCCATGCCATCTTCGACGCGTTCCTTGCCCAGGCTGTAAACATGGCCCACTTTGTCGGTCAGGGTCATTTTATCGTACAGCATATCCAAATGGCGTATCGACGGGTGGATATCCACAGGTTCCACCGGATAGCCGCCAGCAAAATGGATGCAGTTAAAATACTGCGTCAGTTTCAGCAAATCCTGGCATTGGGCGTGCGTTCCGGTCACTTTGCCTGTTTCCAGATCCCAGTAATTTGGCGGCGACGATACATTGCCAAAAACCATGTTATTGCCGCCGATCGGAATGGCACGATCTGGGTTCCTGGGCGTTAAGGTAAATTGGCTGGGGGCTTTGGCGACCATTTCCATCACAAAGTCGCGGTCCATGCGGACATTGCTCCCGTTCACCAGACACCCGGCCTGTTTAAAAATCACCAGACTTTCCGGGTTGTAAAATTCAATGCCGATTTCTTCCAGAATATGCATCGCACCGTCGTGGATCGCCTGAACGCCCGTGTCATCCAGGGGTTCGATCGGGCGATCGGTGTTCTTGATGATCCGCCAGGGCATTTGGTCGATAACAGCCGGGTTATCGCGCCGTGCGTTCCCAGATCGGCCGCCGGCGCGCTTTCTTCGGGGTGCTTGGCTGGGCATCTGAATTCTCCTTGTTACCAGCAAGGGAACAGCATCACGCGGCACTAGTCGGTTCGAAAAGCGACGGTGTGTGTCGCTTACGAACTTCTCAATTATTGCCGACCGCTATTCTGTCAGCCAGTCAATCAATTCGCTGATGTCTCCTAGTACAACGTCAGCCAAGGCCACAAGTTCGTCTGAATCCGCAGGCCCTGTCAATACAGCGACGGTTTGCATTCCTGCCGCGCGCCCGGCTTCCAGATCATGGCTGCTGTCCCCAACCATGACAACATCTGCGGGCGAAATTCCCATGTAGTCGCTAAACGCAAGGCACATATCGGGCGCTGGTTTGCCACCAAAACCACTGTCATATCCGGCAATGAATTCAAAACGATGCTCGATATCCAATTCCCGCAATTGGCTGCGCGCGGTCGCCTCGCTGTCATTTGTCGCGACGCCAACAACAAGGTCAAGTTCCGCCAATTCATCCAAAAACGGGCTTAATGGTATGACCGGAACGCCCGTGGCCTGGGCGCCGGTCAGATCAAGGAAATCGATCATCTGGTCCAGCGTCATGTCTGGGCGATGGGGCACGATCGCACCTGCCACCTGTCCAACAGTTCCGGCAATCACAATGCTATCTGGCAATATGCGTTGGTTTTCGTAATCCAGCCCCCAGGCAAGCGACATTTCCTGCACCAAAGCCAGGTCACCATCAGCCAGTTGATCAACCACTTGGGCGGTCCAGGGCCCCCAGGTGCGCTGAAAATCCAACAACGTACCGTCCTTGTCGAATAGTACCGCCTCTGCACGCATTTGTTGCCTCATTTTTGTCGGTCTTGCCACGGAAATTGAACCGTTGACAGCCTTTAAATTGGCGCGGACAAATGCGCCCATGACCAAACTGTTCTCGCACGCCAAACGGCCCATGCATCTGGGCGCGTTTCCGATGGAAAAATTGGCGCGATTGCCCGGGCCGATCGACCTGTCCAGGCTGATCGCAGAACCTGGCCTATCTTTTCGGCGTGTGAACGACACGCTGTCAATCGTCAATGCGATGCAGGAATATCAGGCAATGCTGGATGCCACCCGCGACGGGCTGGTCAAGATAGAACGCGCCACAATTCCTGGTGACCTGACCGAACGATCTAATAACCTGAAATCATTCGGTTATTTTTGCGACACTGACATGGTTGGAACCTGTGAAATTCCACAAACCGCCTGGCGTAACACGCCATTGGTGAACCCCGATGTTGACCGCCTGGCCCAGACATTGCACACCAAACAGCCTAAAACATTTGCGTCTGGCATTGACGCGCTGATGGCCGGGCTGCGCGAAAGCATGGCCAGACCAGCGGTAGACTGTACCGATCACAGCCACGCCATCGTTTTGATGGTTGCGACACCGCGTACGCCTGCCCCGGATGAGCCAGGCTGCGACTGGATTGAAAACGCTACCCAGCACCGCACGTGCCTGCGGGCGATGGAAACCGCCGTAACGCTGGCCAATTACATTCGGCTTTTGGGTTGGGAAGCGCGGGCGCATTCGGGGGCTGCCACTGATCTGCATCTAAACCAACTGGCAGTTCAGTCCGGATTGGCGCAGATAGATGGCCACGCAATCAGTCCTTTTTTGGGAACAGATTTTGGGTTGGCCGTCGTCAGCACCACATTGCCAATGGCCGCGGATTTACCCCTTGCCAATGATGCTAGGCCGCCCCGCAGCTGGTCGACCGGCCTTGGGCGCCATGCCAAAAACGCCCGCAACCGTGACGCGTATGCAAAACGCGAATACCGCCAAGGCAGCCACCCATTCGAAACCATAAAAAGAGTAGACACCCCAACGACTTACATCGATACAGTTAATGTCGCGCGGGTGCCCAAACGCGCCAATATGTTTGCCCGCAGCCTGTTTGGCGATCTGGGCAAATCAGTTCAGGCTTCGGTCACCAATGGCAACTATATGAGAAAATCGTCAACGGCGTTTGCGTTTCGCTCATCCCTTGGCGCCCTAACCGTTTTGCAAGACGGCGAAACACAAGCAGTGCATGACAGCGCATTTGATGCCCACAAAAACGCCGAAAACATCAAAGGCGCGCTTTATTTCCTTGGCCTGGACGCCGTTGGCATATCTGCCTGCCCGGACTGGGTATACTACAGCCATGACGCTGCGGGCGAAGAAATCAAACCCTATCATTCAAACGCCATCTCGATGATTGTCGATCAGGGCTACGAAACGATGGAAGGCGCCAGTGGCGACGACTGGATTGCCTGCGCCCAATCTATGCGCGCCTATTTGCGGTTTTCCCTGCTGGGCGGCGTGTTGGCGCAGCATTTGCGCAACCTTGGCTACACAGCCCGCGTACATTCGGTGATGGATGATGAGGTTCTGCACCCGCCATTGTTATTGTTGTCGGGTTTGGGCGAAGTCAGCCGCATCGGCGAGGTCATTCTAAACCCGTTTCTAGGCCCGCGCCTGAAATCTGGCATCGTCACCACCAATATGCCAATGACACACGACAAACCGATTGATTTTGGACTGCAACGGTTCTGCGAATCTTGCAATAAATGCGCCCGCGAATGCCCGGCTGGTGCGATCACCGCCGGACCGAAACTGATGTTCAACGGCTATGAAATCTGGAAATCCGACAGCCAGAAATGCACCACCTACCGGGTTGGTCAGAAAAACGGCGCGATGTGTGGGCGTTGCATGAAAACCTGCCCCTGGAATTTGGAAGGCTTGTTCGCCGAAGCGCCTTTTCGCTGGGCGGCGATGAATTTGCCCGGAACGGCCGCGGCGCTGGCCAAATTGGATGATCTGGTGGGCAATGGTGAAATCGTGCCCGCCAAAAAATGGTGGTGGGACAGCGAGATGGTGGATGAAGGGGCCTATCAACCGACCGCACATCCGGTCAATGCCCGCCCGCTGCAAAAGGACCTGAAACTGGATTATGCCGACCAGACATTAGCGGTTTATCCGGCGCCATTGGCACCATCGCCCCATCCCTGGCCGTTTCCGATGGATCGCGAGGCTGGGATCGCGGCCTACGCAAATTTGATACCGGCAGATGAACACCGTAGGCGCCGGCGGGCGGGAACGCCCGCAGAACACATCTACACCGCCGGGCAAGGCAAAGCTCCGGTTCTGCAAGTTGTTGTTTCAAAAGCCGAAAAAATGACCGCAACCATCACTAAATACGAATTCTCCATGCCAGATGGTTCTGACATGCCACTGGTCACCGCAGGCGCACATGTCGATGTGGTGGTTGCCCCGGAATTTTTCCGCCAATATTCGCTGTCTGGTGATCCCGCAGATCGCAGCAAATACCAGATCGCTGTCCTTCGGGAAGATAGTGGTCGGGGTGGATCAGCTTTGATGCACCGGATTTTTGAACCAGGGCGCAAAGTGTTTATTTCCGATCCGATCAACCATTTCCCTTTGGCCCAAGATGCCGAATTTACCTATTTGATGGGCGGCGGCATCGGCGTGACGCCAATGATCGCCATGGCGCATCAGCTGCACGCATCTGGCGCGGATTTTGCGCTGCATTATTCCTGTGCATCGCGCTTGACGGCCGGGTTTCTGAACGACCTGACCACGCATCCGTGGGCCAGCAAAGTCAAGTACCATTTTTCCGATGAAAACACCCGAGCTTTGTTGGATAGAATCTTGAAATACAACAGAAATACCCATATCTTTACCTGTGGACCAGACCCTTATATGACCGGCGTGATGGACGCCGCCACTGCCAATGGGTTTCCGCAAGAAAACCGCCATCTTGAATATTTTTCCGTACCCGAGACCCCGGATTATGAAAACCACAGCTTTACTTTGTGCCTTGCTCGGTCTGGCCGTGATATCACAGTAACGGCAGATCAAGCCGCAACCGATGCCTTGCAAACAGCGGGCATCAATATTGACGTCAAATGTTCGGATGGCCTGTGCGGGGTGTGCAAATGTGGGCTGATTTCAGGCGATGTGGAACACCGTGATTTTGTGTTGTCCAACAAGCAACGCGAAACGCAGATTATCCTCTGCCAGTCGCGCGCAGTCGAACCCGATGGTATTGTTGAAATCGATTTGTAGGTGATTACGACCCGAAAACGGTCCAACTTGCCCGCAATACGGCGGACTACTAAGTCCAGTTAACCTGCTCACCGCCGGGCAATGACTGTTTGGCCAACATTGGCTGGTCGTAGCCCAGCCCGTTGTCATCGCAAAAACTGACAACCCAATCGTCGTTCATCATCAGAAAATCCAGCAAAGACACCAAGAATTCGGTTTCCTGCGCCCGCACCCGGAAATCATCGGTGGTTGTACCAGTCGCTCCCAAAAATACCGGCAACAATTCTTCGTTGCCTGCCAACCAGGCCAATGCCTTTAAACCAACGGTTTCGGCTACTTCTCGCTGCATTTTGACGCTCCTTTTTGGCCCTGAGACACCAATTGTTAACCTATCTCAACGAAACATGACCAAGGCCAGTAAAATATGATTAAAATCAAAGGAGTCCGATGCCAGGACGTATCATAGTCGCCGACGATGTGGCCACCAACCGCATCGTATTGAAGGTCAAGCTTTCTGCAGCGTCTTATGATGTTATTCAGGTCGGCGGCCCGATTAGTCTAGTGGATGAGGCCCTGAAAACACGACCTGATCTGATATTGTTGGACGGAAATTTCAGAACAGATCGTTGCATTGATGATTGTCATGAATTGAATGAACATCAGGAAACCGCGCAAATCCCGGTGATCATTCTGGCCGGTGATTTCACCCCTGCCGAGCGTTTGGCCGCCTTATATGCAGGGGCCAGCGACGTGTTGTGCAAGCCCGTGGCAGACGACGTGCTTTTGGCGCGCATCCGAAATTCAATGCGCGTGCGTGGTATTGAAGAAGAAATACAGATGCGTGAACATACTGCGGTCGAACTTGGTTTTAGCGAAACAAAATCAGAATTTACCCATACAGCACAATTATTGGTGGTCAACGGGAACACCCCGATGGACCAGGCGTGGCAGGAATTCCTTTCGCTCGAAACCCCTTGCACAATCAAGTATCTCGACCTCACAACCGTACTGGACGTGGTAACGCGTCAAAACATGCGTCCGGATTTGATATTATTACCTGCTGATATTAGGGGACAAAAACCGACCTGGTTTTATTGGCCGAACTACGCAGCCGCGAGAACACGCGCCATGCGGCCATTGTTGTTGTGGACCATTCAAATCGACACACTGCGGCGATAACAGCGTTAGATATGGGGGCAAATGAGGTGATAGACAACGCAATCCCACCGGTCGAATTTTCGTTCCGGCTGATGCGGCAATTGCAGCGCAAGAAAAAAGCCGATCGGCTGCGCGACACGCTGAAAGATGGGCTGCTGATGGCGGTTACCGGCCCGCTGTCTGGGCTTCTCAATCGCCGCTATGCCTTCCCCCATATGGCCCGCATCGCCAAACGATCCAACGCTTCGGGCAGCCCGTTTGCTGTAATGGTTCTGGATCTGGATCGTTTCAAGCGGATAAATGACGGTTTTGGCCACGGTGCTGGCGATCAGGTTCAGAAAGAGATTGCCAACCGGCTAAAGGCCAATGTTCGCAGCGTCGATCTGATCGCGCGCATCGGTGGTGAAGAATTTTTGGTCGTGATGCCAGATACCGGAATAGACGCCGCCCGTATCGCTGCCGAGCGCCTGCGCGGCGTTACCGAAGCTGGTAAAATCAATATTGCAGCCAGCCCATTTCGTTGTCAGTCACCACCAGCATCGGTGTCTCAATTTGTGGCGTTAGTGGGCAGGTGGAAACCACAGTCGAAGCGATGGTTGAACGGGCCGACTTGGCCTTGCTTAGCGCCAAATCAACCGATCGAAATCAAGTCATGTTCGAAAAATCCGCCGCCTGACCTAATTATGACCGGCACCGCGCCGCAAGAATCGCTCTAGCCGATCGGCGTATTCACGGCGTTGTTGCGCGGTCATATTTGCGACATGGGTGATCAATAGGTTTTTGCCGATGTCCTGTCTGGCAAGCAACTTAATTTGCTGATCAGATATGATATTATCCACAATCGTTGGGTCAAACGGGGTATTTCGCAACGCGTTTAGCAGGGTTTCATATTGTGCTCGAACTTCTTCGCGGTTGGCCCGTAAATCATGACTTCTGCCACCTAGTTCGCGACCGATCAGGCGCCGACTATGCTGGGACAGCGCCCGTCCGATGGGGCCTTTGCCCAAATCAAATAATGCGGGCGGACCACCAGCGCGGTCGGGTCGATCCGGCCCACCCCGCAACACCGCACCCGCCACGATGCCAACAATCAACAGATTGGCCGCAAGTGACACGAACAAGACAATGCGAACCCACTTACCGCTGGTTTTTGGTTGGGGTTTAGGTGTGTCAGTCATTTCTAACCCTCGCTTAATATATCGGTGAATGCTGGCATAAAGTCCCCCAGCGCATCTGTGGCGCCAATGGATATGAAATTTTCGGCGATACCGCTAAACGCATCCGGTGCGGCGTACCCAATCCAGATACCAGCGACCGAAGCCGTGGTTAATCCGGCAACCGCTGGCCAGCCGCCAAGCGCGGCAAATGCCCTGGCTAACAAACTTGGCTGAAGGGCCGCGGGAATGTGCGCATTGTCAAGTTCACGCGTTGTTGCAATATCATCTGCATCGCCCGCAACACGCGCCAATAAATCGGCCGACGGCGCGGTCTGCGTATCAGCAGCCTGCGCCAACAGGTTATCAATATCGCTTTCGATCAAATTCTTTTGGTCAGTCATCTTCATATCCCAAATCTGCGCGTCGCCCAGACAAAACTTGCGTCAACGCACGCTTGCCGCGCGCCGTCAGACTTTCAACCGCCTCGACACTTAAGTCCATCACCTGCGCTATTTCAGGGTTCGCCAAGCCCTCGATGTGGCGCAATATAACAGCATGCCTTTGCCGATCTGGCAATGCGGCAAGTGCTTGTTGCAAAGCAATCTGACGCGTGTATTCGATCATCTTCACTTCGGCCGAGGGTGCATCATCGGCCGGTTCCTCAATCGCATCCAGCGCGACACCGCGTTTCTTGCGCAACCGGTCGGTACACAGATTAGATACCACCCGGTAAAGCCAGGTGGTAACTTTGGCCTCGCCCTGACGCCAATCTGGCGCTACCCGCCACAACCGTAACATGGCTTCCTGCTTCGGTACGGTCGCCCAGCAAGCGGCTGGCAAACCCTAAAACCCGGGGCGTTAGGCGTATGGTCAACGCCTGTGCGGCCTGCCGGTCACCATTGCCATAGGCCACCAGCAGGGCCTCGTCGGGCACATCGTTCAGGGCGTCAAAAGGCATATTCATGGCCCAAATTGCGTATCCTGCTTTCTGTCATCTTTCAATCGAACCGGCGCCAGTGGGGAACTGGCACCGGAAGCTTGGCGTCAGCCGCCGCGGCGTTTACCGTGACG
>CAXMPY010000023.1:0-18994 GCA_964195275.1 uncultured Paracoccaceae bacterium
CGAAGGTCTCTGCAACCGATCCAGTCACGTAACTGAACTACCAGATTCAGTTTCTGAACTAGGCGGGCGCGTCTCAACGATCTAAGGTTGGGTTGAATTGAAAAGGAAATTCATTTTGACACAAGCTGGATACAAGCAATTTTGCCCGGTCGCGATGGCGGCCGAGGTGCTGTGTACGCGATGGACAATGGTCTTAATGCGCGAACTCGTCGCGGGAACCACAAGATTCAATGACTTACGTCGAGGTGTACCCAAGATGTCGCCCGCCCTTTTGTCCACGCGACTGAAAGAGCTTGAGCTGGCCGGTGTGGTCAAACGCAAACCATAAAAACAGAGAAAGGCGTTTTTGAGTATCATCTGACCGACGCTGGAAAAGACCTTAGACCAGTTGTCGAGGCCGTCGGTATGTGGGGTCAGAAATGGGTTGAGTCTTCGCTTTCATTGAAGAATCTCGATCCGTCGTTGTTGATGTGGGACATGCGTCGCAATCTTAATCCGTCCCCACTGCCGCCTATTCGAACAGTAGATCAGTTTCTGTATTCAGATTTACCCTCCACTAAAAGCCACTGGTGGCTGGTGATCGAACCTGATGGTGAAGTTGACCTCTGCTGGTCTGACCCGGGGTTCGAAATCAACCTTTATGTAACAACAGATTTACGAACGATGACAGCAATATGGTTGGGGATAAGCACAGTCGAAACCGAACGAGACAAGATGGAATTGCTGGGTGAGCGAAAGGTCGCAGAATCCATGCACGTTTGGCTGGGTCTAAGCCCGTTCGCAAAACAGAAAAAACTTGTCGCGTAGATCTTTTGGCGAATAAGCCAAATCGACCGATGTGAATTAACCAATCGGAGGCCATGTCACTTACCGTGGTGCTTTGCAGGAAAAAGGCAATAGATCTGGACACTGAATGCGCTTGGCCTACTTGCGCCGCAGCCTGATCACCACATCCACTTTGGCGACTTCGGTCCCCTCTGGGGCCTCTGGCAGGCGCGTTATTTCCAGCCCCTCAACGGAGGCATCGGTCAGCTTTTCACTGTCTTCCCAGAAGAAATGCGGGTGATCATCGACACGGGTGTCAAAATAGCTTTTGGCGCCATTCACGTTGATCTCGCGCAACAGCCCGGCCTGACTGAACGCGCGTAACGTGTTGTAGATTGTCGCCAAGGATACCGCATCGCCGGTGTCATTTACGGATGCAAACAGGCTTTCGGCCGACACATGCCGGTTTTGCCCGTCGCCAACCAACAAAGTGGCCAGCACCAGCCTTTGGCGTGTTGGGCGCAACCCACCACTTGCCAACCAACCGGTTACGCGTCTGATTTCGATATCTGCCATGTATCCAACAATTCAATGCGTTCGTGCCTATATATGACGTGCAAAGCCGTTATTTCAAACAAAAATCAACCCAAGCCACGAACCGGTCGCTATTGCTTCGGGCAATGTGCGGGTGATAGACGGTCTAAGAGCAAAGAAACCTGACCAAATGGGGCATATCTGAATGGCCGACTTTCCAAGCAGTTTTGATAAAGAGGGTTTGCTAAAATGCGCCCGCGGGGAATTGTTTGGGCCGGGCAACGCACAATTGCCTGAACCGCCCATGCTAATGATGGACAGAGTGACCGAAATCAGCGGTGATGGCGGCGAACATGGCAAGGGCCATGTGATTGCAGAATTAGATATCACGCCGGATCTGTGGTTTTTTGACTGCCATTTTCCAGGCAATCCGATCATGCCGGGCTGTTTGGGGCTGGACGGGTTGTGGCAGTTGACCGGGTTCAACCTGGGCTGGCGCGGCTGGCAGGGGCGCGGCTATGCTTTGGGTGTTGGCGAGGTCAAGCTTACCGGCATGGTGCGCCCGGATCGAACGAAAATCACTTATTTTGTGAACTTTACCAAAGCAATACAATCGCGGCGTCTGACAATGGGGGTTGCCGATGGCCGGGTCGAGGCCGATGGCGAGGTGATCTATCTGGTCAAGGACATGAAAGTCGCGCTGTCTGTCAGTTAACAGTCTGAAAATACAGGAGAGCGCCAATGCGCCGAGTAGTCATCACCGGAATGGGGATCATTTCCCCCATCGGCAATAATCTGGCGGATGTAACGTCCAGTTTGAAGGCAGGTCGTTCCGGGATCAAAACCGAACCCAATTATGTTGAACATGGCTTTCGCAGCCAGATCGCCGGTGTGCCCGATATCGACCTGGTGGCAAGCATCGACAAACGCCAGCTGCGCTTTATGGGGCCAACTGCGGCCTACGCCTATTTGGCTATGGAACAGGCGATCGCTGACAGCGGTCTGGAACAGGCGGATGTATCCAACGAACGCACAGGTCTGATTGCTGGATCTGGTGGCCCGTCGACGTCAAATCTGTTCACCGCGCATAATATTGTTATCGAGAAAGGTGCGCCCAAACGTATGGGCCCGTTCATGGTAACGCGCGGCATGTCGTCCACGGTATCGGCCTGTTTGGCAACGCCGTTTAAAATTCGCGGCGTAAACTATTCAATCACGTCAGCCTGTTCAACATCCGCCCATTGTATTGGTAATGGTGTCGAACAAATACAGTTTGGCAAACAGGACATAATCTTTGCCGGTGGCGGTGAAGAGGTCGACTGGACCCTGTCTTGTCTGTTTGACGCAATGGGCGCAATGAGCAGCAAATATAACGATACCCCCGAACAGGCCGCGCGGGCCTTTGACGCAACGCGCGACGGATTTGTCATTGGCGGCGGTGGCGGCATGCTGGTTCTTGAGGAACTGGAACACGCCAAAGCACGCGGCGCGAAATTCTATGCCGAAGTTACTGGTTATGGGGCCACATCGGACGGCCATGATATGGTGGCACCATCTGGCGAGGGCGGTGAACGGTCGATGCGATTGGCCACAGCCACACTGGGGGATCGCAAAGTTGATTACATTAACGCCCATGGAACATCGACACCGGTTGGTGACGTGGCCGAAGTAAAGGCCGTGCGTGCCGCCCTGGGCGAAGATCACGCGCCGATATCTTCGACCAAATCAATGACCGGCCACGCGCTGGGGGCAGCCGGCGTCAATGAAGCTATCTTTTCGTTATTAATGATGAAGCATGGCTTTATCGCGCCCTCGATAAACGTGAATGACTTGGACCCCGAAATCAGACCAGAAGAGATTGCGACCGAGATGACCGAGACGACATTGGATACTGTAATGTCCAACAGCTTTGGCTTTGGTGGTACAAATGCTACCTTGGCAATGAGCAAATATCACGGGTGATCTGGCATGGCTAATTTAATGCAAAAAAGGCCTGATCATGGGCGTCGCCAACGAACGCTCGATCGCGTGGGGAATTGCCAAAACCATGGCCCAGGAAGGCGCTGAACTCGCGTTTACCCATCAGGGCGAAGCATTTGGACGCCGGGTAGCACCGTTGGCCGAATCTATTGGCTCTGACTTTCTGGTCGATGTCGATGTTACTGACCAAGCGTCTATGGATGCCGCGTTCACCAAATTGCGCGAAAAATGGAATCAGCTGGATTTTGTGATCCATGCCATCGCTTATTCCGACAAAAATGAGCTGACCGGGCGATTTATCAACACATCGCGCGACAATTTCCGGAATTCTTTGGACATATCTTGTTTCTCATTGATAGACATTACCCGCCGTTCGGCACCATTGATGAAGAATGGTGGTACAATCATCACCCTGACTTTTGACGGCTCGCAACAAGTGATGCCCAACTACAACGTCATGGGCGTCGCCAAAGCGGCGCTGGAAGCAGCGGTCAAATACTTGGCAGCAGACCTTGGGCCTGATGGGATCCGGGTGAATGCTGTATCCCCCGGCCCGATGAAAACATTGGCGGGCTCAGCCATAGGCGGGGCCCGTAAAACTTACCGTCATACCGAGGAAAACGCGCCTTTACGATCAAATGCCACGCTTGAATCTGTCGGCGGAACTGCGATGTATCTGGCTTCGGATTATGGAGCGTTTACCACTGGTGAAATTATCCATGTCGATGGTGGTTTTCACATTATGGGCATGCCAACACCTGAAAACCTCTGATCCGGAAACAGTTTGTCGCAACAGTTTTACTAAAACCGCATTCGGAATTGTGGCAATATAAAGATGTTGAGCGGCTTTTTTTTAGGTTCGTGTGTATCGTTAGGCAGGTAAATAGTGGTTTTTGTAACAATAGCGGCTTTACTTTGCATTATTACAGCAATTGTATTGCGCCCAAGCGTGATGGGTGGCGGAACTATTGCCGTTTCTGGGTTTAATGGCGTCAGCGTGGTCGTCGGCTTTGTTCTATACATCGCCGTCGCCGCGCTGATAGGGCCAGAATTCGCGGTTCCGTTTATTGCGTCTTTGTTGCTGACAGAAATGGGCCAGGTTTTGGCCTATCGCATGTTGGGGCATAAGGGTGCGCGTTTTCGCCTAACGGCTTTCCTAACCAAGTCTGCGATATCCGATATTCCGCTGAAAACCGACGGCGAAGTGTTTTTTGTGTCGATCATGGGGCCCGCTTTTTGTTTGGGTCCGATCGCGCTGGCTGGGGCAATTGCCGCCATGCTAGGACCGATCGCACCGGTTATGGCGCAATCGTTTTGGATATTCGCGATAACGTGTGGTGCCATAAATTTCATATTGTTGATGCCGTTTTCACAGCTGCCAGGTGGGCGCTGTGCCAGTGCCGCCGTCGTGAATTTCTGGCCTGTTTTGGTCCCAGCACTTACGGCGTTCATGAGCGCCGCAATGTTTACCGCATCATTGCGTACGGGGTCCGTTGCCCTGATGGTGATGGCAGGCGTTGGCGCGCACAGCCTGATGCGGCAATATAAATCTGGGCGTGTGCAAATGTTGCCAAATGCCGGGCTAATCGCCCTGGCGGCCTATACATTCACGTTGGCCGCCCATTACAGCGTAGGTCGGTTCTTGTTTGAGGCCTATTTTTAACGCCACTTGCGCCCTTCAACTCGTGCCTTAGTCGTGTCAGTGTTTGCAAAAGCAAACACCGGGGTGCGCAATGACATTTTCAACCTGTATTTTTGACGCCTACGGTACCTTATTTGATGTTACTGCAGCCGCCCGTGAGGCCGCCGCTGAACCGGGCCGTGAACAATTGGCCGCCTGCTGGCAAAACTTGGCAAATGACTGGCGATTGAAACAACTGCAATATACTTGGCTACGCGCCGTTGCCGATGCCCACACTGATTTTTGGCGCGTGACCCAGGATGGGCTGGACTGGGCAATGGAAGCGAACGACTTGGACGATCCGGACCTGCGCGAGCGTCTGCTGGCACTTTACTGGGAATTGTCTGCCTATCCAGAAGTGCCTGAAATGCTGGCAACACTGAAGGCGGCGGGCATGAATACTGCTATCCTGTCTAACGGCTCACCCGACATGTTAGCGTGCGCTGTAAAATCAGCAGGCGTGGCCGATGTATTGGATGATGTGTTGTCGGTGCAGGATGTTGGGATATTCAAACCCCATCGAACTGTTTATCAGATGGTTTTGGACCGCTTCGGGGGCACCGCAAATGACGTTCTGTTTGTTTCGTCAAACGGATGGGATGCAGCGGCTGCAGCAGGGTTCGGTTTTCGGTGTGTTTGGGTCAACCGTTCGGGCGAACCAATGGAACGCTTGCCGTGGAAACCTGCCCACATCCTGTCTGACCTAACCAAAATACCGGTGATGGCTGCCGAAAATTAATGGAACATTTCACGAGCTTTGACGGCTTGAACCTTGCTTATAGCGACGAAGGCCAGGGGTTTCCTGTGCTCTGCCTTGCTGGTCTGACCCGCAATTCGCGTGATTTTGACTATTTGGTGCCGCATTTGCCACCTGTCCGATTGATCTGTCCCGATTATCGCGGGCGCGGGGCTTCGGATTGGTCGGACGATCCGTCAACATATTCGTGGGACACAGAAGCGCGCGATGTCATTGACCTGCTGGACCATTTGAACATCCAAAAAACCGCGATTTTGGGCACTTCACGGGGCGGTTTGATTGCGATGTATCTGGCGGCAACGGCAAAAGATCGACTAAGTGGAATTTGTTTCAACGATATTGGCCCCGAGATATCGCACGCTGGCCTTGAGCGGATCAAAGGCTATGTTGGCCAACCGCCACCCTATTCGTCACAGCAGGAAATGGCGGCAGCGATGCCAGAACACTCAACAGCATTTCGTGATGTACCGGCAACCCGTTGGCTGCAAGAGGTGCAACGGCGCACGATCCAAACCCCTGAAGGTCTGGCGTTGAATTACGACCCGAAATTGCGCGACACACTGAACACGCCTGTTGCACAGCCAGCGCCCGACCTTTGGCCATTGTTTGATGCGACCATCGGCTTGCCGTTGGCCCTGATACGGGGCGCGAATTCGGATACTTTAACGGAACCAACCGCCGCAAAGATGCAGCGGCACCGACCTGACATGATTTTTGCAAATATCCCCGACCGCGGGCATGTTCCTTTTTTGGATGAGGCGCCCGCGGTAGCCGCAATCACAAACTGGCTAGAGGCGTGCCAATGAACATCGACATGATCCTGGCCGCCAATGACCGGCTAGAGGGCAAAGTGCGCCGTACGCCGTTGCTGTCATCGCCGTTTCTGGACGACATTGCCGGCCGGAAAATCTTGGTAAAGCCTGAATGCCTGCAACACACTGGCAGCTTTAAATTTCGCGGCGCCTGGTCGGCGATATCAGCGCTTGAACCCGACACCCGCGCAAAGGGTATTATCGCTTATTCAAGTGGCAACCATGCCCAAGGGGTCGCACACGCGGCGCGCGAACATGGCACCAGCGCAACTATTGTGATGCCCAGTGACGCCCCAAAGTCGAAGATCGATAACACCCGTGCACTGGGGGCCGAGGTTGTGCTGTATGACCGGGAAACTGAAGACCGAGGCACAATTGGCACAGATCTGGCGGCACGTCGCGACCTGACTTTGATCAAACCTTTTGACAATGAATTCGTCATTGCCGGGCAAGGCACGATCGGGCTGGAAATTGCCGCCCAAACCGCCGAGCTGGGGCTTGCTGCTGATACAGTGCTTGTACCTTGCGGTGGTGGTGGTCTGACTTCGGGCATCGCTGTGGCGTTAGCGGCCACCAGTCCGGACATAACGGTTCATCCGGTTGAACCTGCCGGGTTTGATGATGTCGCCCGATCTCTGTTTTCAGGACAACGCGAACACAATAACCGGGCCACGGGGTCGATTTGTGATGCCATTCTCACGCCCACATCGGGCGACATCACATTTCCATTGCTCAAGCAACATTGCGGCCCCGGTATCGTGGTGTCAGATGACGAATGTCTGCGCGCTATGGCCGCCGCTTTTGGCCGCCTAAAAGTTGTCGCTGAACCCGGCGGTGCTTCTGCACTTGCCGCAGCCCTGTTCCAAGGTGATAACATCGCTGGCGAAACCGTTGTTGTTGTCATCTCTGGCGGCAATGTAGACGCGGATATGTTCGCAAAAGCAGTAGATATGTATGGGTAGTTCAATGACCAATTTCACGATCGCCAGTTTTAACGTCAAAAACCTGATCGGCGCAGATCAGGAATATTACAAGTTTGAAAAATATACCCCTGAAGAACATGCCTGGAAAGAAGACTGGCTGGCCGATCAACTGTTCACGATGGACGCCGACATCGTCTGCTTTCAGGAAATATTTGAAGAACCCGCTTTGCGCGCGGTTGTCGCAGAAACCGATGCACGCGGGGCGGCCAGCAATGCCGATGCCCTGCCCGACCGCAACAGCCGCTACGCCCGCAAAGCAATATTCCGCAAACTGGCCTACACACCCTATACCGACGCCGCGCTCGCATTTGCACCTAATGTAAATGACGGCGAACCGGGACATCGCCGCCCTGGTGTGGCGGTATTGTCCAGGTTCGGTTTTGCGGAGGCGCCACAGGTTATTCAGGAATTGGCAGAACCTGTGGACATCCCGTTTCAGGAATTGTCCGGCGAAGATGGCGGCTTTTTTCGGATATCGCGCCTGTCGCGCCCGATCCTAAAGGTCCGCATTCCGATTGATGGTCAGACGATCACCGTGTTCAATTGCCACCTGAAATCAAAACTGGGCGAATTCAACCGAAAACAGGGCGCGGAATTTGCACCCGAAGCTGACATCACCAATTACAACGCCCACGGCCGATCCCTTGGGGCCTTGCGCGCCGGATTGCGCCGGATGGCCGAGGCGTGGGTGTTGCGCGGCTTTATTCTGGAAGAACTGGCACTGGGAAACCCGGTTCTAGTGATGGGGGATTTCAATGACGGTGAACACGCGGTTTCGTCTGAGATCATCACCGGTGAAACCCCGTTCAAAAATTATGCCTGGATGCGCCGCCATGATGCGAAAAAATCGAACCAGCGCTATTCCAAAACAGATGCGGCGGCGATCCGCGAAAATATAGAAGCCGTGCGACTGCATTCGGCGGAAAAACAATTCGCGCGTAAATCGCTGCGTGATATGGTCTATACATCTGCCTTTGGCGGTGTGTACGAAAGCATTGACCAGATATTAATGTCGCGCCATTTTCTGGCCGAACATGCCAACCACATCGCCAGCATGGAATATTTTTCGGTCCTGAATGACCATCTGACAGACGGGTCGCACCCCGAAGCACCCTATAATAAACTGGCATCAGACCACGGTCAGATCATCGCCCACTTTAAAACCCGCGAAACGGAATAGAACATGCCGAACGCCTGCATCATCTGTGTTGCCATCACGGGTTCAGTTCCGCGCAAAGAAAATAACCCAGCAGTGCCGATCACCGTGGCTGAACAGATCGAAAGTACGCACGCAGCGTTCGAGGCGGGTGCCACCATCGCCCATTGCCATGTGCGCAACGATGATCAAACCCCGACGTCAGACCCCGACAGGTTCGCCGCACTGATGGAGGGCCTGAAAGCCCACTGCCCCGGCATGATTATCCAACTGTCCACTGGCGGCAGATCGGGCGCAGGCAAGGACCGTGGCGGCATGTTACCACTGCGCCCCGACATGGCATCGCTGTCGGTCGGTTCAAACAACTTCCCCACGCGCGTTTACGAAAACCCGCCCGATCTTGTGGACTGGTTGGCCAGCGAAATGATCATCCATGACGTGAAACCCGAGATCGAGGCGTTTGATCTGTCTCACATTGTGCAGGCCACGCGCCTGCAGACCGATGGCCGCCTAACGGGGCCGCTATACGTTCAGTTCGTTATGGGCGTCAAAAATGCGACGCCGGTCGATAAACCAATATTTGATTTCTATATCGAAACTTTGAACCGGCTGGCCCCGGACGCGGTTTGGTGCGCTGCTGGTATTGGACCGGGTCAAATTGTGGTGAATGAATGGTCAATTGCCGCTGGTGGTCATACCCGAACCGGGCTGGAAGATAACATGCGCCTGGATCGCGAAACGCTGGCCCCGTCAAACGCTGCGCTGGTGGCGCGGGCTGCGGGCCTGTGTGAAAAATATGAACGCCCGGTCGCGGGTTGGCGCGAAGCCCGCGAAATATTGGGGCTGCGTGCAAGTACCTAGACAACAATTGCAATCCGCGCTTACGCGCCTATATGCCGTCAATGCAAAATAATAAATGGCCCACATGACCGCCCGACTGCCTGTCATTTTTATTCTGATCACAGTTGTGCTTGATTCAATGGGCATCGGGTTAATCATGCCCGTGATGCCCGATTTAATACAAGAAGTCAGCGGTCAAGACCTGGGCAATGCGGCAATCTGGGGTGGCATCATGGCGGCGGCCTATGCCGTGATGCAATTTTTGTTTGGGCCAACCCTTGGCAATATTTCCGACCGCAGGGGTCGCAGACCGGTGCTGTTGGCGGCGTTGCTGGTGATGACCGTGGATTATTTGGTCATGGCGTTGGCAGGCACGGTATGGCTACTTTTAATGGGACGGGTTGTCGGTGGTATCACCGCTGCCACACAATCAACCGCCAGTGCCTATATGGCCGACATATCCAAACCGGACGAAAAATCTGCAAATTTTGGCTTGATTGGGGCGGCCTTTGGGATTGGCTTTGTGCTGGGGCCACTGATGGGTGGATTATTGGCCGGATATGGCACCCGCGCACCATTTTACGCAGCTGCGGCTTTGGCTTTTTTCAACATGTGCTTTGGCTATTTTGTCCTGCCCGAAACTGTTACAGATCGCATTCGCCGCCCATTCAAATGGCGTCGCGCAAATCCGCTTGGCGCTTTCAAGCATATTGGTCAATTGCCAGGAATTGGGCGGCTGTTGCTAATTTCGCTAATATATGGGGTCGCGTTTTTTGTGTACCCGGCGATCTGGGCCTATTTCGGTCAGGCCCGCTTTGGTTGGGGCCCGGGCATGATCGGTGTTTCGTTGGCGGCGTTTGGTATTTCCATCGCCATCGTGCAGGGCGTATTGATGAAGCCGATCCTGAAATACTTAGGTGAACGCAACACTGTGCTTGTAGGTCTTTCGATTGATCTGGTGGCTTTCATGTTCCTGGCATTCGTTTCAAGCGGCATTCTGGCATTACTGTTAACGCCACTGACAGCATTGGGATCAATGGCCGGACCAGCGATGCAGGGCATCATGTCGCGCACGGCGCGAGATGATCAACAGGGTGAATTGCAGGGCACTCTGACAAGTATCAATGCAGTCGCGGTGATCGTGGCACCGTTGGTCATGACCCAAATATTTTGGTATTTTACCAATGTCGATGCCCCGGTTCACTTACCTGGTGCACCCTTTCTTTTGTCAGCCGCATTGATCGTTGTTTCAATATTGATTTTTATACGCTCTAAACCAATCTCAGCGAAACCATGATACCGACTATTAATTGTCGGAAACGATATTGATTTGGTATTCGAAGGCCAGCAATCTATCGCGGAATAAGGGGGTCAAATATGACAACGATCAAAGCCGCTGTTTGCCAAGAATTTGGAACCCCACTGGTTGTAGAAGATGTCGAACTACGCGCACCGATTGCTGGCGAAGTCGAAGTCACGTTAGCCGCCTGCGCAATCTGCCACTCTGACATATCTTATATAGATGGCGGTTGGGGCGGCACCTTGCCCGCCGTTTATGGTCACGAAGCAGCCGGCACCGTCAGTGCCGTCGGCGCGGGCGTCAGTGAATACAGCATCGGCGACACAGTTATTGCAACTTTGATGCGGGCGTGCGGCACTTGTTCAACTTGCGAAACGGGGGCACCTGCCTACTGTCCAACGCCTTATGACCGCGACACAGGGCCACTAAGCACAGCAACTGGCGGCACGCTGGAACATGGGTTGAGTATTGGCGCATTTGCCGAAAAGATTGTGGTTGATCAGTCGCAAGTCGTCGGTATTCCGGCGGATATTCCGATGGATGCGGCTTGCCTATTGTCCTGCGGCGTCATTACCGGCGCGGGCGCTGCCATCATTACCGCGGGCATACGACCCGGCAATATTGTTGTTGTCATCGGCGCAGGTGGTGTTGGGTTGAATGCCATTCAAGGTGCACGGATTGCAGGCGCATCGCGGATAATTGCGGTTGATATGACCGCAGAAAAACTGGCCGTCGCGAAGGAATTTGGCGCAACCGATGGCATTCTTGCCACTGACCCCAAACCTTGGCGGGCTGCTGGGGCGATGGCTGGGCGGGCCGCTGATGCAGTTCTTGTCACGGTGGGGGCCATTGCTGCCTTTGACACAGCACCAAGATATCTGACCTCGGGCGGTAAAATGGTCATGGTCGGGATGCCCCATTCTGGCCAGCTGTCAGAATACGAACCCGTTTTCATCGCCAGCGCGGGCCAGTCCCTGATCGGCACCAAGATGGGCGATGTGGTCCTGAAACGCGATATTCCCTGGATGGTAGAACTGTACCAGCAGGGACGGCTAAAGCTGGATGAACTGGTATCTGGGCGCTGGCGATTGGATCAGATCAATGAAGCGATCGAAAATACCAAGGCCGGGGCCGCCCGGCGAAATGTTATTGTTTTTGATTGAAAGGGTACCAAATGGCAGATCATCACGCTGCGATTAAATCCGATGGAAAACAACTGTTGCTGACAACCAGTGATGCGTCGATCCGGTTCCATGCGATTTGGCTACTCGACAATTCGTCCGATGCTGACACACGCGACCCCTACAATGGTCAGCGCCTGATCACGATGCAAGATTTACCCACTGACGTTACGATCACGGATGCCGTAGTTGATGGCGATGTGTTGCATCTGACATTCACACCTGGCGATAAAACATGCCAATTTTCAATCGATTGGCTGTTGAACAACGGTTACGACACCCAGCCCCACACCTTTCAACCGCACTTACGTGCCAACGCGAAGACCTGGAATTCTGGCCTTGCGAAACAGGTACCAACCGATGATTTGACCCGGTTGCGAAACGATGATGCGGCGCGGCGTAACTGGTTGTTCTCGATCCGCCAGTTTGGCTTTGCCAAAGTTACCAACTTGCCAACGAAGGATGGCAGTTTATTCGATGTCGTCGCCCTATTTGGATATGTTCGAGAAACCAATTATGGTCGTAAATTCGAGGTACGAACAGAAATCAATCCAACCAACTTGGCCTATACCGGGCTTGGGTTGCAGGCCCACACCGATAACCCCTACAGGGACCCGGTGCCGACATTGCAGATTTTGGCCTGCCTTGAAAATTCGGCAAGTGGCGGCGAGAATATGGTGGTTGACGGCTTTGCAGCAGCGTTGCGGCTGCGGGCAGAAAACCCGGAAGGATTTGACCTTTTAGCCCGGTACACGGCACGGTTTTCATATGCCGGGGAATCTGGTGTTCGATTATCCTCCAAACGTCCGATGATCGAACTGGCCACGGATGGCGAACTGGTGTCAGTCCGGTTTAATTCACGGTCAATCGCACCATTTGTCGATGTACCTTTCGATGAAATGGAAGCCTATTACGCCGCCTATCGCCATCTGTCAGACATTATCGATGACCCAGACATGGAGGTGACGTTCAAACTGGCCCCGGGGGAGGCGTTTATCGTCGACAACACCCGCGTTTTGCATGCACGCAAAGGGTATTCTGGTGCCGGTAACCGCTGGCTGCAGGGGTGTTACGCTGACAAGGATGGGTTGCTATCAACGCTTGCAGCGCTAGAACATCAAAAGGAGACCGCAAATGAGCCTGCCTGATTTTTCAACCCTGAATAAAAACAATATCGTTGCATTTCTTGGTGATATTTTTAACCGACGTGGCGCAGAGGAATATCTTGGTGAGAACGTCACCATGTCAGAACATATGTTGCAGGCTGCCCAACTGGCGGAACAGGCCGACGCCGGGGATCGATTGATCGCTGGCGCCTTGCTGCATGACATTGGGCATTTCACCAACGAATTTCCTGATGACGCTATGGCACAGGGTACTGACGCCTTGCACGAAGAGGCAGGCGCACGCGTGCTGCAAGATTTCTTCCCCGCAATTGTGACAGATTGCGCCCGCCAGCACGTGGCCGCCAAACGCTATTTATGCGCGACTGATCCGGCTTATTTTGCAGGACTATCGGCAGCGTCGGTTCACACCTTACGCTTACAGGGCGGCCCGATGAACAGCGAAGAAGTGGCCGAATTTAAAAAGATCAAAAACCTTGCAGATATCATTCAGGTGCGCAAATGGGATGATATGGGCAAAATGTCCGGCCACCAAACACCGCCGTTTGCCCATTACGCACCCGTGCTGCAAAGGGTCGTGACGGCGCATATGGGCAGCGTTGGCTAAACGTCGTCCAACGCGCCATCCTAGCCGAAATATACGCCAGGAACTTCGTCCGCCTGCATCGACCGGTATAACGCCAGCGCCGGGGCATTGCCGATTTCTGTGCCCAACCAGGCCCCATCCAATGCCAGTTCCCGGTCCAAATCGACCAGTGCTTGGGTTACTTGTTTACCAATCCTACGGCGCAAAAATTCATCGCGTACACCAACCTCGTTGATAAACAGGGACGGCTTCTTATCCGGGTGCAAAAGGATTGTTCCGGATGCATAGCCAACGGCAAGATCACCAGAAAACGCTATTATTATTTCGTGCAGGTTGCATTTTAGAAACGTTTCCGCCTGTTTGGGATCGACAAGGTGGTCAAATAATCCTTCGGGCACAGCAACTAACAAATCCAAATCTTCTGGACCTAACCAGCGGATCGTGATTTCGTTTTCCATACTTGGGTTTCTAGAAAAATGGGTGGTGGCATGCAACTAACAGACCTTGAAATTTTCGTTGTCGCCTCGCCGCCACCCGGATGGGGCGGACGGTATTGGATATTCGTTAAGCTGACGACGGACACTGGTGTCACGGGTTACGGCGAAGTTTACGCCGCCTCAGTCGGACCGGATGCGATGACCGCAGTGATCAAAGACGTGTTCGCGCGCCACATGCAGGGCGAAAACCCAGAGAACATTGAACTGATGTTTCGCCGGGCTTATTCATCCGGTTTTACGCAGCGCCCGGACTTGACGGTGATGGGCGCATTTTCCGGGCTGGAAATTGCCTGCTGGGACATTTTGGGTAAAGACCGTGACAGGCCTGTGTGGGCATTGTTGGGTGGGTGCACGAACGAACGCGTGCGGTCCTATACCTACATTTACCCTCTGCCCGGCCACAGCACCCACGATTTCTGGACATCACCTGAACTGGCCGCCGAAAGCGCGGCCGCGTTGGCTGATTTAGGCTTTACGGCGGTCAAGTTTGATCCGGCCGGACCCTATACCATCCGGGGCGGCCATCAACCGGCGCTATCTGATATTGCCCGCTCAGCCGCGTTTTGCACGGCAATCCGCAGTGCCGTGGGCGACCGTGCCGACCTGCTGTTCGGCACCCACGGCCAGTTTTCCACATCCGGTGCGATCAGGTTGGCCAAAGCGTTAGAACCGTTTCAACCACTTTGGTTTGAAGAACCGGTTTCCCCGGATAATGTTGATGCAATGGCCCGGGTTGCGGCGGCCACCAGTATTCCGATTGCCACCGGCGAACGCCTGACCACCAAGGCCGAATTTGCGCCCATACTTCGCGCTGGTGCAGCCACGATCTTGCAACCGGCGCTGGGACGATCGGGCGGCATCTGGGAAGCCAAGAAAATCGCGGCACTTGCAGAAGCCTACAACGCTCAGATTGCCCCACATCTATATTGTGGTCCGGTGGAATGGGCCGCGAACATCCACCTGTCTGTTTCAATCCCGAACCTGTTGATGGCTGAAACAATCCAGACCGGTGGTGAATTCCACATGGCCTTGATCAAAAACTCGATCATCTGGGAAGACGGATTCATCCGTGCTCCAACCGGGCCAGGACTTGGTATTGAATTTGACGAAGATCTAGCGCGCGCGCATCCGTTCACCGGAACAGGCTTGCATCTAGAAATGCAAGAAGCGCCCTGTGATTATGTGAATGAAAACCATTTTGTAGGTGGTGCGCCTGTGAAGAAATAGTTCGCGTCAAATGCCGTATTCAAATACCAATTCGGCAGCACGACAAAAAACTAGTCTTTACGACATCGCTGCTTCCCATGGGAAAATTGCTGCGGCAGTCGTGCCGCGTTTGCCAACTTTTGTACGCAGGCAAATCGCGTCACCCGTGTTGAGGCTATCGATTTCGGAGTCATCCAATGTTGCTTTTCCGACAAAAATATCTTCTGTTTCTCCGAACCGGCGCAGGAATCCGTAACCCTTTTGCGGGTCGAACCATTTCACTCTGGCCGGATATAGGTCAGAATATTTCTGGCTGCTCTGAATGTCGGCGGTCGGTCGCCCAGGTATCTCGATTGATGTTATTCGGCTAACAGCCAACCCGCGTTGCGTGTGGGTATATTCAAATGTCAACAACGCGCCATCTGCGATTTCTGTCACACCGTAATCTTGCAGCGCAGCCAGGCGAATAATAACGTCGCTAGGGACGTCATCAGATTGCAAAAAGCCAAAACCAGCCTTTTGGTCATACCATTTAAGATAACCTGTAGCCATATAGTCAACAGGACTATGTTCTTCACGCGCAAACACACCAAGTTCCTTTGTCCAAGCGCGTCCGGAACTGCCAACCCAAATTTCGTAAACATCTGGCGGCAATTCTATTGTATCGCGCAACATTCAATATCTAGATTAAAAATATTAACCTTATTGGGCAAAAATATGGCGACGACGGTCGACAAAGCGGTGCATTCCCACCGAACTGTCCTGATAATATCGCTAAACTTGGCAAACCTGACCGGGCGCAGCCATCCAAAACGTCCTTAATAACTGTCCGGTTCGACCTTCAGATTTGAATTCAGTTGGGTCTAAAATCATCTGGAGCCAGGTGAACCTGCGCTTCTTCGGTTACGATATCGCCCAGCAAACGTAATATTTCGCTGGATTGGGTGCTTGATTGCCAATGCAGCGAAATCTTAATTCTTTTGTCGGGGACCAATTCAACGAACTTACCGCTTTTAATATGGGGCAATCCCACGACACTTGGCACCAAACCCCAAGCTGTACCGTTTAAGCAGCATTCAACATAGCCTTCGTAGGAAGGTACCATATGGGTTAGCGGCGAAAACGATTCACCAAAGCAAAGCATCATCCATTGCTCTTGAATGGTGTCTTTGCGATCAAATGCTAAACAGGCGGCGCTTTTAAGCGTTTTGATGGAAACACCCTTGGAAAAATGGGCGTCATAAAATTCGCGCGACGCCACCGCCATATATTCCATTGCACCCAACGAGATTCTGCGACAGCCCTGAACTGGTTTCTCAACGGCCGTAACCACCGCCAGCGCATCACCAGATTTCAGGCTTTGTTCTGTATGATCCTGATCATCAGGTATTACATCAAATCTGATCCCCAATTCCCCGGCCGCCCGATTAATGACCTGCGGGAACCAGGATGCCAGACTGTCGTTGTTCACGGCAATCCGAATAGTCGCGGCACGCGTACCCTTTTTGTCGATCATCGTATTCATTCGGTCGCTTAGTTCGTGTTGCAGCAATGTCACCTGTTCTACATGCTGGCACAGCTGCAATCCGATCTCAGTCGGCACACAGGGCCGACCCCGCACAATCAATACAGATCCGACCTTATCTTCGAGCTGTTTGATTCGCTGACTAACCGCAGATTGGGTCACATCCAGCGACTTTGCGGCGGCATCAAAGCCACCTTCGCGCACAACTGCCGCCAGGGCGACCAATGAATCGTAATCGAATTCCATAACTGAGCAACTTTTTTTATTAGGCTACCTTATGAAATATTAGTGTGTGGCCAAAGAAATCAAGCTAAATGTTGAATTCGGCCCAAATAAGTCAATAAAATCATAAGCCAAGCTGATTTTTGGAAGGCACACTGCCCGACAAAATTAATATCAGGGGTATCAACAAAGGTACTTATCGGTACTTATTGTTTCTCAATTACGCGGCGGGGGCCATATGTCTGGTGAAATAATACGTCAAAAATTCATGCGTCGATTTGTCGGAATGTCGCGATATTCCCGGTGGTCAGCATGGTTAATGGTCGGTTCTTATGTGGCGCAGGTCTTTGCCGGCATATTTGTCGGCAACTACCTTTTATCGCTTACATCGACGGCTCTGACTGTCGTGCTGATGGTCCTGACGGCGATCTTTATTGGCACCCGTTTGCGTGGCATAAACAACATTGTGCATGAATGCGTCCATTCAAGTTTTTCCGATCACCGAGGCGACAATGTGCGACTGGGCCGGCTGGGCGCATCGCTGCTAACGGGTTGTTTCAAGCAATACAAAGATGATCACCTGTCGCACCACGCCAATCTTGGCGACTACGAAAACGACCGTGAAATGAGCGTCATTGAAAAATTCCGGCTACACGAACCGCTTACCTACTCATCCGTCGCCCGGCATATCGCAACGCCTTTGCTGGGCCGCCACTTAAAAATGTATTCCGGTATTAATCTTTCGGGCCAGGATGGAAAATATTTCCTGGCTCTAAAAATTGGCATCTTGCTGGCAATCAGCCTATTTGCGGTTTTCAATCCCTATACGGCGGTATTTTTTGTTCTGGTGCCGCTGTACTATATCTTTCCGACCATCAATTTCTGGACCGATTGTCTGGATCACGCCGGTATTGTTGGGGAACACGATGACCTTGAAGCGTCGCGCAATGTGGTGACGCCGTGGCTCTTGCGTCTGTTTTTGTTTCCACGCAACGATTGTTTTCATCTTGTCCATCACCTGTTTCCGCAGGTGCCGGCGCGTCATTTGGAATTTGCCCATATTGAACTGTCCAAGAACCCAGAATACCAGAACCGGCAACTTGCAATGGGCCCGACGAACAGAAATGTCACAGAAGTCGCTGTTGGGGGTTAGGTTCAGGATTTGGGTTGACATTTTGTATCATTTTTACTAATGTTGGATTAGAAATAGTAATACAGTGGCCAGATTGCCTAGTTACCTTGTTCCGGAGTTGTTGAGTTCAGACACAGCTTCATGTTAGCGGCCGCAAGTATTCAGTTTGTTAGTTAGTTTGGGCCGCCCGTTATGGGCGGCCTACTTTTTTTCAAAAGATACGGTCAAGCCCTGATCCGGTAGACTAATGTCCGTAGGCTGGCGAACAACAATATTTGCGGAATGCACGTATATCAAATTTCACAATCGGACCCAAGATTGGCGGTCCCTGAAGGACTTGAACCCTCAACCTGCCGATTAGAAATCGGCTGCTCTATCCAGTTGAGCTAAGGGACCGCTGGTCACGCCGGAAACTCCGAACTTTTGTGCCATAACAAACCGGTGCGCAGCTAACAACCCGGCTCGGGCCTTGGTTATGGCTTTTGCAACGCAAGAATTTCATTTCGCGTCGAATCAAATTCAGGCCGTTTGCGCAGTTCTTTGATTTTTGTGTGATACCAACTGACTGCATCATCATGTGGATTTCGCAATTGCATATCTTGACGCAGAATATCGATTTCGCTTTGTTTAGCTTCGACATGACGCTGAATGCTGGTGTCTAAAGCGCCACCGCGACACATTTTTTGCAAGTAGTCCAATTCCATGATCTGCTT